>PMMM01000073.1:231-10516 GCA_003162245.1 Phycisphaerales bacterium
CAGCTCGCGGATTTCGATGATCTGCTTGGGGTCGAGGCCGCTGGTGGGCTCATCGAGAATCAGTAGGTCCGGATCGTTGATCAGGGCCTGGGCCAGGCCGATGCGGCGGGCCATGCCCTTGGAGTACTCGCCGACGGGGCGGCGGGCCGCGGAGCGCAGCCCGACCATCTCGAGCAACTCCTCGATGCGGCGACGGCGGGCCGCGCGGTCCAGGCGAAACAGCGCGCCGTAGTAGTTGAGCGTCTCGCGGGCGTTCAGGAAGCGATAAAGGTACGACTCTTCGGGCAGGTACCCGATGCGGCTCTTGACGCGTACGTCATCCGCCGGACGTCCGAAGACGGACACGCGGCCGCGCGTCGGGTGCAGCAGGCCGAGGAGCATCTTGATGGTGGTGCTCTTGCCGGAGCCGTTGGGGCCGAGCAGGCCGAAGACCTCGCCGGACTGCACGTCGAGGTCGAGGTCGCTGACGGCGCGCACGCGGGCGCGGCGCCAGAAGTCGCGGAAGACCTTCGTCAGGCCGACGGCTTGGATGACGGGTGGCATGATCCGATCGTTCCTCACTGGCGCAGGCCGATTATGGGGGCAGTCCGGCCGCCTTACGTTGGCGTTGGAGCGTGCGCTGCTCGTCCAGGGCGCGCAGACGCTCCTGGTCGCGATTGATGACGATCTCAATCTGGTCCGAGTGCTGCGGGACGAAGAAAATCTCGTTGGCGACGTTCCCGAGGATCTCGCCGCGCATCTGGTTCCACAGGCCGAGCATGGTGATGCGCGGGCGGGCGGTGCGCTGCTCGACGTAGCGGCAGAACTCCTCGTATTCGCCGCGGAGCCTCTCGCGGACCTCGTTGGCCTCGGCGCGGGCGTCGCGCAGCCGCACGGCCACCTGGCCCGCCTCCTTGGCCTCGGCTTCGGTGAGGCGGGCGTCGACGGCGGCGAGACGCTGGTTGCGCGTCGCTTCGTCGGACCCGCTCAACTGGGCGGCTCCGTAGCCCTGGATGGCCTGCAAGAGCTGGGCGTACTGGTCCCCGGCCGCCCGGTTCAACGTCTCGGTCGCCTTCTCATCGGCCTCGCGCTCGAGGGCCAGGCGTTCCTGCTCGGCCCGGCTGACGTCGAGAAACGCGTCGCGGACGGCGCCGGGTTCGATTGTGCTGGCGAGCACTTGGACCACCTTGATGCCGGTAGCCAGGTCGCTGAGCGCCTTTTGGAGCCGGGTCTGCACGTCATCGCGCACGTTGTCGAGCGCGGTCCTTGTGACCTCTTCGACGGTGCGGCCGCCGACTTCCTCGACGACGGCGGTTTCGGCGAGCCGCTGCAGGAGCGGCTGGGCATCGTCCGGCGTCGCGCCGACGTTTTGGACGAATTGGGCGGCGTCTTCGATTTTGTACTGCACCTCCCAGCGGCCGTGGGAGAGGTTGCGGTCGCCTGTGAACATGGCCCCATCGACGCCGGGCTGCAGCTCTTCCTTGGGCGTGAGGATGTCGGCGAGGTTCTTGGCGGTCGCGGCCTTGTCGCTGTTGAACATGAAGGTCGTGATGACGAGCGATTGGACCTGCCCGGTGAGGACGAATTTCTTGTCGAAGGGCTCGGGCAGCATCGAGAAATACCAGCCGGGCTGGAAGACGTAGCCGCCGCCCTCGCCCGAATTCTCGCGGAGCTTGCCGAGGCGCGCCACGAGACCCTGCTGGCCCGGCTCGACTCGAAAGACGCCCGAGCAGAGATAGAGGACCACCAGCACGATCATCAGCACGCGCAGGATGTTGAAGCTGGCCCGCAGCGCACGGACCAACGATTCCTGCGCCGGATCGATCGGCACCCCGGGCGGAAGACCGGGGGGCTCGGGGGCGTGCGTGTGTTTGATCGCCATCGTTACACCTTGCGGTCAGGCGCGGGGGCCTGACGATACGCGAGCTCTTCTGCCTTCTACGTCGCCCACGGGGGGGCGACGCTACTCGTCAGGCACAGAGGCCGGACGCTACTGGGCCGACGTTACGGCTTGCTTTCCGCCGGCACGGGCGGGTTCACGAACGGGCCGAAGAACGGCCAGGTCTGGTCGATGAAGATGGTAGTCTTCTGCTTGAGGGCGAGTCTCAAGGCGTCCAGCCAGCGGAGCCACTCGAAGAACTCGCGATCCGCCGCGTTGATCTGCTCCAGAATACGAGTAGTGGCCTGGACGCCGGCGGAGCGGATCTGCTGGGCCTTCCAGTCGGCGAAGGCCAGGATCTGGCGGGCGTCGCCCTCGGCGCGGGCCTTGATGGCCTCGGCCCGCGACTTGCCTTCCTCGCGGTACTTGGTTGCCAGTTTCTTGCGGTCCTGGATCATGCTCTTGAAAACTTCCCTCGTCACTTCCTTGGGTAGCGAGATACGCCGCAGCCCGATCTCCGTGAGCTGAATGCCGTAGTCGGCGCTGAGCGGCTCGGCGACGCTGGCGCGCATCTCGTCGAGGATCGTGCGGTAGTTGGTCTCGAGGAGCTGGCGGTCGAGGTTAACGAAGTCGCCGAGGGTCTTTTGGCCGACGACGGCGGCCTGGGCCTGGGCCAGGCGGGTGCGCATCTGCTCCTCGGCGCGCGCGATCGTGCGCACGCTCGTGTAGAAATGCAGCGGGTTGCCGATCTTCCAGACGGCATAGATGCCCAGGATGATGTTCTTGCCGTCGACGGTCTTGACCTCCGTTTCCGCGCTGTCCATCGTGCGGAGGCGCGTGTCGTAGCGCTCGATCATCTCGACCGGCCAGGGCCAGCGGAACTTGAGCCCGGGGGTCGTGATGATCGCCTGCGGCTGGCCGAAGCGGACCTTGACGGCGGCCTGGTAGAAGGCCACCTCGTGCGTGCAGGCGAAGGTCAGCAAGATGAAGACCACCAGCACGGCGATAATCAACGTCGGGACGGATACGCGACTCATGTCAGTTCCTCGCGGTCACAAAAGCGGCCGGGTTGCCTCGGGGTCGTGGGCGGGCGCGGCTCCCGCCGAGCCGGGATGAACCTGGCGGCTCGGCCGGAGCGTCGCCCTCCCGCACCCACGGCCGACTCGGGGGTCGGCCGCTACATTCTCGGGCACGCGCGTCACTAGGGTCTCTTCTCCTCGGTTCGCCATTCGATCGGCTCGCTGCCGGCCTGGTCCTCGGCCACGAAACGCACGCGGACGGTACGCTTGCCGGGGTCAAAGGCCAGGAAGTACTTGCGGGCGTCCTTCACGCCGTCGACGAGCACCTCCATCAGGCGGCGGGACTTGTAGATTTCGGGGGCGGCACGGTAGGCCTCGCGCTCGTTCTGGACACGGACGAGTTCAGCCGCCGCGCCCATCTCGGTTTGCCAGCGGTCGGCGAGCGCGCCGGACAACCTGGCCGCCGCCTCGCCGCCAAGCTGGGCGGGGTTGAATTCGCGGTCGAGGTCCTCCTCCCAGTAGGCCCCGGCGACCCGCGCGGCGACGCTCTCGATAAGCCCGTCTACTTGGGTCGCGTTGAGACGGCGGGCGGCGTCGGTGCGGAACGGCGCGAGCACGCCCTCCAGCGCCCCGTCGGCGGCCTGATACTGGGTTTCCGCTGCACGCACCGCCTGCGCGGCCCGTTCCTGCGCGCCGGCGGTCTGGCCGAGGCCGAGCGCATAGTCCTCGTCGACCTGCTCGCGCACCTCGCGGGCATCGTCCAGGCGCGCCGCGGCGGCGATTTGATCGTGGAACAACGCGGCGGACTCCGCCAGCCGGGTCGCCAGCGGACCGACGATCGCCTCGTCGGCAGCGCGGAGCGCCTGTGAGGCGGTGTTGGCGCGTTCGGTGGCCTCGCGGGCCCGCACGGTGGCCTTCGCGATGGCGCGGGCCCGGCGGGCGTCGCCGGCCGCCGCGGAGAGCCGCTGTTCCTCGGTTACGCGGGCCTCGCGGATGGCGGCGACCTTCTGCTGCTCGGCGCCGATCACCTCGCGGTACGACTGCGCGACCGACATCTCGGGGTGCACGTTCGTGACCGCCACACAGATGACCTCCAGGCCGATGTCGCGGACACGCTCGGAGATGCGGCGGCGCAGCTCCTCGGAGATTTGCGTCCGGTCGCGGCCCATCAGGAAATCGGCGGTCGAAGAGGCGTTGTAGCGGACCAGTTCCTCCCACGCGATGTCGCGGATGGCCCCGTTCGGGTCGTTCATCACCCGCGCGTAGCGGTCGAGCCGGTCTGCGCGGATGCGGTACTGGACCGCGACCTCCATGCGGATGGTGTGGACGGGGGCGGCGTTGCCGGGCGCGCCCTCCGCCTCAGCGGGCGCCGACGTGGCGCGGCTTTCGGGATTTCCGCCGGGCGGCTGACCCGGGCTGATCAGGAAGTCGAAGTGCTCCAACCCCAGGTGCGACTGATCCGTCCACAGCAACACGGTCTTGGCATCGCCGGCGTAATTCGGCTCGGCCGTAAACTCGTCCCAGCCGATGCTGATCTGGTGCAACTGCCCGGTGTTGAACGTCTGGGCCACGTCGATCGGCCAGGGCAGCTTGAAGTGCAGCCCGGGCTCGAGCGGCGGCGGCGTGCCGGTCGCCCCACCCGCGTTCAGTTGCCGGCCGAAGCGTTCGACGATGACGCGCTCGTAAGGCTGAACGACGACGAGGCAGGTCAGGAGCCAGAGGGCGACGGCCCCGGCCGCGAGCAGCGGCACAAACGCCCGCTCCAGCAACTGGTAGAACCACGTGTGCGAGACCTGGAAGCCGAACTGGTAGTTGAGTGCGTCGGCGACCGACGAGGCAATTCCGCCCGGCTCGGCGATCAGGCCGAGCAGCCGGCTGTCAAAGCAGGCCCGCGGCTCAACGCCCGCGGCTCGCGGCCGGTAGACGTCGAGCACGAAGTTGATGGCCGTCTCGATCGCGAGGATGACCATCAGGACCGGGATGACGTAGGCCAGGGTTTGTTCCCAGGTCCCGGCACCCGTGTACTGCGCCACGCCGAGGCAGATCATCAGGGCCATGATGACGAGCACGTTGCCGAGCATGTAGGCGCCGCAGCCGCGGAGAAGGTGCCATTCGGCCACGCGGCCCATGCCGGAGGTGTAGCGCGAGAGCAGGAACGTGACGACCATCGCGGCCCCAAGTGCGACCATGGCGAATGGGACGTTGTCGAGCGCGCCCCAGCCTTCGCTGCCGATGGTCAGGCTTACGATCGTCAGGTGCCGCCAGAGCAGGATGCCCACGAGGGCCAGGTATGCAGCCGCAGCCAACCCGAAGCCCGGGACGAGCCAGCGCTGCATCCAGCGCAGCCGCGCCTCGGCGACGCGAAAGGCCAGGCCGATCGCCCCTTCTTCGCCGAACATCGCCTCGCCGCCGCCCGTGGCCTGCCGTTCCCGACGCAGCTCTTCGAGGTCGAGGGCTTCGAGGGCGGCCAACTCGCGCTGGCGGAAGACCAGCAGGCTGACGAACCAGATGGGGACGCCGCCAAGGACGTACCAGGCCAGGGCGAACGCGGCCTTGGAGTGCGTGGCATAGGCCAGGGCCAGGATGCCGCCGAACGCGACCAGTTGGAGGATGAGCCCGCCCAGGCTCGCCCGTCGGCTGCGCGTATGTGTCGTCTCGGTCACGGCTCACCTCGTCTCAACGGCCATCGCTCGTGAACCCACCTGCCCCCCGCAGCGTATCTCCGCTTGTTCGTACGGCGCGCCGCCGGCATAATGACGCGCTGTGGAAGCGGCGGATGCCGCCGGCTTTCCCTGCGACGCACAGGCGATCCCAAGGGCGCAAGCGAGCACACATGTTCTCGAAGCTGCTGGCCATCACCCGCAACACCTTCGTCGAGACGGTCCGCCAGCCAATCTACGGCGTGCTGATGTGGGTGATGGCGGGGCTCTTGATGCTGAGTCCCGCGCTGGCGGCGTTCTCGCTGCAGGCCGGGGACGACGTCAAGGTGCTCAAGGACGTCGGACTGGCAACGCTGCTGGGGTACGGGCTGCTGGCAAGCGTGTTCAGTGCCGCGGGGGTTATCATCCGCGAGATCGAGGACCACACCGTGCTGACGGTCATCGCCAAACCGGTCAGCCGGCCCGTGTTCCTGGCCGGAAAGTACCTGGGCGTGTGCGGGGCGGTGCTCGTCGGATATTACTTCCTCTGCCTCGTGCTGCTGATGACGATCCGCCACGGCGTGCTGGAGACCGTGGCCCAGAAGGTCGATCAGCCGGTACTCGTGTTCTCCGCGCTGGCGGTCGCGATCAGCCTGATCGCCGCGACGTTCGGGAACTACGTCTATGGCTGGCACTTCTCGACGGCCTTGACCGCGTGGGTCGTGCCACTGGGCACGCTCGCGCTCGTCGGCGTGCTGTTCGTCGGCAAGGAATGGACGATCCAGTCGCCCGCCACGGACTTCGGTGACCTCCAGATCGCCTACGCGCTGGCGATGACGTTCTGCGGCGTGCTGATTCTGATCGCCTTTGCCGTGACGCTGGCCACGCGCTTCAGCCAGGTGCTGACGCTGCTCTTGTGCGCCGGGGTATACGTGGTGGGCTTGCTGTCGGACTATTACCTGGGGCGACCCGCCGAGGCGGGTACGGCCTGGTTCTACAAGGTGCTGTACGCGGCCGCGCCGAACTTCCAGTTCTTCTGGGCGGGCGACGCGTTGACACAAGAGCACACGATTCCGGGTGCACACGTGGTGCAGGTCGCGCTGTACTCGGTTCTCTATGCGCTGGGCATCCTGGGCCTGGGGGTGGCGCTGTTCCAGACACGCGAAGTGGACTAGACGGCGCAATCGGAGACTCTGGATTGCGGATTCGAGGTTGGGCAAGATGCGCCCAATCCGAAATCCAAAATCCATAATCCAAAATCCAGGATGGCCGTTCTGTCTGGCGAAACCTCGGGGCACGTTGTGCTACCTGGCTACGTTGTCACCTGTTCTACGGGTCAGACTGGCTGCAGCGCCACGCGGCCCTGCGCGGCGGTCGGTGCCGTCCGGGCACCGGGCACGTGCGATTCGACCTGCTCGCCGAAGCGAACCATCCGGGCGCTGTTGAGGACGACGGCCGCCGACGACAGCGTATGAAGCAGGGCGGCCAGCATCGGGTGAACCTTGCCGAAGACGATCGCGACCTCGACGACGAGAATGAACGAAATACCCAGGATCAAATTCTGCCAGATGACGCGCGTGGTCGCCCGCGAGAGGCTGACCAGGAACGGCAGGCGGCGCAAATCGCTGCTCATCAAAGCGACGCTGGCACTGTTCATGGCGACGTCACTGCCGGCGGCGCCCATGGCGATCCCCAGGTTGCCGGCGGCCAGCGCCGGGGCGTCATTCACCCCGTCGCCCACCACCGCGACCGTGTGGCCCTTGGCCTTCAGCGCGTCGACCAGCGCGAGCTTGTCCTGCGGCAGCACTTCGGCCTGCACGTCCGAGCAGCCCATCTCGTGGGCGACGCGGCGGGCCACCGACCAGCGGTCCCCCGTCACCATGATGAGGTCGCGAACGCCCAGCTCCCGCAACTCGTCGAGCGCCTGCCTGGCCTCCGGCCGCGTGCGATCTTCCAGCCCCACCCAGCCGAGGCAGCGGCCGTTGCGAACGACGTAGAGCGTGCTTAACCCCTCGGGCTCGGCGTACTTTTCGTCGCTGAGGGCGGACAGGTCCGCGCCGCGCTCCGTCACCCACGTTCGCCGGCCGATCAGCACGGGTTGCCCGTTGAGCAGCCCCCGCACGCCTTTGCCCGACACTTCCTCAAACTGGGCGGCCTCCTCGACGCTGACGCGCGCTTTCTCGGCCACCGCCACGATCGCGCGGGCCACCGGGTGCCGGCTGAGACGCTCGACGGACGCCGCGGTGCGAAGGAGCTCGGCGGCATCGACCCCCGGGGCGGGCATGAGCCGCGTGACGGCCAGCTCGCCGGTCGTCAGCGTGCCGGTCTTGTCGAAGACGACCGCCGTCAGCTTGCGCGCCCATTCGAGGTTCGAGACGTCCTTGATGTAGACACCGAGGCGGGCGGCGGCGGAGAGGGCCGCGACGATCGCCGTCGGCGTCGCCAGGATCAGCGCGCAGGGGCAGGCGATGACGAGCAGGGCAATCGTCTTGTTCATGTCCTTGGTGAAGAACCACACGACGCCGGCGATCATGAGCGTGACGGGCGTGTACCAGGCGGCGTATTGGTCGATGAGGCGCATGAGGGGAATCTTGGTCCGCTCGGCCTCGAGGATCAGGTCGCGGACGCGGCCGAGAGTCGTATCGTGGCCGACCTTGGTGACCTCGATGCGGAGGGCGCCGGTGACGTTACTGGTACCGCCGAAAACCTCGTCGCCGACCGCCTTTTCGGCGGGCAGCGACTCGCCGGTGACGTTGGCCTCGTTGATGGTCGAATGGCCGTCGATGATGCGGCCGTCAGCGGGGATATTGTCGCCGGGGAGCACCAGGACGCGGTCGCCGCGGCGCAGCGCGTGGGCTTCGACCTCTTCTTGGCTGTCGTCCTGGAGCAGGCGGCGGGCCTTGGTGGGCGTGAGGCGGACGATGCCTTCGATCGCGGCCCGGGCCCCGAGGGCGGTCCGCGTTTCAATCAGGATGCTGAGGAGGAGGAAGAACGCGACGACGCCGGCCGTCTGGTACTCGCCGGTGGCCATCGCGGCGAGGATGGCGAGGGCGACCAGCTCGTCCATGTGCAGGTGCCCGCTGAACAGGGCCTTCAGGGCGTGCCACCAAAGCGGTACGGCGAGCAGCAGGGCGCCGAGGCCCGCCAGCGTGTCGCGATAGAACGCACCGGCCTCGGCCCCGTCCGGGCCGCGAAACAGCCAGGCGGCCAGGAAGGACGCCAGCACCAGCATCCCGCCGAGCATGGTGGCGATCAGCTTGGCCGTCGCGCGTCCGGTTTCCGCTGTCACCGACAAATGTTCATGTGGCATATTTCACCGCTGCATTCCGCCGGGCGACCGTGGACCGGCCTGCGAGACGCGGGGCCGAGTCGCAAACATGGTGACTTTACGCACTAGCATCCCGCTGTCAATCTGCCGCCGTGAGCGCGCACTCCCGCTTGCTCAGAAGCTGTACGCCGGCGGCGGGGGGCGGGTTCGGGCGTCACGGCAGGTTTTCTGGGGCGCATCCGCCGCCTCCGGAAGACGACTTGTTCACCGCCGCGCATCGCTTACGTCACCCCGATCGCAGACGCGAGGGCGTATTCGCCGCTGTGGGAGATGGAGACGAGCACGTGCTCGATGCCGAGCGTGCGGGCGAGGTCGGCGGTGCGGCCGCGGAGGGTGACGAGCGGCTTGCCGAGCGGATCGGGCAACGTCTCGATGTCGGTCCACTCGACGCCGCCGTGCCAGCCGGTGCCGAGGAGCTTCATAACGGCCTCCTTGGCAGCGAAACGGCCCGCGAGGCGGATGACGGGGTCTTTGCAGTCCAGGCAGTACGCCCGCTCGGTCGGAGTGTAGATGCGGCGCAGGAAGCGCTCGGCGTGCTGCTGCCAGACACGGGCGATGCGGGGGCAGTGCACGAGGTCTACGCCGTGGGCCACGATTCCCATGATCGCGGAGTGTATCGCGCGCCCGGCGGGTGCGTCGATGCGTGGCGGTTCGATCGTTCGGGCGGGGCGTGTGAGGTTCAGGCGGTTGACACGCCTTCGCGTACCGCGAAAACCGGTGACGCGCTGCGTTGTGGGCCGCGGCACACGTGCGCCGTCACGGCCCCGTGCGCCGCGCGTTGGATAAGCTGGGCCGGGCGGCTCCTGGTATTTCGGCAAAGCCCGGCCTTTTTCTGTGGGCAACACGGGCTGTGTCCGTATCTATATATGTACGGAGTTGGGGGCGGTCGTGCATCGGCGCGCAGGCGCCCGAGCCATCGTCGTGCGCCCTCAACCGAGAGCGCTAAGGGCCAGGATCGGATCAAGTGCGCTGTGCGGCCGATCTAGATGGCAGAGCATGCCTTGGGAGGACGGGCCGTGAGCGAAACACGTCGGATGAGCAAGCTGGTTGTTGTCGCCCTCGTACTGGGGGCGGCGGGCGGGATCGCGTGGGCCGATTGCACGCCGGAGTGGCTGTATGGGCCGGGGCAGGGGCTGCCGGGTACAGATGGCAGGGTGTCCGCTACGGCCATGTGGGACCCCGACGGGCCCGGGCCGGAGCCGGAGCAGTTGGTGGTCGGGGGTGAATTCACGATTGCCGGGGATGTGATTGCGCACCACATCGCCCGGTGGGACGGCACGAACTGGCAGCCGTTGGGGACGGGGATGAACGACCATGTTCTTGCCCTGACGGTCTACAACGGCGAGTTGATTGCGGGCGGCCAGTTCAGCACGGCGGGCGGCGTCAGCGCTCACGGCATCGCGCGTTGGAGCGGCACGAGCTGGCAGCCGCTGGGGACGGG
>PMMM01000037.1 GCA_003162245.1 Phycisphaerales bacterium
CCACCGGGCCGCTCGCCGTCTGCTGCGCCCGCGGCGGCGCGGGCTGGACGCAATAATGCGGAACCCCCAGCCGACGCTCGTTGCGCAGCCAGGTGCGGAGCACCGCGACGGCTGCATTTTGCTCCGGCTTGGTCACGATAAATGATGGTACGGATGAACCGGCACGCGCACAAGCTGGCCGGCGTTGCAGCGTTGGTCGCCGGCCAGTAGATTGAGTCGGGACAGGAGGCCGCGTTCATGGAACGTCCGCCGCTCAAGCCGTTTTCGCTGACCATCTTCTATCCGTGCTACAACGAGGAGGCCAACGTCGAGCGGGTGACGCGCGCGGCCGTGGAGGTCGGACGCCAGATCACCGCGGACCTCGAAGTCCTGATCGTGAACGACGGCAGCCGCGACCGGACGGAGGAGATCGCGGACCGGCTGGCCGCCGAGATCCCCGAGGTGCGGGCCGTGCACAACAAGCCGAACCGGGGCTACGGCGGGGCGCTGATTCGCGGGTTTCGCGAGGCGACGAAGAACTGGATCTTCTACACCGACGGCGACGGGCAGTTTGATTTCAAGGAGCTGCCGGGCCTGCTGCCGCTCCTGGAGACGCACGACGTGATTTCGTGCTACCGGCTGGACCGGCAGGACTCGTTCATGCGGAAGGCCAACGCGTTTGCGTGGTCGACCCTGGTGAACATGCTGTTCAGCATCGGGTTGAAGGACATCGACTGCGCGTTCAAGGTCTATCCGCGGACGTTCATCGAGGCGATCGAGCTGCATAGCCAGGGGGCGTTGATCGACACGGAGATGCTGGCCAAGGCGTGCAACCTGAAGCTGCGGATCGCGCAGGTGGGCGTGCACCACTATTCGCGCATCGCCGGCAGTCAGACGGGGGCGAATCTCAAGGTCATCCTGCGGGCGTTCAAGGAGCTGTTTAAGCTGCACCGGCAGATCAAGGAGGAGGGGCGCGCGAAGGGGTGAGCGCGGCCCCGCGTCATGCGAGCAGCCGGGCAAGGGAGCGGGGAACGCCCAGCCACGGTGCCCCGCGTTGCCATGCTACACGATCCGTCCACCGGCGCGCACGCGGGGTACCTGTTACGGCGGGGGAGAAAACGGGACATCACTGATTTACGGCCGGCGCCCGCCTCGTTACGCTAGCCGCATGCCACGAACAGCGCGAGCCATTGAGGCGGAGCTGACCTACCACGTCTTGAACCGCGCCAACGCCGGGTTGCAACTGTTTCGCAAGCCCGCGGACTTCGACGCTTTCGAGCGTGTGCTCGCGGAGGGCCTAGCACGCTATCCCGTGGACCTCTTCACATACTGCCTGATGAGCAACCACTGGCACCTCGTGCTACGTCCGCAGACCGACCAAGCCCTCGGCCGACTGCTTGGCTGGATTGGCGTCACGCATGTACGCCGCCATCACGAGCATTACCAGACGCGCGGCGGCGGGCATCTTTACCAGGGGCGCTTCAAGAGCTTCCCCGTGCAGGACGAGGTGTACTTCCTCCGGCTATGCCGCTATGTCGAGGCCAATGCGGTCCGGGCGCGGCTGGCGAGGTGTGCCGAAGAATGGCAGTGGGGCGGCCTGTATGCTCGACAGATGGGCGGCAAGGACTTCGCGCTCGCCGCGTGGCCGGTGGACCGCCCACGCCGCTGGTCCGCGCTCGTCAACCAATCGGTCGCCGCAGACGAGCTCGAGGAGCTGCGCACCAGCGTCAATCGCGGGCGACCGTTGGGTGACGAAGGGTGGGTGCGTGCGACCGCCCGTCGGCTGGGGTTGGAGTTCACGCTGCACGGCGTCGGCCGACCGCGAAAGGAAGCGAGGAAAGGAAGCGAGAAATGAGTGATGTCCCCTTTTCATGCCGATCGACTAGGCACTGCCGAACGGCACGCGTCCCGTTGTGAAGAGGTAGAAGAACCCCAGCAGCACGTAGATCAAGAACTCGAATATGCCGAACATGGTGTCGCCTCCTGTGGGGGCGCACGACGGGTTGCCGCGAGAGCCACGCGTGACGCATTCTACGTCGGCCACGGGAAGCCGACGCTACCGGGGCTGGGTGCGATGCCACGGCCGGCGAGGCGCCGGCCGCTACCGTTGGCGGCACCGACGCTACGTAGCGGCGCCGAGGTCGGTTCGGTACTGGGCGCCCTCGAAGTGGATTTGTGAAACCACGTCGTAGGCGCGGCGGCGCGCGTCGGCCAGCGTTTCGCCCAGCGCCGTGACGCCGAGCACGCGTCCGCCGGCGGTCACGACCTGATCGCCTTCATAACGCGTGCCGGCGTGATCTACAACGACGTCGTCGCTGTCCTCCGGCACGCCGGCGATGGGGAGTCCGGTTTCATACTTGTCCGGGTAGCCGCCCGAGGCCATTACGACGCAGAGGGCGGGCCGCGGGTCCCACGCGACCTCGGCGTCCTCCAGCCCGCCGTCAACGGCCGCATTCAGCAGATCGAGGAAGTCGGACCGCAGCCGCATCAGGATGGCCTGCGTCTCGGGGTCGCCGAAGCGGCAGTTGAACTCCAGCACGCGCGGCCCGGCCGTGGTCATGATCAGGCCGAGGTAGAGCACGCCGCGGTAGGGGATGTTCTCATGCACGAGCGCATCGAGCGTCGGCACCAGGATCTGCGTCTCGATCTGGCCCAGCGTCTCCGCGTCGATGAGCGGCGATGGGCAGAAGGCGCCCATGCCGCCGGTGTTCGGCCCCTCGTCGCCGTCGCGCAGACGCTTGTGGTCCTGCGCCGGCTCCAGCAGATAGGACGTGTGGCCGTCCACAACCGCCAGCAGCGAGGCCTCGCGGCCCAGCAGGCGCTCCTCGACCACAATCGTCGCGCCGGCGCTGCCGAGCTTCCGTTTTACGAGCATGTCCTCGGCCGCGAGGATCGCATCGGACGGGTCGTTACATACGATCACGCCCTTCCCCTTGGCCAGGCCGGCCGCCTTCACGACCACCGGCTCGTCGCGCGTCTCGATGTATTGGTGGGCCAGCCGGAAGTCCTTAAAAGTCCGGGCTTCTGCGGTCGGCACGGCGTATTGCCGCATGAGCTGCTTCGCGAACACTTTGTCCGCTTCCAGCCGGGCGGCCGAGGCGTGCGGGCCGAATACGCGCAACCCGGCCTTTTCGAGGGCATCAGCCATCCCCAGTGCGAGCGGCTCTTCCGGCCCGATGACGGTCAGGCCGATCGACTCCCGCCGCGCGACTTCGACGGCCAGCGCGATGTTGCACGGGTCGCCCGGGACGTTGGTGCCCAGTCGCGCGGTGCCTGCGTTGCCGGGCAGGATGAAGAGCTGGCCGAGTTCGCGCGAGCGGGCCAGAGCGCGGCAGAGCGCGTGCTCCCGACCGCCGGCGCCGATGACGAGTACGTTCATGGGCTTCCTTGCGACGGCTCGCGCGGGTGAAAGGCCCGGGCCGCCGTCAACTCTTGCCGTGCTGGGCGGCGAGCTCCGCCAGCCGATACCGGGCCCAGTTTGCGGGCCATGTGTCCTGCGCCAGATCGATGCAGCGTTCGTACTGCTGGGCCGCCTGGGTGTAATCGCCGCGTTTGCGGGCCAGCTCTCCGATGAAGAACGGCCCGTCGTCCTTGTAGAGCAGGCTGCGTTCGTCGAAGCGCGTCACGAGGTCGTCGAGGCCCGCGAGCGCCGGGGCCTGATCCTCCTGCCCGGTGAGCACGCGCGCGACGATGCGGGCGGCGGTCGCGGCGACCGGGTCGCCGAAACGCCCCCACGAGTCGGCTTCGCCGATCCGCAGCGCCGCCTGGCGGGCTTCCGGCAGGTGGTCGCCCATCACCAGGGCGGCCACGCGCTCCAGCGCGACGGTCGGGGCTCCGGCTGGATCGAGGTCGGGCGACGCCAAGGCGCTGGTATAGCCGGTCACGGCGGTATCGTACGTGCCCGCGAGGTAGTCGCACTCCGCGATACGCCGGGTCGTGAGCGCATCGACCGCGGCCGCACGGTCGCGGCCGGCGCGCAGCCACTGGCGTGCCAGCGGGAACCGCCGTCCGTCGTAAGCAGCGTGTCCGAGCTGGAGGTACGTGTACGCGGGCGCGCCGGCCAGCATGGACTCCACCGCGCCCGCCGGCACGTTCGCATCCGGCCGGCGCAGCACCGCCGCCAGAAGATCCGTCTGAACCGCCCGCGCCGCTTCCCGATCGCTGTTCCCGTAGTCGGCCGCGATACTCCAGGCAGCGGCGAACTCGCCGTCGGCAAGGCGGCGCGCGATCCGGCGCTGCCGGGCATACGATCGCCCGCGCTCAATCAAGGCGTCGGTAACCTCATGGCGGTATTCGTAGACGCCGTTTTCGCCGCTGAGTAGCAAGGCTTCCGCGTCGCCGATCCATGTGGCCAGCGGTCGCTTTGTGCCGGCGGGGATCTGCCAGTCGGCGACGCTTTCGCCGGTCGCGGGATCGCACAAATGCACGCGCCCGTCCGGGGTGCGGATCAGCAGGACTTCATCGCGCGGGCTGAACGCGAGCGCGCTGACGTCGCGGGCGTCCGCAAACCGATACTGGACCCTGGCCGGGGTCGCCGGCTCGTCGGGCCCGCCGGCCTTGGATTGCATCGGAATCAGCCGCACCACGCCGTCTTCGCAGGCGATCGCCAGGTACGCGCCGGAACGGCTCAAGGCGATCATCGTGGGCGCGGCGTCCAGTTGGAAGTACAGCCGGGGCGGGCGCGTGTCCGTCGCCGGTGCGCTCGACGTGTCGCCGTCGAGCAGGAGCAGTTCGCCGTTCGAGCGGGCCAGCAAGAGCTTGTGCGTGCCGGGCACGAAGGCCAGGTCGCGGATGGCGGCCCCGACGAAGTCCTGGGTCACCCGCTGGAGCTGGGCTGCGGGTGGACCCGATGGAGCAGCCGGGCGTGCCGGAGCGGACGGGACTTTGGTTGGTCCGCCCTCGTCCCCCGGTCCGGCTTCGGCCGCCCAGGGCAGGAACGTGATCCGTTGGCGATCGCCCAGCGGCGTGCGGCTGAGCAAGGCGACCCATTCGCCGTCGCCGCTCAGGGCCACTTTGTCGGCCAGCGGCGTCAGGCGGTCATCCCAGGGATGTTCGACGGCGGTGCGCGCGGTCAGGTCGTCGAAGCGGAGCGTGCCACTGTCGCGAATGACGGCCCGGGTTCCGTCCGCGTTCAGCGCCAACGACAAATCGGGCTTCTCGGTCGTCGCGGAGAAGGTTTCGAACAAGCGCGGCTTCACGATCGTCCGCAGGGCCGGCGTCTGCGCGGGGGTGTAGGCCAGCACGCGACCGCGCGCCAGCGCAACGAGGACCGTCGAACCGTCCGCCGACGCGGCCCACATGTTCGCCGGCACGTCCAATACAAGTTGGCCCGGTGCGCCGCGCTTGGCCGTCGCCCAACTCGCCACTGTGCCCCGTTCGTCGAGCGTCAGCAGCGCGGGCTCGTTCTCGACCGCAGAAACGGATTCCGGCGCCGCCGAGTTGCCGTCCTGCGGGCGGGCGCCCGGCAGCAGCCGCAAATCGGCGAGCTGGCCAATGACAAGTTGCTCAGCGGGCTCGTTGGCGTCCGCCCGGCGCACTGCAATGTGTCCGCCGACCTTGAGCAGCGCGAGCGTGTCATCTGCGCGGTCGAAGTCAAAGGACATGACGTCTTTGTCGGCGGCTGCCCAGCGTAGCCACTCGGCCGGCCTGGACGCAGCCGGCGCCGGCGCGGCCCCGGCCGCAGCCGCCGGCTCGTCGCCCATCTCATGCGGGCTCGCGACGTAGACGCCGTCGGCCAGTACGCCGAGGACGCCGTCGCGATCAAAGCGAACGGCCCGGGGCGGCGGCTCACCGTCGCTCCAGACGGGCATTGGATGGAGTTCGTCCTGCGTCACGTCGATCCGTTCGACGCCCGCCGTGGTCGGCACGGCCAGTTGCCGGGCGTGCGGGGCGTAATCGGCCGACCCAGTGGGCGTTCCGCGCATCAGCATGACCGTGCCCTGTTCGCCGGCCGCGCCGCGCACCACCCGCACCGACCGGCGGTTGACCAACAGCAGCCCCGCGCCCCCATCCAGAACGTATAGGGCCTGGGGCATGCCGCCCTCGGTCAGCGACCCCGCGACGCTCGGGCGCAACCCCGTGCTCGGGTCGGTCTGCGTTGCCGCCGGTGCGCCGAGCGACCACGCCCGCGCCCACCCGGGGCCCACGGCCGCCAATCCGCCGTCGTCGGACACGTCCAGACGCGTCACGGGCCCCGGCGTGCAGACCCACGCGAGTACCCGCTCCGTTTCGATGTCGCGCACCCAGACCCCATTCGGCCCCGGGCAGGCCGCGGCCAGTCGGCCGTCCCGCGAAAGGCAGCTCGGGCCGTGCGGCTCCAGGGCCAGCAAAGTCGTGTCCAGGTTGGTTGTTTGGAAATAGAAGTGCCGCAGCGCCCAGACCGCGGCGGGGCCGGGCGCGATCTCCAAGGCATCCCAAAAACTGTCGCGCGCCGCGCCGAACTCCAGCCGCTGGAGTGCCAGGTCGCCGCGCTGAATGTGCTCCCGCGCCAGTGCCCGCCGCAGACTCTGCTGCGCACGGATCGCCGCGGTCCGCCCCTCGCGCGCCTCGGCGAGCGCGGCTTCGCGGCGGTCGCCTGCGGCGCGCGCCTCGCCCATGCTCAGATCGGCTCGGCGCCGGGCGTCGCGTTCTGCGCTGAACAGCACGGCAAACGTGATCAGAAAGCCGATGAGCATCAGCAGGACGCTACCCGCCATCGCCGCCTGGAGTTGGTAGCGGCGGAGCGTCTTTTTGAGCATGTACAGCCCGCTGGCGCGCTTCGCCTCGATCGGTTCCCCGTCGAGCCGACGCCGCAGATCGCCAGCCAGTTCGCCGGCCGTCTGGTAGCGGCGGTGTGGGTCCTTGTCGAGGGTTTTCAGCAGGATCGTGGCCAGCTCGTCATCCACGCGGAAACCGGACGGGCAGCGCCGGCCGAAGACGCGCGGCGAGGTGGGCTCATCGCTGGCGATGCGATTCAGCACCTGGGCCAGCGAGCCGTCGGTGGGGTAGGGGGGCTGCCCGACCAGCGCCTCGTACAGCATCACGCCCAGCGAGTACACGTCGCTGCGCACGTCCACGTCCTGGGCACCGGCCGCTTGCTCCGGCGACATGTAGGCCACCGTGCCGAGCAGTTGCCCGCTCATCGACAGCACCTGCACCGTGGATTCGCCGGCCTCCAGGCGGTGGACCGGCTTGGCGAGGCCGAAGTCCAGGACGTGCGGCTCGCACTGCTCGTCCACGAGGATGTTCGGCGGCTTCAGGTCGCGGTGGATAACGCCATGCAGGTGCGCGAAGTTGACGGCCAGGCAGATCTTCTCGAACAGGACCAGCGTCTGGTCGAGCGGCAGCCGCCGCTGTGCCAGGAAGCGGTCGAGGCGGATGCCGTCGATGTACTCCATCGCGAAGTAGTAGCGCTCGAAGCTGAGGCCCGAGTCGAGGATGGTGACGATGTTCGGGTGGCGCAACGACGCGGCCAGCTCGATCTCGCGCTCGAACCGCCGCCGTGTGGTTTCGCCGGCGAACGGCCCTTCGAGCAGGACCTTGAGCGCGACCTCGCGTTTCGTGCCCAGTTGAATCGCGCGGTAGACGACGCCCTGGCCGCCACGGTGAATCTCTTCCTTCAGCGCGTAGCCCGCAATCGTGGGGCCGAGCGGGATGGGGACCTCGGGCGAAGCGGGCGTGCGGCTGCCGGTGACGCGGGTCGGCTCGTCGCTGGTGCTCGAGTCGTGCCCGGTCGACTTGGCCCCCTCGGCTCGACCGCCGTCATCGAGCGCGTGAGGATCTTGGTGGGGAAGGTCTGGTGTCGCCATTCTGTACTACGCTGTTTCCTTGTCGCCGGAGGGCTGATTCTATCCGACGCGGCACGGCGCGGGCAGAGGGGGCCGGCGGGCGCCGCGAGCCCGGCGATTCCGTCCGGGGCCGAGGGTCCGAATGAGCGGCGGCGGGCTTGGCGCGCGGGGGGTCGCGCGGCGAGAATAACGGCGTCCTAGGAAACCGAAGGGTCCTTGAAAGGCGCCGCCATGATAAACCGCAGGCCGCAGATCAACTTCCAAGTCGATGAGGCCATGAAGACCCTGTACGAGCAGGCCAAGCTGTCCGGCCACTGGGTAACCCGCCTGTGCTCGGCCGGCCTGCTGTTGATGATTGAGGACGCGCAGGTTCGCGCGCGGGCCGTCAACCGTCTATGCGAATGGGAAGCCGAGTACGGAGACGCCTCGGTGGGCGAGATCCGCGCATTCGTGCAAGGCGCGCAAGGCGCGTTGCGACGCGCCGCTCGAGGAAGTCGGCGAGGCCCGAAAGCTCCGCCGGCGCGAAAAGCGGCAAGACGCGGCCGAGGCGGATGAGCTGGCGCGCCCGCAGGTCTTCGATACAGGGGCTGTGTTGAGGCATGGTCCTGGCCCTCCTGTGCCAGTGTGTTGTTTGTCCGACGACGTGAGGGGGGCCCACGTGGTCGGGGTCCGTTCCCCAGGCGGGTGGCCCGCCGTCCGTGGCGTCCGATTCCGTGGCCTGTCCGGCCCGCCGAGCCTCGGGAGGCATTCGCACGTGCGAATCGACTCCGGTAAGTGTACGGTATTTGTTATGTAAAGTAAAGTCCATGCGCTGCACGTTCGCCCTCACGCTCCGCCACCCGCCGCGCCACCCCACGGGTCGGGCGGGGGGGTAGTTCCCTGCCAGCCACCGTTCCCCTGATCGGCGGTAAGCACTCAGGCAAACACCTGTGATTCCAGGCGGGGTGTTCCCCGCAGGGATCGGCCTATCCCTGTAGGGGCCGCGCCCGCGCGCCACCGCCCGCCGTTGCTGACGTGCCCCCGTCGGGCCTACCATTCCTCGTGGACCGGGGCCTGAGGACGGCGCCGAGATGGCAACGCCACGCACAACGAGTTGGGCGGCAGCCTGGGAGCGCGTGCACCGCTGGCCACGCTGGGTACGCTGGCCGCTGAAAACCGTCGTTTTTGCGGCGATCGTCGCCCTCGTGCTCTATCCGAAGGTCTGGCTCCTGCCGACCTACATCACGCGACTGCGAAACCTGAACAGCGTGCTCCAGCCCGACTATCCGGCCCTGGCGACGCTCGAGCGCCTCGTGCGGGCACGCGTGGCGGACGACCGCTCGTGGAAAACCCTGCGGGCCGCGGTCGAGCGCACCGTCTACGAGCAGATCCCGTACGCATTCGACTGGGATACGTGGGGCGTGATGGATTACCTGCCGACCGTGGCGGAGGTCTTCGCCAAGGGCCGCGAAGACTGCGACGGACGTGCGGTCGTCGCCGCGTCGCTGCTGCGGCGAATGGGCTACGAGGCTTCGCTGGCGACAGACCTGAAGCACATGTGGGTCGTCACGCCGGAGGGGGAGCTCATGGCCCCGGGCGAGGGGGACAAGACCCTCGCTGCCGGCGAAACGGGCACGCAAGCGCGCCTGTCCCCGGAAACGGTCGCAAACCTCGGCCGCGCTCTCGCGTATGGCGTGGGCGTATTCCCACTCGGCCGCGAGTTCATTATCGCGGTCGCATTGTGGGCCGTCGCGCTGCACCCCGGGTTGTCCGGCCGGCGCCGGATTCTGGGCTGCGTGCTGCTAGGCGGCGCGCTAGCGATGTTGCGCTTGTCCGGGCCGGCGGCGCACGGCCTGGCCGAGCTGCCGGGGTTCGTTTGGGCTGGTGCGGCGGCGGGCGTGGCCGGTTGGCTGGTGCTGGTGGTCAGAGCGGGCGGTCGCCGTTGTGTTGCAACGCCTCCTGAATAACGGCCAGGGCGTGCGTGGCGCCGCGGTCGATGCCGGCGCAATCGCGCGCCGTGACCTTCCAGTCCTCGGAAGATTCGACGTTGGAACGCCAGAATGGCCAGGTGCGACACTGCACGGGCCGCACGGGGTGGATCAGGCAGCGGGTCGGGCCGTCCCCGTCGCGCGCGAGAAAATCGCAATCGCCGCCAGGCTTCTCGAGCAGGCTGCGGCCGAGACCGACGCGCCGAACATGCCGGCGGTTGAACTCCGTCGGGGAGAGGCCGAGATGGGCCGCGATGCGGTCAATGTCTTCGGCGACGACCCAAACGTGGCCGGGGGCGCCGCTGCAGCACCGGCCGCATTTGGTGCAGGCGAACCGCAGGCCGGCGGCGTACCAAGGCGGCTGCGCGTCGGAAGCGCTCACGGCGTCAATCCGCAGCACTTTTTGTACTTCTTGCCCGACCCGCACGGGCACGGGGCGTTGCGGCCGGTAGCGTGTTCGGCCTTGGCTTGCTCGACGGGTGCGTCGGGCACTGGGGGGGCGTCCGGGTCGACGACATCCGCCTGTCGCTTTTTGCGCTCCTGCTTCCGGTCGAATCGCCGCGCGAAGCGATCGAAAAGTGCCATGCGATTTTCCTTTCCTGGTCGCGAACAATGGCATTATATGCTATGCGGACGGTGTGAATGCACGATAAAGCGCCGAGGACGAGGGCCCAGGCGGTGGCGGACAAAAAATCCCGCTTGACGAACTCGCGAGGGGGCAGTATGTACCCGCGCGCGTTGGCTGAATGACCGCTTCAGAAGGAGTTGGCAATGTTCGACGATCGAGAACGCACCGAGCTGGAGAGGCCGCCGTTCGACACGATCGAATTTGAAGTAGATCACGAGCAATTCGGCGCAGGCGTCGCGACCGCGGTCGACGAACCGGCCGGGGATGAGCCGGTTTCGCCTGACGAGTTCGACAGCGGGGCCATCGGGCTGCGCGGCGAAGGGCGGCGCCGGTCGGGCGACGACGAAGAAGAAGTCGACGACAATTTCGAAGACGAAGAGGAGGATGATGCGCTGGACGAGGCCCTCGACGACGACTTCGATGACGATGAATTCGAGGACGACGACGAGCTCGACGACGACCTCGACGAGGAGGAGGAAGAGGAAGAGCTGTAAGTGCCCTCCCGGGGGCTGTCGGCCGGAGGTTGCGTGGCCCGGCACGCAGCCCTGGGGCCAGGAACAGGAAGTAGGGCGGCGGCCGGCCAGGCGGGGTCAGGTTGGCAGGGGAACGCGGCCGATAGTCCAAGTATGACGAAGCAGTCACACTCTGCCATGTCCGCTGCTCCAGATGGCGTGGCCAGCGACGCGCCTGCGCCGCCGACGGTGGAAGCGCGGTCGCAAATCGACCGGCGTGGGGAGGTGGACCGACGGTCCAGCCTCGATCGTCGCCGGGGCCCGGGGCGACGGCGCACGGACTACCGCCGCGCCGCCGAAGAAGGCCACATGAATGAGGAGCAACTGGATTTCCTCCGCGCGGTTGACGAGTACAAACGCGTGAACGAGCGGCCGTTTCCGACGCTTACCGAAGTCCTGGACGTCGCGCTGTACTTGGGATACCGGAAAGTGGCGCCGATCGGCGAGTTCAAGCTGTGCAAGGGGCGACAAACGCCGCTGCCGGGCGGCGTGCAGTCCGCAGATAGCGCATCGTGAGCGCTCTCGCCGGACGCGCCTGCGATTCGCTGGGGGCCATGAGCCGCTAGTTGCGGAAGGGCGAACGGGCGGCTGCCGGTATTGACAGCCGGCGCATCTAAAGTGCGCACGGGGCGGTAGCCGATAAAAGGTGGTGAGGGCCCGCAGTACTCCCTCGTGAGTAAACCGGCTGCCTTGGGCGTGGACGGCCGTGTTGGGGAAACTGGCGGGAGAATCTGGCGTGACCGGCAACCGACGACGAAGACTGGCCCAGGGGCACAGGGGCGGGGGGCCGAAGCGTGCCATGCGTCCAGCGTCGCCTCCCGTCACAGGGCAGATGCGGAGCATCTGGGCCCTGCGCCGTGCGCTAACGGACGGGACATACGACGTCGACACGCGCCTCGACCTGGCCTTGAATGCGCTGCTGCGGGACGTGCTGTGGCCGCCCCGCTCGCGCCGGAAGCGCGCCTGACCGGGCGACATGGTCGCCGAAAAGGCAGCGCCAAGCCCGCAGACGCCGCCTGCCCGCCGACCGTGTCACGGCCCCGCAAGACCGCGCGCCGGGGGGTTTCCAGCTTGACATGACGCAGGGGTACGCGTAGCCTCGCCCGTTTTAGGCGGGATTGCAGCCGCCGTGCCGACACGGCGCGGCGGCGGAAGGGTGTGCTGTACGCGCAGCGCGGCGGTGCACGACAGGAGACCGGATGCTACCCGTAACCAAGAAAAGTAAGATGCGTAAGCGGACGCGGCGGTCGCACCAGGCCCTGCGGCCAGTGGCCCTCAGCGCCTGTCCGCAGTGCGGCCAGGCCAGGCTGCCGCACGCCGCCTGCAAGAACTGCGGCTATGTGAATGCACGCACGCGCGTCAAGGTGGTTGAGAAGGAATCGTAGGAGGGCTCCATGCGGATCGGCATGGACGCAATGGGTGGCGATCACGCGCCGCAGGAGATCATCCAGGGCGTGCGGAGCGGGCTCGCCTACCTGTCGGACGGGGACGGCGTGGTACTCTTCGGGCCCAAGGAGCGCGTCGAGGCGGAATGTCGGGCGGCGGGCCTGGCGGACCCGCGGGTGAGCATCGAGGACTGCCCCCAGGTCATCGAGATGGGCGAGTCGCCCGTCGACGCCCTCCGGCACAAGCGCAAGTCGAGCATCGTCCAGATGGCGATCGCCGCCGGGAAGGGCGAGCTGGACGCGGTAATCTCGGCCGGCAACACGGGGGCGTTCGCGGCGGCGTGCCAGCTCAAGGTGGGCGCCGTGGCGGGCGTGTCGCGGCCGGGCATCGCGGTGCTCCTGCCGACGTTCCACGGACCGGTAGTGGTGTGCGACGTGGGGGCCAACACCACGCCGAAGCCGCACCATTTGCACGAGTACAGCCGGATCTGCGGGTGCTATGCCCGGCTGATCCTCGGCGTCGCGGACCCGCGGGTGGGGCTGATCTCGATCGGGGAGGAGGAGGGCAAGGGCAACCCGCTGGTCAAGGAAGCCGGGGCGCTCATCAAGCACGATCCCGCGGTGCGCTTCGTCGGGAACCTGGAGGGACGGGACATCTTTTGCGGGGCGTGCGATATCGCGATCTGCGACGGTTTCGTGGGCAACGTGATCCTGAAGCTCACCGAAGGTCTGGCGGAGGGGATCTTCAAGACCATCGTGCATGAGATCAAGGAGGAGAGCCAGGAGTTGCTGACGCGCTTCGAGCCGATCGTGGCCCGCATCTGGAAACGGCACGATTTCGCCGAATATGGGGGCGCGCCGCTGCTCGGCCTCAACAGCGTGGCCATCATCTGCCACGGCCGCAGCGACCGCCGCGCCATCGGGAACGCGGTCCGCGTGGCGGCCGAGCAGGTCCGTCGCGACCTCAACGCCACCATCGTCCGCGAGTTGGGCCGGCGCCACGAGGACGCCGCATGAGGCTGGCCTGGCCGGTCCAGATCACTGGCAGCGGCGCGTACATGCCCGAGCGGGTCGTCACGAACGACGAGCTGGCGCGGACGGTCGACACTTCCAACGAGTGGATCGTCCAGCGCACGGGGATTCGCGAGCGGCGCTGGGCCGCGCCCGGCCAGGGCACGCTCGCGCTGGCGACGAACGCCAGCCAGGGGGCGCTCGCGAACGCCGGGCTGACGCCGAAGGACATCGACCTGATCGTGTGCGCCACGATCAGCCCCGAGCACATGCTGCCGTCCACGGCGGCGCTCCTCCAGGCCGCTCTCGGCTGCCGCTGGATCCCGGCTTACGACCTGTCCGCCGCGTGCAGCGGGTTCGTGTACGGGATGATGGCCGCGTCACAGTACATCGTCACCGGGGTGGCCGAGACCGTGCTGCTGATCGGTGCGGAGACGCTGAGCACGATCACGGACCCGCTCGACCGGGCGACGTGCATCCTGTTCGGCGACGGCGCGGGGGCCGCGGTACTCCGCCGCTCCACGGATACTGGCCGCGGGATCATCGCGGCCCGCTGGGGGGCGGACGGCGAGCGCGGCAAGCTGATCTACATCCCGGCCGGCGGCTCGCGCCACCCCGCGACCCGGCAGACAGTGGACGAGCGGTTGCATTTCATGCGCATGCAGGGCCGCGAGGTGTACAAGTTTGCCGTCACCCAGATGCAGCAGATCATCGAGCAAACCTGCGCCGACGCGGGCGTGAGCGTGGGCGACCTGAAGCTCCTGATCCCGCACCAGTCGAACCTGCGGATCATCGAGTCGGCCTGCGCGCGGGCCGGCGTGCCGCTCGAGCGCGTCTGGATCAACATCGACCGCTACGGAAACACGTCGTCGGCCTCCGTGGCCGTCGCGCTGCACGAGGCCCGCACAGCCGGGCGTTGGCAGGCCGGGGACCTGGTCATGCTGGTGGCCTTCGGGGCCGGGCTGACCTGGGCGTCAGTCCTGATGAGGATGTGATCGTGACCGCATCGGCCGCGATATTCCCCGGGCAGGGGGCGCAGTTGGTCGGCATGGGCCGCGACGTCGCGGCGGCCTATCCCGTCGCCGCCGAGACCTTCGCGCAGGCCGATGCCACCCTCGGCTTCCCGTTGTCCAAGCTGTGCTTTGAGGGACCCGCCGAGCGTTTGGACGCCACCGACATCCAACAGCCGGCGATCTTTACGACCAGCGTGGCCCTGTTTCGGGCGGCGTGTGCGACCGGCCGCCTCGCCACGGACGCGCTGGCGGCCCTGGGCGGACTGAGCCTGGGCGAGTACACCGCGCTCCACATCGCGGACGCGCTGTCGTTCGAGGACGCCCTGCGACTGGTGTATCGGCGCGGGCAGCTCATGCAACAGGCCGCCGAGCAGAATTCCGGCGGCATGGTCTCGCTGCTGGGGCTGGACGAGGGGCAGGTGCTGGCCCTGTGCGAGCGCGTACGGGACCAGGGCCGCGTGCGGCCGGCGAACTTCAACTGCCCCGGGCAAATCGTGATTTCCGGCGACAAGGCGGCCTGTGCCGCGGCCGTGGCTGTCGCAGAGGAGCTGGGCGGCCGGGCGATCCCCCTCAAGGTGGCCGGAGCCTTCCACAGCGAGCTCATGCGGCCCGCCGCTGAGGGGTTGCGGCCGGTGCTGGCCGCGTGTACCTTCCGGTCGCCCAAGATCCGCGTGATCGCGAATGTGGATGCGGCATATCACGACGAGCCGGCGGCCATCCGTGAATCGCTGTATCGGCAGGTGGTCAACCCGGTGCGCTGGCAGGCGTGCGTCGCACGGCTGATCGCGGACGGCTGTACGGATTTCTGGGAGGTTGGACCCAACCGGCACCTGACCGGTATGATGCGCAAGATTGACCGCAGCGTGCGGATGACGAATGTGAGCACGGCGGCCGACGTGAGACCTGCGTCGGCTTGACCGGGAGTGGCGCGATGAGCACGAGCCTGGCAGAGCAGAACGCGATCGTGACCGGCGGTTCGCGCGGCATCGGGCAGGCTACCTGCCTGGCGCTGGCGCGGCAGGGCGCCACGGTCATCGCCGCCGCTCGCAACATCGAGCGCACCCAAACCTGGGTCCGCGCCGCGGGCGCCGACGTGGCGGGGCGCATTCTGCCCGTCGCACTCGACGTCAGCCGCCCCGAGCAGGTCAACAACTTCGTCGAGGAGATGGCGGCGAAGTACGAGCACCTCGACATTCTGGTGAACAACGCCGGCATCACGCGCGACGGGCTGCTGATGAGCATGGAGGACGAGCAGTTCGAGGCGGTGCTGACCACGAATCTGCGGGCGGCGTTCTGGATGACGCGGGCCGTCAGCCGGCACATGCTCCGGGCGCGGCACGGGCGGATTATCAACATCTCCAGCGTCAGCGGCCTGATGGGCAATCCGGGGCAGGCGAACTACTGCGCCGCCAAGGCCGGCGTGATCGGCCTGACCAAGTCGATTGCCAAGGAGCTGGCCAAACGCGGCATCACGTGCAACGCGGTGGCGCCGGGGTTCATCGAGACCGAAATGACCCGGGACCTCCCGGAGAAGCTGAAGGAACAGGCCAGGTCGCTGATTGCGATGCAGCGGTTCGGGCAGCCCGAAGAGGTGGCCGCCATGGTCGCGTTCCTCGCCTCCCCGGCCTCGTCCTACATCACGGGCCAGGTCTTCGTCGTCGACGGCGGGATGTATATGTAACGATCCGCACTCTGCGGATGACTATGCCCGTCGCGCCGCCGCCTCAAGCGCTCGTATTGCTTCCGCCCTGTAGTAGGGCGTGACCCCGGCCAACCTGCCGACGTCCATCCCCTCGCGGCGACCGGCATGGTAAACTCCACGCCACCAGCGGCCCGATAATCTTGGTGGGTCAGAGGAGTTCGCATGGCACCCAAGGTCTCACGCATCGGCATTCTGACGGGCGGCGGGGACTGCCCCGGGCTCAACGCCGTCATTCGGGTCGTGACGAAAGCGGCCATCACGCGCCTGGGCATCGAGGTCGTCGGCATCGAGGACGGGTTCCTCGGGCTGATCCGCAACCGGATGAGGCCGCTCGGGATGGACGACGTGTCCAACATCCTGACGGTGGGGGGGACGATCCTCGGGACCACGAACAAGGCCGATCCGGCCCGCTTCGCCGTCGGCAAGGACGCCGAGGGGCGGCTCGTTTTCGAGGACGTGACCCCGCGCGTGCTCGAGCACATCGCCGACCGACGGCTCGACGGCATCGTCTGCATCGGCGGCGACGGAACCATGAGCGGCGCGGCGGGGCTGATCCAGCGCGGCGTGCCCTGCGTCGGCGTCCCGAAGACCATCGACAACGACCTGATGGCGACCGAGCTGACGTTCGGGTTCACCACGGCCGTGCAGACGGCGACCGAGTGCATCGACCGCATTCACTCGACCGCCTCGAGCCACCACCGCGTGATGCTCGTCGAGCTGATGGGGCGCAACGCGGGCTGGCTGACGCTGCACGCCGGCCTGGCGGGCGGGGCGGACGTGATTCTGATTCCGGAACTGCCCTATGACCTGGAGGCGATCTGCCAGGCCTGCGCCGAGCGCACGCGGCGCAGCAAGCGTTTTACGCTGATTGCCGTCGCCGAGGGGGCGGCGCCAAAGGGCGGCAAGCAGGTCGTGAACAAGGTGGTGCATGACAGTCCCGACCCGGTGCGGCTCGGGGGCGTCAGTGTCCTGCTTTCCGAGCAGATCGCCGAGAAGACCGACCTTGAAACGCGCGCGACGATCCTGGGGCACGTGGTGCGGGGCGGCACGCCATCGGCGTTTGATCGCGTCCTGGCGACGCGTTTCGGCTTCCGCGCCATCGAGCTGATCGCGGAGGGACAATGGAACCGGATGGTCGCGCTGCAAAACGGCCGGATCACCGACGCACCGATCGAGTCCGTGGCCCATCAGCAGCGCACCGTGTCGCCCGATGACGACCTGATCGCCATGGCCCGCGCCGTCGGCACGTGCATGGGGGACGCGGTGTAGGTGCCGCCGGCGGACGGCGACTGCACCGCGCTCGCGCGTTACCATAGCACCCATGTCCGGCAACGTGTGTGAACATTGCACGGGGCTTTGCTGCGCGTACATCGCCCTGCCGCTCGAAACCCCCGAAACCGCGGAGGATTTCGACGACGTGCGCTGGTACCTGCTCCACAAGAACGTCTTCGTGTTCGTCGAGGACGACGACTGGTACATCGGCTTCCGCACGCCCTGCGGGCACCTCGCGGGCGACGGTCGCTGCGGAATCTACCGCACGCGGCCAAGAATCTGCCGCCAGTACGGGGCCGACCAGTGCGATTACCACTCCGGCGACTACAACTGGCAGCAGCACTTCGCCAGCCCCGAGCATCTCGACGAGTACCTGCGCCAGTACCCGCCCGCCGGCGGCCGGCGCCTGCGGCACCGGGGCCGCAAGCCACGCGCACGGGCGCTGAGACCAACGCCCCCGCCACAGGTCGACCGCCACGGCATGCGGTTGCCGCCGTTGCCGTAGTGGGGGGCGGATTCGGCGACCAGGCCGGCGGCGACGGTTTTGCGGGTTTGCGCGCGGGGTGAATAATATGCCATCTGAGAGCGTCCACCGGCGAGCGGTTGCGCACAGCGCCCAACCTTTGCCATGCCCCGGTGTCTTTCAGCATAGGAGTGCTCGTGAAATCGCAGGTCACGACGCGCATCGCCGTCCCAGACGACGCCGCGCTGGTTCGGCAGACGCTCGCCGGCCGGCGGACGGCGTTCGACGAGCTCGTGGAGCGCTATCAGCGTCGGGCGACGTCGGTGGCCTACCGGTTGCTCGGCAACCTGCACGACGCTCTGGAAGTGTGCCAGGAGGCGTTCATCCGCGCCTACCGCGGCCTCCAGACGCTGGAAGACCAGCAGAAGTTCGGCCCGTGGCTACTACGCATCGTCACCAACCTGTCGCTCAACTTTCGCCGCTCGCGCGGCCCGCGGCTGTCGTTCGAGGACTGCCTGCTCGGGCCGGATGCGTCGCGCGAGGAGCAAATCTCCGACGCGCCGCATTCCGAGGACCGGCCGGGGGCCAAGCTGATGGCGGCGGAGTTACAGGAACGCATTCAGGCTGCGATCGCCACGCTGCCGCCGCAGCAGCGGACCGCCCTCGTGCTTTTCAGCATCGAGCAGATGCCGCAGAAGGACGTGGCGGAAGTGATGAAGTGCAGCGTCGAGGCCGTGAAGTGGCACGTGTTTCAGGCCCGCAAGAAGATGAAAGAGCAGTTAACGGAGTTTCTGTGAGCGAGGGTCGCAGGATTGAAGGGGCGAAGGGATCAGGAAAGATGACCGCCCGCGTCGCGCTGGCGACGAACACACGCCGGTCCCTTCGGCCCTTCGATCCCGCGGCCGCGCGAGTTATTCGGTGGTGACGCCCATGGACCGCGACGCATTCGAGCAACTGGTCAGCGCGTGGCTCGATGAGCCGGAGCGCACCGACTTGCAGCGGCAGGTCGAGGAGGCCGTGCGCCTTGAGCCGGAGCTGGCGGCGTTGCTGGCCGAGTGGCGGCGGTTCGACGAGGTGTTCCGCAGCCAGGCGCCCGAGCTCCGTGGCGTGGATTGGGCGAAGCTCGAGGGGCACATTTCGGCAGCGATTGACGCGGCGGACACGAGCACGACGGACGAAGACGCGCTCGACACGGCCTTGCACGATCTGCCGTCGATCGAGCCGCGCGTGGACTGGCCGCGCCTGCACGAACGCATCGCCGCCGCCGTCCGCCGGAGCGATCAAGGCGTCCTCCGTCGGCGTTGGCGCGTGATTCTCGGCACCGCGACAGTGGCTGGCTTGGCGGCCGCCGCGGCGCTCGTGTTGACCATTCTGCCTAACCCCTCGCCCGCGCTGCTGTCATCCGGAGTGGTGCGTGTGACCGTGGGAGTGCCGGCGGCAGCGGTGGAGACGAGCACCGGCGTGGCCTACGCCCGCGTCAGCGTCACTGAGGCAGTTCATGAGCAACCGCAACGCTTCTTTAGCATTGACCCGATCCAGCAGCCGGCTGCGTCCGACGACGCCGGCGGATTCTATTGAGGCTCTTCCCATGAAAACGTCACCCGCTCGACATTTCGGGTCGTTTCCGCTCGCGTGCCTGGCCGGCCTGCTGGTCGTCCTGGCCGGGTCGCTGCCGGTGACCGCGCAACCGATGCGCGACCTGGTCGAGGCGGCCCTGGACCAGAAAGTCGCGCAGAAGATCGAAATCAGCGAGCGGCCGATCCGCGAGGCGCTGACCGCGCTGGAGAAAGCGACCGGGCTGCATTTCGAGCTCGCTCCGAACGCGCTCGAGGGCATGCCCGCCGGCGACCAGACGCGGCTGTCGCTCGTCATTGCCGACATGTCGGTGCGCGACGCGTTGCGGCGGATCTTCGACGGACTGGGGCTGGCGCTGCGCGTGGATAACGACAAGGTGATCGTCGAGCCGGCGCCCGTGCTGGATCGCCTCGGCCGGCGGCTGACGATCGAGGAAGTCGGGCTATTGCAGAAGCTGGCGGCGGGGCCGTGGTCATCGCTCAAGCCCGAGGATTTTGCCATCGAGTTTCGGCTGTCGCCGAAGGGCGATCCGCAGAAGGCGTTCGAGCAGGCGATGCGGGAGGGACCGGCGGCCAGCGCACTGGCGAAGCTCGAGGAAGTTACGCAGGGGATGGGCGCGCTGTGGGTGCCGAAGGGTCACACGATCGTGATCTACGGCCGCGAGGAGGACGTGCAGCAGCGTCTCGATCGGCCGCTGGACCTGAGCTACCGCAAGACGCCGCTGGACGAGTTGCTGCTCGAGCTCGGCAAGCGGATCGGCATCACCGTGCACTTCCAGCCGGGCGTGCTGCGGAATGTGGACGCCCGGGAGCGGAACGTCGAGCTGGTTCAGCGCGGCATTTCGGCCCGCCAGGCGCTCGAGCTGATCATGGGCAGCACCGGGCTGGTCTACGAGGTGGTCGAGGACGGGATCGTGGTCTCGATGCCGCCGGCCGGTGGTGCGCAGCCATCGGCGGATAGCGAAGCCGGGGCCAAGGGCAAGGTCGTCGCGATCCTCCGCGTGCCGGTGGGCACCGACGGCACGACGATCGACTTCCTGATCCGCGAGGCCGACCTGCCGGCGGAATTCAAGGACCTCTTCAAGCAGAAGATGCCGCAAGTGATCGAAATTCTGCGGCAGAAGGCGGGGAGCCAGTAGGGGGGTGCGGCCGGCGCAATGCGGGGGCGCGGCCAAGCATCGGAGCCCCGAGCGCCAGCGAGCGGGTTTCCGGCAGGCGTCGCGTTCTCCGGCAACCCGTCGCTCGCGCTCTGGGCTCTGCTCCCCGTCCCATTCCCGCACTTCCCCGCCCGTGCTACACTTCCTGAATTGCGCGCGGCTCAGGCGGATAGCCCGCGCAGACTAAACGGGAAACGACGGAGACGTACCACATGGCAGTCAAGCTCCAAGGCCGCAATCTGCTTTCGATGAAGGACCTCTCGGGCGACGAGATCCACGCCATCCTGGCGCTGGCACACGATATCAAAGCCCACCGGGCGAAATGGTGGCACGCGGCCCCGCTGGGCGGCCAGACGCTCGGCATGCTCTTTCAGAAACCCTCGCTCCGCACGCGCGTCTCATTCGAGACCGGCATGGCCCGGCTCGGCGGCCACGCGATTTACCTCTCGCCCGTGGACTTCCAGCTCGGCAAGCGTGAGACGGTCGAAGACGTGGCGATCGTGCTGTCGCGCTACGTGGACGTGATCATGGCCCGGGTCTTCGAGCACGAGATCGTCGCGGAGCTGGCGAAATACGCGACGTGCCCGGTGATCAACGGGCTGAGCGACTTCGAGCACCCGTGCCAGATTCTGGCTGATTTGCAGACGATCCAGGAGTGGAAGGGGGGGCTCAAGGGCCGCACGCTCAACTACATCGGCGACGGAAACAACGTCGCCCACTCGCTGATGTTCGGCGGGGCGCGGGTCGGGATGAACGTGACAGTCACCACGCCGCCGGGGTTCGAACCGAGCGGGCTCGTGCTGGCGGAGGCGGCGGAAATCGGCCGTGCGACCGGTGCGACCGTCCGTGTGGTGCACGACGCCGCGGAGGGGGCCAAGGGTGCGGACGTGCTGTACACGGACGTGTGGGCGTCGATGGGCCAGGAAGCGGAGGCCGAGGCCCGCAAGGCGAAATTCCAGGGCTTCCAGATCAACGCGGGCCTGCTGAGCCACGCGAAGAAGGACGCGATCATCCTGCACTGCCTGCCGGCGCACTACGGCGAGGAGATCGACTACGCGGCGTCGCGCACGCCGAACTCCGCGATCTTCGACCAGGCGGAGAACCGGATGCACGCGCAGAATGCGCTGCTGGTGCTAGTCATGGGCGCGGCCGGTAAATCAGCCCCAAAGCCGAAGCCGGCCGCCACGCCTGCGGCGAAGCCGAAGCCGAAGCCGCGGCCCGCACGCGGGCGGTCGCGGAGATAACAGCGCAATCGCGGATGACCCTGCTGCGGCAGGATGTGAAACCGAGGAGCCAGCTCATGTTCAAACCCGTTTGGGCACGGCGCCCGTACACGCTCGTTCTTGCTCTCGCGTTGCTCTCCGCGCTGCCGGCGTACACGCTGGCCGCCGAGCCGCAGCCGCGTGCCGACAACGTCCCGCCGGAGGGGTTTGTCGCGCTCTTCGACGGGAAGGGCCTCGCGGGCTGGAAGGGCCTCGTGGCCGATCCGCCGAAGCGGGCGGCGATGGCGGCTGACGAGCTCGCCAAGGCGCAGGAAAAGGCCGATGCGCGGATGCGCGAGCACTGGAAAGTCGCCGATGGCGTGCTGATCTCCGACAGCCAGGGCGAGAACCTCTGCACGGCCAAAGACTACGGCGATTTCGAGCTGCTGATCGACTGGAAGACCGAGCCGACGGGCGACAGCGGCATTTACCTCCGCGGCAGCCCGCAGGTGCAGATTTGGGACAAGCCCGAAGGCTCCGGGGCCCTGTGGAACAACAAGAAGCACGCCAACAAGCCGCTTTTCGCCGCCGACCATCCCGCCGGCGAGTGGAACACGTTCCGGATCATCATGGTCGGCGAGCGCGCGACGATTTATCTGAACGACGTGCTCGTCGTCGACGATACGGTGCTCGAAAACTACTGGGAGCCGGACAAAGCGATCTACCCGCGCGGCGCGATCGAGCTGCAAAGCCACAAACCGGCGGTCCAGCTCCAGTTCAAGAACATCTTCGTCCGCGAGCTGGTGCGCCCGGCGGGCGTGACGCCGGTTGCGCCGCCGCTGCTGAAGCCGGGCGACCGGGTCGTCATCACGGGCGATTCGATCACCGAGCAGAAGATATACAGCCGGTTCATCGAGGACTACCTGCTCGCGTGCGTGCCGCAACTCGATGTGACCGTGACGCAGCTCGGCTGGAGCGGCGAGCGGGCGCCGGGGTTCGCGGACCGGATGGACAACGACCTGCTGCCGCTGAAGCCGAACGTCGTCACGACGTGCTACGGCATGAACGACGGGCTCTACAAGGCGTACGAGCCGGTCATCGGCGAGGCGTACGAAAAGTCGATGCGGCAGATCGTGGAGCACGTGAAGCAAGCCGGCGCGATCGTCCTGGTCGGCTCGCCGGGCGCGGTCGATTTCGACACCTTCAAGCGGCCGGACGTGCCGCCGCCGGTGTACAACGACAACCTCGCCCACCTGCGGGACATCGCCCGCGAGCTGGCGTTCCAGACCGGCGAGCCGTTCGCCGACGTGCACGACCAGATGATCCTGGCGATGCGCCGGGCGAAGCCGGTGCTCGGCGCAGCGTACCACGTCTGCGGCCCGGACGGTTTCCATCCCGCACCCGACGGCCAGCTCGTGATGGCGTACGCGTTCCTGAAGGGGCTGGGGCTCGACGGGCAGATCGGCACGATCAACGTCGAGTGGGGGGGTGAAAAGCCGACCGCGACCACCGGCGACGGGCACAAAGTGCTCTCCGCATCGAAGGACGGGCTGGAAATCGAGAGCGCGCGCTACCCATTCTGCTTCTACGGCGACCCGAAGTTACCGGACGGCACGCGCAGCATCCTGCCGTACCTGCCGTTCAACGCGGACCTCAACCGGTTCATGCTCGTCGTGAAGGGCCTCCCGACCGCCGCGGCCACCGTAACGTGGGGCGACGCCTCGCAGCGCTTCACGCGCGAGCAACTCGAGGCCGGCGTCAACCTGGCCGCGGAGTTCCTCGACAATCCGTTCAGCGCGCCGTTCAAGGCCCTCGATGACCTGGTTGCGAAGAAGCAGGCCTTCGAGACGAGTATGATCAAGCAATGCATCACCAACTTCCGCACCTACCGCACGCTCCTGGGCAACGATGCGGAGGCCGAGAAGGCGATGGCGACGCTGCGCGAGCGGCTGATGGCGGCCGAGCAGAAATGGCAGGCGGACGTGCGGGCGGCAGTGACGCCGGTCCGCCACACGCTCACCATCGAGCCGGAGAAGTGATCGGAGCCGCATGGATCGGGTGATCAAGCTGCCCGCATTCATCGCCGGGATCGTGCTTCTGCTGATCTGCGCGGCGGCGGCGCTGCTCCTGTCGCTCGAGCACCTCGTGGGGTTGAGCCTGCCCGGCTGCGGTGCGGGGAGCCCGTGCCAGCAGGCCGCCGCCAGCATCTGGGGCAAAGTGCCGTACATCGGCTGGCCGGTGTCGCACGTCGGCCTCGCGTACTTCCTCGCGCTGCTGGCGGCGTGGTTCCCCATGCGCCACGGCGTGCCGGGCATCGTCCGCTGGATCGTGCGGCTCGGAGTGCTCGGGTCGATCGGCTTCACGACCATCATGCTCCGCGGCGGATACGTGTGCCCGTACTGCCTGGCAACGCACGCCGGCAATGTCGCGTTCTGGATTCTGCTCGAATCCTCCGCATACCGCCTGGGAGGGCGAGGCTCCCGCCGAGCCGCGACACGCTGGCCGCTGACGACCGGCGCGGTCGCTTTTGCGCTCGTTAGCGCAGCCCTGGCGGTCGTCGAGACACAGACCAAACACGCCGCTGCCGCCATCGCGGAGACGCGTTTTGAGAGTTCCAGTGCGGCGATCCTGGCGGCCGGGCAGCGTGCCGCCAGCGAGCCGAGCTTGACCGAACCGCCGCCGCCGGCGGCGACGGAGCCGGTCGAGCCGGCGCCATCCGAGATCGCGACGTCCGAGCCCGCATCCGCGCCGAGTGTGGCAGGCTTCACCGGCCGCTACCGGCTCGGGCCGGAACGCGCCGTCCTGCGTTTCGTGTTATTCATGGACTACCAGTGCAGCGCCTGCCAGGGCACGGACATCGAGCTGAAGAAGCTGCTCGCGGAGCACGACGACCTCTCGCTCTCGGTCAAGCAATGGCCCGGCGACCCCGCGTGCAACCCCTACACGCCTAACCGGCATACAGGCGCCTGCCTGGCCGCGCGGGCGGCGGAGGCGGCCGGCATCCTCGGCGGCAACGACGCCTTCTGGAAGCTGCACTTCTGGCTTTTCGACCACAGCGGCCACTTCACGGACGACGAGCTGCGCAAGGCCGTCGGCGACTTCGGCTTCGACGCGGACGAATTCGAGCGCGTCATGCAGAGCGAGGAAACGGCCCGCCGCGTGTACGCCGATGTCGAGGAAGGCTTCGAGCTAGCGCTCAGCACCACGCCGATGATCTTCGTCAACGGCGTCGAATTCACGGGCTGGGCGGCCGGCAACGCGCTAACGCGGCTGGTCAGCAAGGTGCTCAGCGCGAACGTGCCGGCGGCGACGGCGGAGAACGACCATCCGCCGCCCGCCACGGACGCCTTCATCCGCGACTGGTTTACGGAGCGGCCGTTCCGCCTGCTGCTAACGAACCGCTCCTGGACGCTCGGCCCCGACACGGCGCGTGTGCGCGTGGTCGTCTGGGGCGACTACCAGCAGCCGAACACCGCCCTGGCCGAGCGCATCATCCGCGAGTTCGCCGCCGGGCGCGACGACGTGCAGTACACGTTTCATGCCTATCCGCTGAGCCGTGCGTGCAATCCGTCGGCCGAGGAAGACGAGAACCCGCTCGCGTGCCGCGCTGCCGTCGCCGCGGAGGTGGCCGGCGAGCTCGGCGGCGCCACGGGTTTTTGGAAGGTGCACGACTGGCTCATGCACAACCCGCAGCGGCTGGACGACGACGACCTGTGTGCGGCCGTCGCGCAGATGGGCTTCGATTCCCACGTTTTCATGCTGCTGCTGGACGACCCCGGCGTCAGCGCGGCCGTCGCGAACGAAGCCCTGCTCGGCGCCGAGACGGCCCAGCGGGCCGGGCTGCAAAAGACGCCGCGCATCTTCATCAACAACAAGCCCGTCCGCCGTTGGCTGCACGGGCAGGAGCCGTTGTTGCGGACGATCCTCGACGCGGCGGCAGGGGGGTAGGGGGGGAGGGCGAGGCTCCGGCTGAGGCGGGGGCGCCGGGGAGGGCGAAGCTCCTGCTGAGCCGCGTCTGCTACAAAATGCCCCGCACCGCGGCCTCGAGCTGCCCCGGCAGGCACTCGGCCAACTCGTACGTCACCCGCAACGCCGGCTTATTGATCTTCAGCATCCGGCCGAGGTCGATCGGCGTGCCGATCAGCACGAGGTCGCACTTGACGGCGTTGATGGTCTGCTCCAGCTCGTGGATCTGCTTGCCGTCGTAGCCCATCGCCGGCAGCACTTCGGTCACGTGCGGGAAGTTGGCGAACGTCTTCTTGATCGAGCCGACGGCATACGGCCGCGGATCGACGATCGACGCCGCCCCGTACTTCCGCGCCGCGATGTGCCCCGCGCCGTAGCTCATCTCGCCGTGCGTCAGCGTCGGCCCGTCCTCGACGACCAGCACATTCCGGTCGCGGACCGCCTCGGGATCCGGCACGGTCACGGGCGAGTTCGCCATGATGACGACCGCGTCCGGGTTGGCCTCGGCCACGTTCTTGAGCACCAGCTCGATGTGGTCCGGCTTGGCCGTGTTCACCTTGTTGACGACGATCACGTCGGCCATGCGCAGGTTGGTTTCGCCCGGGTAATAGCGGCATTCGTGCCCCGCCCGGTGCGGGTCGACGACCGTGATGAACAGGTTCGGTTTGTAGAACGGCATGTCGTTGTTGCCGCCGTCCCACAGGATCACGTCCGCCTCGGCCTCCGCGGCCCGCAGAATCCGCTCGTAATCCACGCCCGCGAAGACGACGTTTCCGACCGCGATGTGCGGCTCGTACTCCTCGCGCTCCTCGATCGTGCATTCCTGGCGCTCGAGGTCCTCGAACGTCGCAAAACGCTGGCAGATCTGCTTCGTCAGGTCGCCGTACGGCATCGGATGCCGCACCGCGGCCACTCTCTTGCCCGCCGCCTTGAGGATCTTGACCACCGCCCGCGAAGTCTGGCTCTTGCCGGCGCCGGTGCGCACCGCGCAAACCGCGATGACCGGCTTGGTGCTTTGCAGCATCGTGTGCCGGTGCCCCAACATGCAGAAATCCGCCCCGCAGGCGTTCACCAGCGCCGCCTTGTGCATGACCACTTCGTGCGGCTGATCCGAATACGCGATCGTGACCAGATCGACCTTGTGCTTCTCAATCAGCTCGGCCAGCTTCTCCTCGACGTAGATCGGAATGCCTTTTGGGTAGCGCGGGCCGGAGAGAGCAGGGGGGTACACCCGCCCGGCGATGTTCGGAATCTGCGTCGCCGTGAACGCGACCACCTCGTACGCCGGGTGGTCGCGCCAGTAGCAATTGAAATCGTGGAAATCGCGTCCCGCGGCCCCCATGATGATGACTTTCTGTATCGGGCTCGTCATAAACTGCTTCCGATCTCGTAGTGCGTTGGGGGTCGGAGAACCGTTCGGCCGGCGCACAGGCTGGCCGCATGGCGTGCCGCACAGGCGCACGCAGCGCGGGGCAGGATAGCCCGCCGACACGCTTTGCTCAAGCCGGCGCGACTCCGCGCCCCCGGTCCGCACCCCAGACCGCCCGCAGCTTGCCGATCGCCACGGCCGTGTGTACGATCCTGCATTGACGGTGACGATCTTGGGAGAGACGCGGATGCGACGGCCGGTGTGGCGGCGTTTGCGGTGGCTGGGGCCCCTCGTTCTGTTCTGCGCGGTGCTGGTGACTCCGGCCCGCGCGCAAGAGGAGCAGCCGGAGGTCCAGTTTCAGGAGCCCGGGATCACCTACAAGGCCGTGGAGAAACCGTACATCCAGTGGGTCGCCGGCCTGGCGATCGTGCTGGCGGTCTTTGTCGTGGCCTTCAAGAATCCGCACCGCACCCACCTGGACTAGCCGCGCGCCCATTGATCGCGCCGATACCGCGCTGCCAGGAGCGGCTCATGCGCAAAACGACCTGCCTCGCCGCGCTCATCTGCCTCAACCTGATTCTGCTGACGGCCCTCGTCTTCGCCGGCACGACGCCGCGCGTCGCGGCGGCCCAGTCCGGCGACGCCTCGGACAATTACCTGGTCGTCGCCGGCGAGATTCAGGAGCATTTCGACGCGCTCTACGTGCTCGACGTGCGCGAACGCATGTTGCACACGTTCTACTTCCGTAAGGGTACGCGCGACTTGGACTACGGCGGTTACCGGCATCTTGAGCAGGATTTCCGGCACAACAAGGAGTAGCCGCCATGACCCCGCCAACGCCTGCTCCGCTGGACCGTTCGGCGCCATCGCCCAGGCCGGGCAATGCCGGGCTGACCCCGCCAACGCCCGTGCCGCTGGACGGCAAGACCTTCGCCATCGGCGTGCTCGCGGTCACCGCGACCATCCTGTTCGTCGCGTTCATCCTGCTGGCCCAAACGCCCGCCCAGGCGATCGGCATGAACGACCACGCCGGCGACTACAAGATGCTGACGCAACAGGTCTCCAGCACGAAAGAGCTGCTGGTCGTGGTGGACGCGGCGGCCCGCAAGGCAGTGATCTACGATTTCGACCTGATGAACAAAAAGCTCGACATCGCGTCCACCATCCCGCTCGACCAACTCCCGAAACCGAGCGCCCCCGAAGAGCGCACCGACCACCCGCGCCGCCGAACGCCGTAAGGGCGGTCCGGCCCGCCGGACGAGGGTGGCTTGGCCCGCCCGAGCGGGCTGTTCCGCACCAGTTGCAGGCGGGCATTGGTGAACGCAACAGAATATATATTATAGGACCTACGATGTGACGTCCTTATCCCGTGTTACGATCGCCGACAATCTCCCCGCTGTTCCGCTGTTCCGCGCCAGAAAATGACGTTTCGTGCGACAGCAGCGCGCACCCAAAAACCGCGTATATCGTCTCCGAAGCCCCCTTTTCGACGTTGTGAATTGGACCGGTTTACAGCTCTCGACCGCCGGTCAAAGGCCCTTTGAATGCGCTTCGGTCGGTACACCTCCGATGATCAGCTCGCAACCCCGCCCATCTCCGCCTCGATGCTCGGCACCATGCGTTTCAGGTCGCCGGGCACATGCAGGTGGTCCACGCTGATGTTCCAGTTGTGCGTCACGTTCGTCGCCGACCCGCCGCCCTCCTCGCCTTCGCCGCTCGCCGGCGTCGGCCGTTGCAACTCGATGCCCTCGATCGCCGCCGGCGGCGCTTGGCGCCCGTGCGGCGCCTGTGGGTGCTCGGGCACAACGTCTACGTTGGCCGGAAACTCTTCCACCGGGTGCACGGTTATCTCGCCGCCCCGGGCCGCAGTGGAAATCATCCGCTGGGCGAGGTTCGCGAGCTGCTCGGGCGTACCCCGTCCGCCGAGCTTGTGCGACTTGGCCTTGCCGAATATATCGCCGACTCCCGGGAGGTCCTCATACGCGCTGACACCCCCCTGCGGAATCCGCCGCATCGGACCGCCCCCCTGCGCCGTTGCCGCGGTCCGGTACGCCCGGGCGATCGCCAGGGCCGCTTCCTGCTCTTCCTTCGTGAAGCCGCTTTCCTCCATGCCTGACTTCATCTGCCCCGCCGCAACGTCAAGCGGATCGACCACCAGCCCGGCGTCTGAGGGAGCGTGTGTCAGCGCGTAATCTCTCACCGATTTCCGGTAGCTCTGCCAGGCCCGGCGCGCTGCATCGGACTCCCCGGCCTTCAGGATGTCGGCGATCTGCCCCCCCGCCTTCCGCCGGTCCGTGAATTCCGGCGGCTTCATGCCCCGCGTGGTCAGCCCCGCGAAATAACGCTCACGGTCAAAGGCCACGCCCTCCGTTTTGGCGACCTGCTCCGCGACCGCGGCGTTCATGGCCAATTCCGCCGGGACTGCGATCTGCCCGCGCCCCGCTCCGGTCTGCATGGCTATCGAAGCCGATTGCGCCTGCGCCTCGCGGCCGTACAGCCCGAGTCCGGCGAGAGTTTTGGTCAACTCGTAGCGCTGTTCGAGGCCCTTCTCGCCTTCGCTGGTCATCGCGTCCTTGGCGCGTTTGACCGCCTGCGCCGCCCGATCCGCCGCTTCGGCCACGCTCTTGAATGCCGCGGCGACTCCGCCAACCACCGCGGCCCCGCCGGCCAGTGCGAGCAGCGTCGGCGTGAGGCTGCCGACGCCCAGCGCCAAGTGGGACAGCAGCCGGAAGGTTAGGCTGAGCTCCGGGTTGACGAGCATCAGCGCGTCCATCGCGAGCATCTGGCCATGCCGTGTGAGCTGCCCGGTTTCGGCTCCCAGCAGGCCGGCGGCCCGCGCCGCGTCGCCGTATACGACCGTCGCGAGCCGCTGGGCTTCCGCCTCCTGCGTCACTGCCTGCGCTGCCAACTGACTGGCACCGGCCACGTCGCCGCGGGCCTTGGCCAGCCGCTCCATGATTCGCAGGTCTTCGGCGTTGCGCTGCGCGGTCGAGAGGTCTTGCCGCACGGCCCCGGCCCCGGTCTGTACGCTCTTGAGCTGCTCCATCCGCGCGCGCACCCCGGCCAACTCGGCCTTGGCTTGGTCGCCGCCGACCACGCGCACCGGTATGTTCACGCCGTCCTGCGACATCGCTTACGCCTCCGCGCCTTCGCGCCGCCGCGGCTTCTATCCCGCCTGTCCGGTCGCCGTCCGCAAAATCTCGGCGAATTGTTCCACCGCGCGGACCATTGCCGCGTCCGGGTCTTCGGCGACATCGACCAGCGCGTAGTAGTCGTTACATGCAGACACGCTCACGCGCACGATGCACGGGCCGGCGGCCGTGTACTTGTCGGCGCCGTTCCGCAACCAGTAGTTGCCGCGCGCCTGCTCAATCCAATCCGCCGCGCTCGGCGTGAATGTCGTCTCGGCCGCGGGGGCGAGCGCGATTCCGACGGTGACGGCGCTGGCCGCGATCCCCGTCACCGCCGAGTCGTCGGCCGCTAGCAGCATCCGAACCGGCAGCCACTGACTGCTCCGCACTTTGCCCTGAAACATGTTGCTCATAAGGCACTCCGTCTCTGCCGTCCCAACCGGCTTCGCTACGCTGGGCGGCTTGTCAGCCACCCTCGCCGCCTCCGCGGCCGGCGGTGCCGCGGACCACGTCGGCCCGCGGCACCGTCGCCCGTATTCCCTTACACCAGCACCGCGACCGGCGAGTTGACGACCGGCGTCGCGTGTTTCCGCAGCAGCGCGATAACCACGCTGTCGCCGTTGCCCGAGCCGCCGTTGGCGAGCGTGGCGCGCATGTACCGCTTGCGCGCCGCCGCCCGTCCCGCCAGCCGGACATTGATGAGCGCGACGACGTTGTCAGCCACGTCGCCGCCCAACGCGGCCGTCTTCGCTTCGACGCCGGCGGCGTTTTCGACCAGGGCCGGATCGGCGCCGTTGGCGTCGTCGGACTCGTAAATCTTCACCTGGCTCGCGAGCACGGTGTTATCCACCGCCCCGAACGCCGCGACGAAGAGCACTTCATCCGCGCCCGCCGTGTCGATCCACGCGGACCCGTTCGCGGTGCCCGCCGCGCGCTCGTTGGGCACGATGTGGTTCACCGCGTAGAGGATTTCGCTGAGAAATTGCATGTTCTTACCTCACGTCTGTCGCGACGGAGGCCGGGGCTCCGCGGCCCCGGCCCGGTCGCGTGCCTTGCTTACGAGTGCGTCTTGAGCTGGACGTAGGCCGACTTGTCGCACTCCTGAATGTCCTGCAGCGCGTCGCCGGCGATCGCCTGGAGGCCCTCCGCGAACTTGTAGTCGTTGCTGACCCGAATCCGAATCCCCGGCGGTTGCAGCCGGAACAGCCGCCAGCCGCGCTGCAGGGCGCCGAAGATCAGCATGGTCGTGTCCGCTTGCGTTTGGGCGCTCAATGTCGGCGCGACCTGCGTGATTTCGACGGGGTAGCCCATCAGCACGAACGGCGACGGCCGGTCTGCCGACAGGATGTCCGCGACCGGAGCGCCCGTCGTCAAGCGCTGCCCCAAGTAGCCCGCGAAGATGCTCAGGTGCATGTAGAACTTCGCGCCGGACACGTGGCCCCACTGCGGCAGCGCGCCGAGCGCCAAGGCCAGGTACGTGACGTGCTTGGCGATGACTTCCGCGAACGTGTCATCGCCGCTCTCCGCCGTCACCGTGAGCTGGCCGGTGCCGGATTGCTTGAAGGCGCCGGTCACGCGGGCGTGCGTCGCCGAGCCGTCGCCCATGAAGCCGTAGAGGTCGCCCGCGTAGGCGAGCGCCAAGGCGATTTCCTGCGCGACGAAGTCACCCAGCGCCGCGGCGAGGGCCATGTCCAGCATCCACTGGTCCACGTAGGTCAGCGTCGCGTAGCGCGTCAGGTTGAACATAACGCGGCCCAGCGTCGGGCCGCTCTCGTCCGGCGCCTGCGCGATGTCCGGGTGGTACACCGTCAAACCGCCCGTGCGTTTGACCATGCTACCGCTCTGCGACGTGACGGGCGTCGCCGGCACGTTGCGCTCGAAGGCGCCGTAGGTCTCCACGTTGCGGAGGATCTCATTGACGAGGATCTCCGGGACCGCGATGACCGCCCTGCAGAAGTCGGCCGCTTGCGCCATCTCGCGGAAAGGCCCCTTATAGGCCCCGCCGCGCTGGTAATACTCCGCCAGGGCGGTAAAACGCTCGCGGTACCTGGTCTCCGCGCTGGCGAAATCGTTCCTGAGCTTGGCGATGTCATCCGTCGCCGCGACCAGGTCCCGTTGCGTACCTTTCTTCAATTCGCTGAAGCTGCCCCCGAGCTTCTGGAGCAACGCCGCAACGTCGTCAAACCACTGCTGGGTCTGCTCCTGTTGCGGCGTTCTCGCTGCCGTTGCAGTCATCCGTGACTCCTCTTGCCGCGTCGCCCGGTTCCGTCCGAGTGCGGCGCTTGTCGCCGGCACTCAGGCCCGAAGCGGGCCTCTCCGCGGCAGTTTCGATTGCCTGTCGAACATCGTTCTAAACACCTTTGCGGACCGGTCGGCTCCGCGCCCGCCCGGCGCTTTCCGGCGACGGGGTCCGCACCGTCGCCAGCCGCCAGGGCGGCGTCCGCAGCCTCAGTCTTCCCGGCGGCGCCGCTTGCGCCCGCCACGGCAGCCGCGCCGGCGCTGCTGCGGTGTTCCCTCCGCGGCGTCAATGCCGCGTACCGCGCCACTGGCGGCGGGTTCGGGTTCCCGCGCTGCGTCGTCGCAGGCTTCGCACTCCGCGCTGTCTTCGGCCTCCGCCGTGCGGCGCTCCAGTTCGCGGAATTCCAACTCGGCGAGCTGCTCGTCCGCCGGCAGCGCCGCGAACTCGGCCTCGGCGCGGAACGGCTCCGGGTTCGCGATCATCGCGGCCAGCGTGTGGACGGCCGAGCGCTCGAGCTGCTCCAGACCGTCCGCCAACCGCGCTTTCAGGCGCGCGCCGAACGTCGCTGCCAGTGCCGAGTTGGTCATCCGGGCCTCCGCGCGATGCGCTGCAGCAGCCCGTCCACTTCGTCGCCCAAGCCCGTGGCAACCGGGCTCGGCGGCGCTTTTGTCGCCCCCGCGGGCGTCCCAAAATCGGCCTTGAACGCCGCGGGCAAGTCCATGTGCTGTGCCTCCGCGGCGTCGATGATTTCTTCGTCCTGTTCGATCGCGGCCAGGGCCGCGTCCCGAAACCGTTCCACCCACGCATCGAATTGCGTATCCAGCGCCGCCGTCAGGACCGCGGCGTCCGCACTTCCACCCGCTGCGGTCAGCCGCCCCACTTGTTCGCGCAGGCTCGCGACTTCCTGCCGGAGTTGCTGAATCGTGTCGCCGGCGGGCGCCCTGGCCGCGACGTGCCGGACCGTTTCGGCCAGGATCGCGGCGGCCACGGATGTGGCCGGCAGCGTTTCGCTCGCAATGGCGTCCCGGTCCCAAGCCGCCACCGCGCGGCCAGGAGCGGAAATCCCGTCAATCAGCCCGGCCGCCAGCGCTTCGGATGCGGAGAACCAGGTTTCCTCGCGCACCCAGCTTTCGACCAGGCTGCGCGGGCGCCCGGTCCGCGCCACGTACATCCGCACGATCGTGTCGGTCAAGACATCGAGCGTTTGGGCTTCCTCCCGCATCTTGGCCGCGTTGCCCGAGACCGTGTTCCAGACCGCGTGCACCATCACCATCGCATTCGGCGCGGCCGTGACGTGGTCGCCGCCCATTGCCACGATCGTCGCGGCGCTGGCACACAGCCCATCAATCTGGACTTCCTTGCGCGCCGGGTGCCTGCGCATCGCGTTGAAGATCGCCAGGCCGCCGAAGAGCGACCCGCCGCGGGAGTTGATGTACATGCGAATCGTGTTCCCCTGGAACGCTTGCAGGTCGGCGACGACGCGCGCCGAATCGACGACGCCGTCGTTCCCCATGTCGATGGTGCCGTAGATCAGGAGCGCAAGCTCGGTCGGCCCCGCGTTCTCTACGCGGTAGCCGCGATACGCCGTTTCTCCGCCGGTTGCTGTCTCTCTCACGTCTCACTCTCCTGTCCGATCCGCGCCCGGCGCCCGGGGCGGGATGGCGATCCCCGGGCGCCGCGCGGCCCACGTCACACTGCCTTACGCTTTGCGGGTCGGCGCGATCGCACCGCGGCCGTTCGCGCCTCTTGTCTCTCGACCATGGCGCGCGTCTTCGGCAAGAGCAGCGCCTTGACACGGTCGCTGGACTTCCCGTGCTCCCTTTCCACGGCCTGCTCCCCGGTGGCCCCGTCCGACCCCGCCTGCTTGTGTTCCACCGCGTCGGCATAGCTCCGCACGTACATCGCGGCGATCTCGCGAAGCGTCTGCTTCAGACTTTCAAGGTCTCGGTCGCAAATCAGGATCGGCAAGACCATTTCAGACTCGCCGTCGGGCCACTGAAGGATGACCGTAACGGACTGCATCGGTCCGTACAGGAAGTCTTCCATCATTTCAGGCTCCTCCGCCAGGGCGCCGCGTCGGTTCCACGGGAACCGCCTGCAACTCCCGGGCCAGGGCCGCTACGAACGCGACTGGTGCAACGGCCAATATGCTCACTACCAAGCCGAGTGCTGAGTACCGCCGCGCGTCGTCGCTCGGCGTCGCGAGGTCGATCCCGCACTCCGCTATGGACTGATGCGCCCCGGACACGAGCCGAAGCAACCGCTTGGCAGGTGCCGTGCCGCTCCTATTTTTCGCCTTCAACACGTCGTGCCTCCTATCTCTCAGGTAGTCACGCCGTCCCTGGCGTTTGCTCCGCGTTGGCGTCCGTGCCGCACGCACGATTCGCTGTCCTTTCGCCGCTTCGGGCTCACCGCCCGCGCGGCGCCGTTCGCCAGCGTCCCGGGCTTGCCACGCGAAACGCCGCGCGTCTCGCGTGGCCGCGAGTTGATGAACGCTCCCGGCCTGACTGTGAACTTCAACTCGCGCCCGGAACACGTTCAAGCTCCCATGCGCTTTCGAGTAAACGGCCCATGATCGCGCACGAGCCGCGGGAATTCGCCGCACGACGCGGGGTCCGACACTTTGCGCCGGCCGCGACCGTCCGCGAGCAGCCCCGCCGCGCCTCCGTCCGTGTACCGCTTCAACCAGCCCCACAGAGTCCGCTTGCAGACGCGCACCGGATTCAGCCGCCGCAAGCTGCAATACCGCCGGAGTGTCGCGCGCTTCGGCGCCCGCCGGCGCAGTTCGCGCCGCTGATAGGACGGGCAGGTCCCGGCGAGTTCGGCGAGCAGCTGCTGCCGCCGACTCTCTATGCCGGCCCGCCACAGCAGAAACCGCCGTACCGTCAGCACACGCCGCACGCCCGCCGCCCGCTTCCCGGGCGTCAGCGCCGCCAACTCCCGGCGCAGCGCGGGCACAGACAGGTCGGACCACCGCGGCGCCGTGTTTCGAGCGGTCAGTTTGCGACGACAGCGCGTCAACCGGCCCCCCCCTTCCCGCCCATGCGCAGCGCCGTTTCCACGTCCTGCCCCCGGATCGTGTCGCCGCCGCCCTGGCCGCGGCCCGCCAGCACCGCGGCGATCTTGGCGGCATTGACCGCCCGTCGCAGGTGACTCGGGTCGAAGTTCGCCACGTCCAGCAGCTTCGCGCATGCGTCCGCGTCCAACTCGCCGGCGACGTGCCGGGCGACGATCGCCCGCAGTGTCGCGGCGTCCAGCCACGGCCGGGGCTGGCCACCTATCCCGCCCCGGAGCAACTCGGCGTCCAGGTCACACCGCAGCGCGATCCGGGCCACGAGCGGACCGCAGAGCGGATCGGACCGGACGTCGACCGCGCGCTGCAGGGCCGTCGTGCCGATCAGCAGCAGCCCCACGTCGGCCCCGTCGAAAACGGCCCGGGCCGCCTCCAGGGCCGACGCACTGAGAAGCTGGGCTTCGTCGATAACGAGCAGACCGTTTGATTGCCGCGCCGCTTGAATCCCGGCCTTCACCGTCGCGCAGACCGCCCCGCCCGCGCCGCCGCCGGCGGCCAGTCCGATTGCGTGCAATAGACCGCGCGCCCCGCGGCTGTCGGGGTCGGACCGGACCGCGACCACGCTCCCGGGCAGCTCCGCCTGGATTGCCGCGAGCGCGTGCGACTTGCCGAGCCCGGGCGCCCCCACCGTCAGCCCGATTGTGTGTGTTGCCCGGACCATGCGGGCCACGCCGGCCACGAGCCGTGTAACCGAGGTCGGCACGTACCGGCCGCGCCGTAGCTCGCGGGCGTGCGCGTCGGCTCGGCACCAGGCTTCGGCATCGCGCAGCAGCGTATGCCGTGGCCCGTCCGGGATCGTCGCGGGGCTTTCGAGCAGCGTTTGAATGACGCTCGGCCGCACGTCGAGGGCTTTCGCCAGCGCCGCCGCCGCCACGCCCCACTGCTCGCAGTGCCCGCGGATAAAGCCCACCGCCGCGCCCGCGTCGGCCAGCGGCTCGCCGGCCGGCACCAGGCGTACCGCTTCGCGCGTGCGCCGGGTCTCTTGCAACCCGTCAAAGGTCGATACGAAATCGCTCGGCAGACTCGTCAGAGCAGCCATAGGCGCAGGCCCCCAGCCCTCAGACCGGCGGCTTGCCGCCGGTGCATGGGGCCGGTTGGGTGCGGACGCGCCCTCCATAACCACGTCCGCACGCCCGCTGAAGGCCCGCGCTTCCTGCGCAGGAATCCGCCCGGCCGCGACCGCTACGCACAGCACCGCGGCGAGCAACAATCGACGTGTAATCGACTCACGCAACATCGGCCCCCCCTTCCGGCGGTTCCGGTTGGTCGTCTTCGTCGTCGTAGGCGTCACACAGACCCGCGAAGGCACTCGGGTCCGGTTCGTCGTCTTCGTCCAGCGCGGACGCGGGGCCGTCGCCGCAGAATTCCATCAGCGCGTCGCCGACGCTCTTTTCTTCGGCGAACCGCGCGAAGCTTGGACCGTCGCCGCAGAGTTCCATCAAGGCGGTCCCGGCGTCTACCGGGTCTTCAGGAACGCGGTTGCGCTCCGCCCAGCGCTCCCCCACGGTCTGCCCGCCTTGCCGTTCGCGCTCGATACCATCTTCGGCCAACCCCTTGGCGGACAGACGCGCGAAGCCGCTGCGTGCACGCCCTGCGTTGGCACCGCTTGCATCTTCGGCACTTCCGGCGTCTGCGAATCTGGCGTAGGAAACACCGCGCCCGCCGGTGCGCTGCACCGACGCCATCGACCGCGCCACGTCCGACGCTCCCGGTAAGAGCTGGACGCCGCGCGCCTCCGTCTGCCCCTCCGCCCCCGCCGCTTTGCGCCGGACGGATTGCTGCTCGGCGTACCGCCGCTCGGCGGCGATTTGCTGCGCGATGCTGGCCACGGGCGTCAGCCGATCGTCCCACGTCGTCGCGGCCGACTTGGCGAGTTTGCGGGCCGCCGCTTTCCGTCGGGCACCCTCGCGGATGTCGTCGTGCGACACGCCGTACAAGCGCGTGTTGCGGGCTTCACAGATCAGGCGCCCGTCCACATCCTGCACGAAGACGCGGCTCGCGTCGGTCGGGTCCACCCGGATATCGACTTCCTGCCCTTGCAACTGCCACAGTTCCAGGTTGCTTTGGCCGTAGGTCACACCCCGGAATCGCACGCCGTTGCGCGAGACTGTGACGCGCTCCGTCCGCATCAATAGCAGGTCCAGGATTTCCGGCGGCGCCGTCCGCCGCGCGATCGCGTTATCTGTGAAGGCTTCGGCCGGCGTGCGGCCGTTCATGCCCGCCCCGCTGTGCGTCGTGTTGTGGTACAATTCGGCCCACGCCGCGAAGAGGTCGCGGACTTCCTCCAGACCCGGCGTGCGGATCGTCCCTTCCCGCAGCCGCTTGTTAAGCTCTTCCGGCCGCGATTGCGGGTCTTTGCCGCAGTACGTCTCGAAGCGCTTGCTGAAGCCGTCGCAGACCGTGCCGAAAAATCGCTCGACTGGCTTGCCTTGTGGGTGGTACGCCTGCGACCAGTGCACCGTGATTCCCAGCCGGTGCATGATCCCGTTGACGCGCTCTTCGTCCACCCGGGCCTTGCCGCCCGTGACCCCCTTCGCGCGGTAGTCTTTGCCGTTATCGACGATGATTTCTTCGGGCGCGCCGTGTGCGACGACGGCGTGGCGGAAGGCCGCCAGCAGCGTGTCACTGTTCGGGCTCAGGCTGATCCACCAGCCCACCAGCCGCCGCGACGACATATCCATCCACGCCGTCAGCCACGGCCGCACGAGCTTCCCTTCGTGCGTCACCCAGAAATCGAATTGATGATGGTCGCCGACTCAGCATTGATTCGGGCGGTACTGCGCCGCCGCGTCGCGTTCGATGTACGGGGCGTGCCGCGCGGCCCACTTCCGCGGCCCGAGCCGGTGATAGTCCAGAATGCTCGGCGGGAAGTTGGCCTTCGCCCAGCGCTGCACGCTCCGCAGCGCCGGCAGCGTCCAGCCGTGTTGGTCGGCGAGCGCGACCGCCGACCGATAGATCGTCGCCACGCGCAGTTGCGTGCCCGTGAGTTGCACTCGGAAAAACGCCTGCGCGTCCGGGCTGAAGCTCGTTTCGGCGCCGTCATCGTCGCCGCGCGGGCGCCCGCGCGCGTCCGGGTCGATGCCCGCTTTGATCTTGCCCAGCGCCTCGCGGACGGAACGCGCCGATCCGGCCAGGCTGTGCGCCTTGGCCCACTCGGCGTTGGCGGCACAGAAAAGCCGATCGGCTTCGCGCCGGCCCTCGCGTGTGGTCCGCAGCCCAGCGCACTTGGCGTTGTGCTCGTCCAGCCGCTTGCCCAGCTCCAGGCGGTCTAGGAAGCGCTGCCTCTTGCGCTCCGGCCAGTGCGCGTATTGAAAACCGAGCGTGCTCGGGACCGCGACGCCGAAGACTTCGCGCGGCAGCTCCCCCGTGGCCGTCGCCAGGAACTCCCCCACCGTGACAGATTCGCTCGGCAAACCGATCGGCAGCACCGCCGCTCGCGCGACGTACAACCGGCCGCCGGTCTTCGTCACCAGCCCCGCGGTCCGCGGATCGCCCGCCAGGTCTTCGACCCATCGGCGTAGAGCCCGCCCCCCCGCTTCGGCTGTGCGGCCTTGCAGCGGGTTGTATTTCTCCAACTCCGCCAGCGCCACGGCGTCGCCCACCGGCTCGACTACCAGCGCCCGATGCGTTACGCCGGTCGGCATGGGGCTTGCGCCCGCTTCGGTGTCCAGTCTGAGCCGCAACTCCGCTTCCACGTTCACACCCGCTGCTAGCGCGCCAGCCCCAGCGCCTTGAGGGAGTCGCGCGCCTGCCTGAGATACTCGGGCACCGCCTCGGGGTTGTGTGCCTTGAGCAGAGCAACCGCCGCGGATTTCCCGAGAATGAAGGCGCCGACGGCGCCGAAGAGCAGGTCGGAATGATCTTGTCCGGGGGCCGCCAGGGTTTGCATGACCGCTCGGCCGAACCCCGCGAGGTTCGCATTCAGTGCGGTCGCGATGGCCGCGTACCCGTCGTCGGGAAACTCCGCGCCCTCCGCGCGCATGACATCGTCTGCGCGCGCCCACGCGGCCACGCCGTCCCAGTCCAACATCACCCTCGCCAGCCGGTAGGCTGCCGCCCACATAGCCCGTCGCCCCGGAGCGTCCAGGGCTTGGCCGACCTCCGCAATCGCGTCAATCAGTGCGCCAAGGTTCACGTCGGCCCCCCTACCGCCGCGGTCTGCGCTGCCTCTGCTCCGACCTGTTTTCCCCGAAGGTCCCGCAGATGCCGCCGGGCCGCCAACCGCGTCGCTGCCAGGAGCATGGCCCCCAGCGTGAGCAGTTGGCCCGCGTTCTGCATCCTGGGAATGCTCCCGCCCACCAGCTCGGAGACGTTCGCGGCCCCGGCCCGCAACCGTTTCGCGACGCGCTCCAGCGCCTCCAGGCCGGACGCGACCGATTCGCGCTCGTCCCAGCGGCCCACGCCGGCGAACGCCGACTCGAAATCCGCATCGGGCACCGTGCCGTGCGTCAGCAGCCCGCGCACCAGTACGTACACCGACCTGACGCACGCTTGCGCCCCCGCACCGGTCTCGATGACCGTTTCGAGGTAAGACGCGGCCTCCCCCACGCCCCACCCCGGCTCCGTGCGGTCGAAAAGACCGCGCAGCCCGTCCGCTTCAGGCACTGTTGTCGTTTCCATCGCGCAAAATCTCCGTCACGAGTTGCCCGCATGAGCCCGCCGCCGCGGTCGATCCGCGGCACTTGTCCACTAGCAGCGTTCGCACGGACACGTGCAGCGCCGCCGCGATGCGTTTCGCCGTCTTCCCAGAGACGGGCCGCCCCCGAAGCGCCGCCCAGAGCGTCTTCCGATTCACCCGGGCCTTGCCAGCCAACCCCGAGCGCGTCAATAATGCGGCGCGACAGGCGGACTCGATCGCCGCTCGGTCGAGTGTAACGGTGTCGGCTCGCATGTTGGTACACATAAACCACACAATGGTTACTGTCAAGCAACGCACGCCAGGAAACTCGCAATGACCCGCGCCCGGAGCGGCCAGCTAGGCGCGTTCCTGCGCCAACTTCGCGTCGAACATGGACTTACGCTGCGGGCCGTCGCGGACGCATCGCGCAGAATTCCGCGCGAGCAAGGCGCACCGATCTCCCATCCCTACCTGTCGATACTTGAATCCGGGCGCCCCGTCGATGTGTCGATCGGCAAGCTGCTCAGCCTTGCCGCGGTCTATCAAGTGTCGGTCCGGGAGTTGGTGCTCCGCACCCCCGAACCGCTTCACGCGAAACTCCGCGACGACCTCCACGCTTGGTACGCTGACCGAGACGTGATCCTCGATCCGCCACGGGCTCCCCCGTCTGCGCTTGAGCCCGCCCGCGAGCGCGTCACCTGTGCCCTCGAATCGCGCGCCCGCAGCGTGCGTCTCCCGCTCGGTGAGGAACGCAGTTGGCGCAAGCTCATTCCGCTCTTGATGCTCAGATCGGCGATGCCCGTTTTGCTGGAGGAATTCGGCGCGCGCCTGCCGCAGAGACTGGGTCCGGTCGCAGTTCGCAGGATAACCGCCGCGGTTCGCTCTGAGCCCGACGCCGACAGACTTTGGACGGGCCTCATCATTCCGGCCCTCGACCAAGCCCTCTTCCGGCGTGACGATATCCCCGCGCTCCTAGTCGCTGCAATCGACTGGTGGAGTCTCGATTGCACCGACGCCACGGCGACGTGTCACTTCGCGGCGCCGGACCACGATGCGCGATTCGGATACGAGCGCGCACCGTTGGGCCTGGCGATGAACCTGCGCAGCTTGCAAGCCGCTCACGTTCTCCGCGCTGCTCTGCCGCGCCTGTTCGCGCGCTGTGCGCCGCCCCCCGGCTTGGACACCGTCTTCGCTCCTTACCTCGCGGGTCTCTTCGTGAAACGACCCCCGAACCAAACGCCCCCGGGCTCAGTCAACGTCATCCCCTTCATCGTCGGACTGGCGCGCGACCTCGCGGAGGAATCCTCGGCGCTCGCCGCGGCCGGCGCCGCCGAGAAACCGGCCGTCCGCGCCGGCGTCGTGGCCATTCTCAAGCAGTCCGGAATCCTCACGGCCCCTTCGCACGTCCGATAATGTGCAACGCCGAATTACGGACGTATACGTCCGCCATTCAGCTAAATCGGACATAAAGATCCTGTCCGCGTGCGCGCACGTTTTGTCCGCGTGTCCGCACGCTGTTTTTTGTCGCAAACCGCTCCCGACGCCGCGTCGAATCGCCGTAAATCACGCGTCGAACGGCGCTTGAAGCGCGCGCGTCCAACCACCGCCCGGCGGACACCCGACACGCTGTTTTATGTCGCAATTCGAGCCGTGCGCGCGCCCAAACGTCATTTTCGCTCACATTTGCGCGCCCCCCTCCGCGGCCTGCAACCCCCGCCCGACGCGCGACTTGCGCCGCTCCACGCCGCTCTGACTTCCGCGCATCTTTTTCTGTCGCTCAACAGCCGTGACACCGGCCCGCCTGTTTGGGTATCATCGGGCCGCCGGACCTGTGAAGACGCGCCCGGTTCGCGGACACCGGGCCGGTCGATGGCGCCCGCGGTCGTCGGGCCGGACGCGCTTACGAGGTGTGACTCAGGAAGGTCGAACGGAACCCCACGATGCCAATCCAGTTTTGCTGCACGAGTTGCGGACAGCCGATCGAGGTCGACGCGGAGCACGCCGGGAAAACCGCCGCGTGTCCGTATTGCCAGCACGTGATCAGCGTCCCGACCGAGTCGACGTACCATCCCGATGCCGCCGTGACGGCCCGCCCGGCTGCGACTCCGCTGCCCGCCTCGGGCTACGGCCGCGAGCTTTCGGGACCGCCCAGCCCGGTGGCCGGCCCCCCGCCGCAGCCCCCCACCGCCTGGCCGGGCTCGGAGGCGTCGCTCGAGCCTTCACCCCGGCAGCGTGCCGCTCGGACATTCGGCAATTACGCGCTGGTCTGCACGGGAATCGCCGTGGCCCTCTTCGCCGCGACTTTCGCAGGCAGCCTTGCGCTGCTCTTGAAACACGGTGCGCCGGGACGTAACTCCCCGTCCCTTCAGGACATAATGAAGCAGATGGAGGGCACGCCGTCCATGGCGTGGGTGAGCACCGCCAGCTACGCGATGCTGCTTTTCGCCCTCGTCGGTGTGGGGTTGTCCATCAGCAGTCTGGTGCAGGATCGGCGCGGAAATTGGCGTGCCATCGTCAGCCTGATCGGCAGCGGCGCCCTCCTGCTCTGCAACTGCGGCGGCGCTGTCGTCGCTTCCCTTATGGGCGTGGGCGCGCCGCCGGCCTGAATCCCGGCTGCGCGGCGCGGACGAAGCTCCCGCCGAGACGGATTTTCGCCGAATCCATGCGTCGCCCGCGTCGCCCGGTTGAACTGCGCCAGTGGCGCGCCTACCGTCAACTGCCGAGCCGAGAGCGTAAGGTGTGCCGATGCCCCCTGACGAGGCCATCGCCGCCGTCGAGAACATAGCATCTCCGAGTTCGCTTTTCACTGCTCGGCGGGCCAATCGTGCCCTGGTGCTCGTGCGCAAGATCACCGCGGACATCGTCGCCCGCTACCTGCAACTCGTGGACCTCCGCGCGCAGGCCCGCGCGGCCGCGGACGACGCCGATTCAGATCCGCCGCTGACCCGCGACGACGCCGAGCCCGCGCTGCAAGCCGAGATCGACCGCGCCGTCGACATCCTCCGCGGCCTCAACCGCGAGTTGCTGGGCATCGGCTGCGTCCTCAAGGACTGGCGCACTGGCCTCGTCGATTTCCCGGCCGTCTACAAGGGCCGCCGCGTTTGGCTCTGCTGGCGTCTCGGCGAGCCCAGCGTCGCGCATTGGCACGAAATCAGCGAGGGCTTCGCGGCCCGCCGTGCCATCGCGGCCGACTTCCCGTGACCGCCCTGCTCACGCACCGAAATAGTGCGCCCCGACGCGCATCGACACGTGCAGCGCCTTGTCGCACACTGCCCCGATGACCCCATGGCTGATCCCAATCACCGGCAGCGACGGATGGCGCCGCCACACCAGGCCGTAACCCAGCGCGAGCGCGAATCCGCCGCCGGTTAGCAGCGGATTCGGCAGGTGGGCCAGCGCGAACAGCCCGGCCGTGAGGTATGGCGCCGCGCGCTCGCCGCACACGAGCCGGAAACGCGGATAGGCGACGCCGAACATGATCCCCTGTTGCACGAACCCCCAGACCGGGTACGCCGCCAAGGCGCGCAGAATGTCCCAATTCTGCCGCAAGCCGCCGTGCTTGTGACCGGTTGTCAGCCACCCCGCCAGGAGCAGCCCCCCCACCGCTCCGACCGTAAGCACGGCGATAGGGAAAGCCGCCCGCTTGTGGTCCGGGCCGCGCGCCAGACCGAAGACGCGCCAACCCCGCAACTTGCGCCGCAGCGTGTACCCGACGGTGATCGCGAGGATCAGGCCCGCCGCCAGCACGTCGAGCCAGCGCGGCCGCACGTGCGGGACGCTCCACATGTACGCCTGGACCGCGGCGACCGGAAAAAGGGCTTCGCAGATCAGTGCGCAGCGGCTGTGCGGCGGGTTTGGTACAGGGACAGCCTGCATGGTCGGCACAGTGTACCCGCGTCGGCCAGCCGGGCGAGGGCACTTTGCGTTGACAGCCCCTTGGGCCCCCGTAGAATGGAATTGGCCGGTTCCTGGCACCGCGCGGCGCGGCCACGCCCGCCGAACAGAGCCCCGGAGTGTCGCGTCCAGGGGAAGCAGCCGTGACTGTCGCGGACAACTCAGCCGACCCGCTGGACTCCTCCGGGAAGACGCTGCGCGAGTGGATCCCGGATATCTACGGCAAGGCCTACGAACGCGGGCACGCCATGCTGGCACGCTGGTGGGGTGTCGAGCGGCCGGACACCGCGTCGTTGATCGACCGCGCGGTCTGCAAGCTGCTGCAATGCGCCGGCACGCGCTGTGCCTCGCGCCAGCACGCCCTCAACATCCTCGCTCAGACCATGCGCTGGGTGCTGATGGACATCCTCAAGTCCGTCGGGGCCAGACCGTTGTCAGAACACCGCGCCTCCCGCCGCGGGCCACGCGCGCTCTCGCTCGAGATCGTCCCCGAGCCGAGCCAGGCCCAGGACGACTCGTTTCGCTCGCTGCACGAGGCGCTCGAACGGCTCGACGCCATCTCGCCCCGTCTCCGGCAGGTCATCGAGTTGCGTTTTCTCGTCGGCCTGACGATCGACGAAACCGCCCGCGAGCTGCGCGTGTCCACCACCAGCGTCACGAATGACACTAAGCTGGCCAAGGCTTGGCTCTTCAGCGAGCTGAACGGGCCTGGCCCTTCGGAGAATCCCTCCCGCGCGTGACCATGAACGCCGAACGCTTTCGACAGATCGAGCGCCTCTTCCACGCGGCCGTCGGCCTGGACGCTGCCGCGCAGGCCGCCCTGTTGGAGCGCGAGGCGAACGCCGATCCGGAGCTGCGCAGCGCGGTGGCCCGGCTGCTGGAAGCCGAAGTCGAAGAGCGCACGTCCGGCGCGCTCGAGCGCCTCTTCACGCCGGAAATGCCCGACGAGCTGCCGTTGTCCGGCCCGCTCCCCGGGCAGAGCATCGGCCCCTACCGGCTCGTGCGTGAGCTGGGCCGCGGGGGCGCCGGCGTCGTCTTCGAGGCGGAGCAGTCCACGCCGCGCCGGCGCGTGGCGCTCAAGCTGTTGCACACGGCGCCGCCCGCGTCCCCGACCCAGCCGGACGAGTTGCTGCACGAGGCCGAGATCCTCGCCCGTCTCAACCATCCCTCGATCGCGAGCATCTACGCGGCCGGCTACACCGACACCGGGCAGCCCTACCTCGTCATGGAGCTGGTCGAAGGCCAGCGGATCGACAAGTACGCCCGGCGCAGGCCGCGCGGCGAGCGGCTCCAGCTCTTCCTCAAGATCTGTGACGGCATCGCGTACGCGCACGACAACGGCGTGATTCACCGCGACCTCAAGCCTTCCAACGTACTCGTAAAGAGCATCCACGGCCCCGCCGCGCCCGCCGAAAACGGCGACGCCACCCTCGTCAAAATCCTCGATTTCGGGCTGGCCAAGTTCGTCGACCCCGAGGCCACCGGGACCCTCTTCTCCGGCCCGTCGATCGGCTGGGGCACGTTGCCCTACATGAGCCCCGAGCAGCGCCGCGGCGCACGCGTAGACAAACGCACCGACGTCTACGCCCTCGGCGTTATGCTCTTCAAGCTCATGACGGACGAGTTGCCGCATCCCGTCGAGGGGTTGGCCCTGCCCGAAGCCTGGTATCGCCTTGAGCATGACCGCCCCCGCCGCCCCAGCCAGCTCGATCCGGCCCTCCGCGGCGACCTGGAGACGATCATCCTGGCCGCGATTGCCGACGAGCCCGCGCACCGCTACCAGAGCGTCGCCGAGCTGGCGGACGACATTCGCCGCTACCTCTCGGACCGGCCCCTCACCCGGCGTCCGCTCAGCCGGCTCTATGAGCTGCGGAAGTTCGCGCGCCGCAACCGGATGCTCGCCGCCGTGCTGCTGGCGGTCTTTCTGGGACTGGCGGCGGCGGCTGGCGGCCTGGCCCTGGGCTACAACGCGGCCAAGGCCGCGCACGAGGCCACCGTGGCCCAGGCGGTGGAGTCCTCCTACGTCCGTCTGCTCAAGAGAATCCGCGTGGAAGAGCGGCTCGTGAAGGCCGCCCGCACGCGCGGCCAGCCGCGGCTCTGCGACGCGCCGGCCCTCAAGGACCTCGACGATTTCACGCGCGACGCCGAGACCATCAAGATGATCGCCGGCGCCCGCGACGCGACCCGGCTCTTTGCGCAACTGGTGGAGCTGTCCGCCGTGCAGCTCGGCGTCGAGCACTGGTACACGGCGACGCTGCGCGGCTTCTACGGCGAGTGCTTGACCGACGTGCGACGCCTGCCCGAGGCCCGCGCGCAGCTCGCCCGCAGCTACGATGACTTGCGGGCCGCCCTCGGTCCCAACAACAAGCTCCTGTCGAAGGCCGTCGTGCGGCTTTACTCCGTCTGCGACGCCGCGGGCGATCACAGTGCAGCTCTCAAGTGGTTTGCAAGCATGCCGTCCGCCGCGGTCCCAGAGGCCGAGCCGATCCTCCCGACATCGGAAACCAGACCGGGGGCATCTCCAACGGAGACGCAGCCTTCGTCGCCGCCCGCCGCCTCTCAGCCGGAAACGCGGTCGCCATCGCCGCTCGGCAGCGCACCAGCGCCCCCGTAGCTCTTTCCCCGCCCGCCGTTTGAAATCTGGAATCTCAAATCTGAATCCGAGATCTAATACGCATTCCGCTTAGTT
>PMMM01000022.1 GCA_003162245.1 Phycisphaerales bacterium
AATAAACAGGATGCGTATGACACAGCACCGAGAAGCCGGTACGGCATTGCCCCAACGCCTCGATCCGGTCGATCGGCACACGTGCCACGAACTCGACACCACTGCCCGTGGTCACCCGCACACGCTCCCCAACGACCGCCGGATCGCACCCCACGAACCGCAGAGCCGTCGCGCTTATGAGCGTAGTGGTCGCCCCGGTATCGAGCGCAAGCCACGTCAGGTAATTCTCGCTGGGCCCCCAAATCCGGGCCGGCACAACGATCAGCCCCTCCCGAGCGTCGAACGCCGTGCTCATAGTACAATCGCCGTCCCGGCGGGCATCTTGCCCGTGTAAAGCAACGCGGGATGCCTCGGCCTCAACTCGAGCAGTTTCTGATGTACCTCGTCGCGGTCCTTGCTGTGCCACACGACCCGGCCGCTGAGCACTTCAAGGTGCTCGTCAAGCTGCGGGTCCTCGATAAGGACCCACTCCGAGTCGAAGCGCGATTCGATCTCCGCTCGCGTCAGAATCTCGCTCATCGCCCACACTCCTGAGGACCCACGACAGCGGCAAGGCGGCCTCAGCCATCTCATTATACCCCGACGCATGCGGCGCCCAAGGTAAACACGCGGGCCGCTACCTCGCCAGTGCCTCCGCCAGCCGCACCGTCCGCAGCGCCCGTTTGACCACCGGCGGGTCGATCATCTTGCTGCCCAGTGACACGACGCCGAGGCCCTTGGCCTCCGCGTCCTTGAACGCGGCGACGATCTTCTGGGCCTTTTCCCGCTCCTGCGGCGACGGGGCGAACGCCTCGTGGATCGGGCGGATTTGGCGCGGGTGGATGCAGCCCTTGCCCTCGAAGCCGAGCGATTTCGCCTCCAGCACGCTCGCCTTCAGCCCCTCCATGTCGGCCACATCTGAGAAAACCGTGTCGATCGGCTGGACGCCGGCGGCGCGGGCCGCGTTGACCACCTGGCAGCGGGCCCAGAAGCTTTCGCGGCCCTCGTTTGTCCGCTGCGTGCCGAGGTCGGCTGTGTAATCCTCCAGGCCGATCGTCAGGCCGACGATGTTCGGCGACGCGGTCGCGATCTCATAGGCTTTGATCGCGCCGAGGGCACTTTCGACGATGGGCATGATGTATACCGGCGGGCTGATCTTGTGCTTCTTCAGGATCGCCGCAATCCGGCCGTCGACTGCACGCACTTGCTCCGGCGACTCGACTTTCGGAATCAGGATAACGTGCACGTTGTGCGGGACGATGAAATCGAGGTCGATCTCGCCGCGCTCGCCCTGGTTGATGCGGACCATCCGCTCCGAGCCCTTGAAATCAATGCTCCGTAGCGCGTTTCGCACCATGAGCCGGGCTTCGTCCTTCATCGGCGGCGCGACGCTGTCCTCCAGGTCGAGGATCACGCCGTCGGGCTCGTGCAGGCCGGCGTTGAGCATGAATTTCGACTCGTTGCCGGGGAGATAGAGGCGCGACCGGCGGAAACGCTCGCGCTCGGTCGGCCGCTGGGCACCGGCGACGAACTCCGGGAGGTATTCGGGCACGGCCGATACGGCCGCAGCCCCCTGCGGGACGAGCCGTCGCACCGTGGCTTCCAGCCGGGCCATCTGCACGAACGGCAGGGCGCCGGCGTCCTCCATCTCGACCGTCGCGTGCGCCACGCCGAGGGCCGTGAGCACGTCGTGGACGAGCCGGCGGACCGCCGCGCCGTACATGACCTCGACCTTGGTCTTGACTTGCAGGTTGATCCCGCCGGTGGTCGCCAGCGTGATCTTGACCCAGCAGTCGGACCGAACATCCGGGCCGCGGCGGCCGGCCTCGGCGCTCGCGGCGGCGTATTGCGAAGTGGCAGCCATAAGAACCCTCGTAGGGTCCGCTGTGCGGACCGATTCCATAAGGGGGCGTCCTTGACGCACCGAGTCCCGGCATCATACGGCACGCGCCGCGGCGCGCGTAGCGCCGCGTGCCGCACGTCGTCACACCGCGTGGCCGCATTCCGGGCAGCGCCCGCTGACGTTGCCGGTGAGGTTGTAGCCGCATGTTGGGCAGCGACCCGGCGGAAACGGTCGGCGTTCGCGCCACCATAGGGCGGCGGTCGCCAGGGCGACGATCGCGAGCGGAATCCACAGCGGAATGTAGCCGCGCCACGTGTACCGCGGCGGCGTACCGCCGACGGACGGGAACAGATTGAACAGGAAGCGTGGGGCCGTGCTGGCCAGCGTGAGCGACCAGCCCTCCGGGCTCGGGTTGGAACGCATCGAGAAGAAGATCGAGCCGCGGTCGAGACTGAGGAAGAGCGTCGGACCCGCGTAGCTCAGCGACCAGACCATGCTCAACAGGATGACGCTCGTCAGAACGATGCACGTCGCCGAGCCGGCTTGCCGCAGGAGCGATTGCTGCCGTCGGGCGAGTCTCATCATCGCGATTCCCTTTCCACATTGTACTGCCTCGATGCGTCCAAGATGGCAGCGGGGGAGTTGGTGTGCGCGGCGCCTCGGCTCCCTCACAGTGGCGGTTCGGATTCAGCACGCCGTGATGCCCTTGATCGGCCGGGCCCGCTCGCGGACACTGCGCCGCATGGCAACCGAAGCGTACATTCAGCCGGAAGTGACGTTTGCGGGGCGGACGGTGGGCGAGGTGTTGGCGGTCACGCTGTACAACGCAGACAGCGACGATCCGCACGGGTCGATGACGACGCACCAGCCGCTGCACGAGGGCGAGCGCGGGCCGCTCGTCGTGCTCGGCACGCGCGACAAGAAACGCTGGCGCGTCACGCTGCCGGAGGTCGAGGTCAGCCGCGCGAGCGCGGTGGGGTGCGAGTTCACGGTGTTTGGGCGGGTCGAGCGCGCCGCGCTGTAGCGGCCGGCGCCGATCGCGTCGTCAGAACGCGTCTTCGCCTGTGATTTGGCGGCCGACGATGAGTTGGTGGATCGTCTCGGTGCCCTCGTAGGTGATGACGCTCTCGAGGTTGAGCATGTGGCGGACGGGGCACTGTTCGACCGTGATGCCGCCGGCACCGAGCAGGTCGCGGGCGTCGCGGGCCACGTCGAGGGCCATGCGAACGTTGTTCCACTTGGCCAGCGACACCTGCGTGTGATGCAGCTTCTCCGCGTCCTTCAGCCGCCCAAGCTGCCACGCCAGCAATTGTGCGGTCGCGATCCGGCGGGCCATGTTCGCCAGCCGCTGCTGGACGATCTGCTTTTTGACCAGGGCCGCGCCGAATAGCACGCGCTGCCGGGCGAACGCCAGGGCCTCGCGGTAGCAGGCCTGTGCCGCCCCGATTGCGCCCCACGCGATGCCGTAGCGGGCCTGCGTCAGGCAGCTCAGCGGCGCCGCCAGCCCGTCCGCCAGCGGCAGGCGGTTCCGCTCCGGCACCCGGCAATTGTCGAAGGATAGCTCCGACGTGACCGACGCCCGCAGCGAGAACTTGTGCCGGATGTCGCGGGCGGTGTAGCCGGGCGTGCCTTTTTCGACCAGAAAGCCGCGGACGCCGTCGTCCGTATGGGCCCACACGACAGCGACGTCGGCGACGGTGCCGTTGGTGATCCACATTTTGGCGCCCTGGAGGACCCAGTCGCCGCCGGCCTTTTTTGCGTGGGTCTTCATGGTGCCGGGATCGGAGCCGCCGTCGGGCTCGGTCAGGCCGAAGCAGCCGATGGCCTCTCCCTTGGCCATCGCCGGCAGCCAACGCTGTTTCTGTTCGTCCGACCCATAGCGGTGGATGGGGTACATCACCAGGGCGCTCTGGACGGACGCGAAGCTACGCAATCCGCTATCGCCGCGCTCAAGTTCCTGCATGATCAGGCCGTAGGCGACGTTGCTGAGGCCGGCGCAGCCGTAGTCCTTGAACGTCGGCCCGAACAGGCCCAGCGCGGCCATTTCCGGCACCAACTCGGTCGGAAAACGCTCGTGCTCGAAGCAGTCGGGAATAATGGGCAGGACCCGTTCGTCAACAAAACGGGCGACGGCGGCCTGCACTTGCCGCTCGTCCTCAGTGAGCAGTTCCGCAAGCTGCATGAAGTCCGGGGCGTTTGTGTCGGGCAGCACGAGCGCACCCTCCATCGTGTGGGCGGCAAGAAGTCGCCGGATTCTACCGCCCCGCCTGACGTGCGGCCACGCGGACACCCCGGCCGAGAGCGTCGCGGAACCCCGCTAACCCGCCGGTCCGCTTGATGTTGGCGGGGCGGCCAACTAAAACTGACGAAGCGCCCGTGGCCGCGCGGCCGCCGGGAGAATGGCCATGCCGCTGAGGATCCGCTGTCCGCACTGCCGACACGTACTCGTGGTCGGAGATAAGTCCGCCGGGCTGCGCACGACGTGTCCGGACTGCGGCGGCGCGTTCAACGCCCCGCTGCCGAGCGCCGCGGTCCCGGAGGCGACCGATTTGCACGGCACGCTCGCCCGCTGTCCGCGGTGCGGCGCAGAGGTCGCCCCGCTCGGCGATTACTGCCGCCACTGCTTCACCGATCTCGTCGATGGCCGGCGTCTGTCGTGGAAGCGGCGCCTGCGGCTTGTACCCGCACGGTTCTGGGTGCTGGTCGCGTGCGGCGTGCTCGCGCTGGCGGTGCTCATTTCCGTGGGCGTCGCCGTCTATCGCATCCGTGCCCGGCCGGTCACGACGACGTTCGCCCCGACGACGCCTGAGCCGCTCCCGGCGCCCGAGCTGGCCGACGAGCTGCTCAACGCGACGGATGCGGCACAGCGCACCGCAGCCCTGCAGCGCCTCGCGGGGGTTGAGATGCGGGCCGCGTCGGCGATCGCTGACGCGCTCCGAGCTTCCCTCGACCACCCGGCCGCCGGGCCGCAGGCGGTGGGCAACCGCCTGGCCGCGATCGATCTTCTGGTTCGCCACGGCGCGTCGCATTCGGCGGCCGTGGCATCGTGGTTGGAGACGCTCGCACGGTGCCAACAGGAGCCCGGGCTGCGCGAGGCCGCGCTGCAGGCGCGGGCGATTCTGGGTGACGCACGCGTGCTGGACGATCTGGCCCGCACCTGGCTCGACGAACTGCAGCGGCTCATGTTCCTGATCCGCCTCGTAGAGGTCGCCCACGCGGATCGCGAGCCGGCCGCCGGCCTTGTGCTCGCGCGCGGGCAGATGGAGCTGACGCGCTGTGCCGACGGTCTGCGCCGTCTGGGGCAGGACCCCGATAATCTGGTGTTCGAGCGCCTCGCGGAAGCCTACTGGGAGAGCTGGTGCTGGCTCGGGCAAGGGCCCGGGAATTCCCTTCTCACCGCGCTGTTCGCGCTGGCCAAACCGCTGGACAGCACGCTGACCTTCAAGCCGGAAGACATCCGCGCGCCGCGCGACGTGATGAAACGCGTGGCCCAGCGGGGCTCGCCGGCGGCGCGGGCGGCGGCGGGCATGGCCCTCTACAACGTGCCGCAGTACCGCAGTGCGAGTCAACAGGTGTGCGACACGCTCGGCGAGCTGCTGCCGACCTGCGACGGCGTGGACCAGCAGCGGCTGACCTGGGTGCTGGCTCAGCTCCGCGGCAAGCTGTTCGGACCGGTCGCGCGGCGGAACCCGCTGGACGTGACCACGGCGGAGATCGCGGCGGCCGAGCAGTGGGCGCACCCCGGCATGGCGCCGGTGTGCCAGGAACCCTACCCCACGCCGCCGGTGTTCACGTACCGCGCCGTGACGGCGGAGCGCCAGCTCGAGCAGGAGCTGCTGCGCGCACTGCAAGACGGGTGGAGCCCAGCGTTGCCGGCACTAGAGCGCTGGCTGGCCGGCGGCCTCGGATCCACGCCGCGCATCCACGCCTTGCTGAGCCCCGGGCAGCGTCAGCCGGACTATCCGGCGGTGGCCGCGGCGCTGGTCATCGCAGCGGTGCGTGACGACGAGGCGCTGCGCCCGCAACTGGAGTTGTGGCGTGAGGCGACGGACCAGCCGCCCTGGGTGCGTGCCCTGGCGTACACGGTATTGGGCCGCTTCGACGCCCGCACGGGTCACTGGTCCAGCGGGTGGCCGGCGGGGCTCGACGTGGGCGACACGACGCTGCTGGACCGCGGTACGCCTGACTGGGATCATTTCGGTCGCGTGCTGGCCGCGGGGGGCCCGACCATGCTGCAACGGCTGCGCGGCGGAAACGCGGCGACGCTTCCGGCGGGCGTACGGAGCAGGCTGTTGGAGGCGGCGGATCGTTGTGCGCGCGGGGTTCGGCCATGACGCGCCCGCGCCGGGAGCCTCGACCAATGGAGACACGTAGTCCGAGCGACGGGACGGCGCGCACGGGTGAGGCCCGCGCGGGGGTGCCGGAATCTGCGGAAGCCGTTGACCTGGAACAGCTTGCACAGCGCGTGGTCGCGGCCTACGAAAACGCCGGGTACCTATCCTTCGACATGACCGTCTGGCAGGAGGGAACCAAGCCGGGCAGGGAGCCTGCTGCACCTCGCGAGGTTGCCTGGGCCATCACGAGGATGGCGCCCGGCCGACTGCGCACCGAGATCTACCGGTCCAAGAGCGGCGAGCACCTGCTGGACTTTGTCGACGATGGGACAGCCGTCACGGAAGCGGCGGCCACGCGGCAAGTGCAGCACCCGGAGCGCGATCCGCAGCGTGGGCGCGACATCCTGTTGGCCGATGCAGCCGACTTCGACGGTTGTTTGGTTGGAAACCTGATCCAAAGCTGGCTGGGAGGCGATACCCGGGCGGTTCGATACCTGTCCGGCCGGGTTCGCGCGGGTCGCTGCGAGGGTCGCGAGGTGGTCGACGGCCACGAGTGCTACGTCGTCTCCAGCGAGACCGGCGCACACCGGCCCAACTCGCTCCACACGCGTCATCGACTCTGGATAGACGCCGAAGCGGGTTGGCTTCGCAAGCGTGTCGCCTCACAGACCGCATATTCCGCGTCCGGCGACCTTCTCCAGGTGGTCACCCGCACGTCGCTATTTCGGAATATCCGCACGGACCCGCTGGACGAACACACCTTCGCCCCGGCCACGCCCTTCGGCCCGCCGGCAGCCACGGACGAGGAGCCGAAACCGCCTCCCCAAACGGCGACACCGGGCTCGAGCGCGGAATAGCGCGATCGGGCCGCAGGCTGCGGTGGCGACGTCAGCCCGGGTGGCATCGGAGCGCGTGCCGGGCTAGTATCGTCGTACGCCGCGCCATCGACGTTCGCGCGGCGTGTTGGCTGTGTAAGGCGGAATCTCCGCATGTGGCGGAGAGTTCACCCGGCCCGGACGCGACGATGCTGATCCCGATTGGAACGGATGTTCGCACCCCGCGCGTGCCCTTCGGGAATTACGCGCTGATCGGCGTGAATGTCTTGGTCTTCCTCTTCACGGACGTCCTGGGGAATCGACTGAGCGACGAGCTGGGGGCGTACATCAAGACGTACTTCGCACTCGACGCCGCCCGGCCCGCCCTGCACCAGTACATCACGTACCAGTTTCTGCACGGGGACTGGCTGCACCTGGCCGGGAACATGCTGTTCCTGTGGATCTTCGGAAACGCGGTGTGCGACCGGATGGGGTCGCTCGGCTACGTGCTCTTTTACGTGGCGGGCGGGGTGTTCGCGGGCTGTGCGTTCACGCTAGGGGCGGAGAACCCGCTCATCGGCGCGTCGGGAGCGATCGCGGCCGTGACGACCGCTTTCCTGGCCCTGTTCCCCCGCGTGCACATCACCATGCTCGTGTGGATGTTCTTTGTCTTTACGTTTCAGGTGCCCGCGACGCTCCTGATCGTGTTCAAGATCATCCTCTGGGACAACATCATCGCCCCGCGCTTCGACCAGGGCGCCGCGCTGAACGTCGCCCATTCGGCGCACCTCGGCGGGTACGCGTTCGGGTTTGCCGTGGCCCTGAGCCTGCTGCTGGTGCGGGCCGTGCCCCGCACCCAGTTTGACATCGTGGCCCTATGGCAACGCCTGGGCCGGCGGCGCGGCTGGAGCGGCGTACCGGTCATCGGAGCTCCCGTTCGGGCGCGCCCGATCGAGGTCGAGGAGCTCGACTCGCGGCCCATCGACATGGTCGCGCTGACGCCGGTGGAGCAACTGCGCGAGGACATCACCACGCATTTAGCCGGGCACGATCCCCAGGCGGCGCTGGCCGCCCACGAGCAGCTCATGTCCCTGGACCCAGGGCACGTCCTGTCCGCCGCACAGCAGGTCGAGGTGGCCAACTACCTGGCCCAGGCGCGGCGCTATCCCGAGGCGGCGGCCGCCTACGAGGCCTTTCTCGGCGCCTACCCCGCCGCGGGCGAGGCATCGGAAGTGCGTTTGTTCCTCGGGCTCATTTGCAGCCGCTACCTGCATGACGATGCGCGGGCCGCCCGTTATCTGCGCGAGGCTCTGGCCGGCCTGCGCCAGCCGGCCCAGCGGGAACTGGCAGAGCAGGAGCTGCGCGCGGCCGAAGCGCGCCTGACCAGCTAGCGAATTGACTTGCTGGAACCGATATCCACCTGAGCCGCGGAATTCGCGGCGCGCGGTGCCTCTGCGCGGCATGAGCGTCAAACGATCTGGGGTTCCTCGTCCGGCGGAGTCGCGTCTTCCGATACGGCCGGCGGCGCTGCCTCGCCGGGGGGCGTGTCCGGCTCCGTGCCCAAGGTGGACGCAGTGAGCGTCTCGTCAACCGGGATCGTGCCGGCCTCGACTTCCACCGGGGACGCTGGGTCCACCGTCCCCGCGACGAACGCCGACACGCTGGCCCCCACAGCCCCTGTGGCGGCGGCCGCGATGGCGGCCCGGGCCTGTTCCGCTTTCGCCTTGGCCTCGGCCTCGCGCACCTCTTCCAGGCGGATGGCCTCTTCGCCGCACGCTTCCACGACCCGCGCGGCCAACTCTGCGTCGAGCTCCAGCTCTTTCACGAGCGGCTCGGCGCCGATCTCGTCGATGTCGGCGACGGACACGCAGCCGAAGGCGATCAGCTTGTCGACGAGCACGTCATCGACGCCGGGCACGGATTTGAGCGTCTGCTCAAGGTTTTCGAGGTGCTTGTTGTATTCCGGAGGCGTGAGGATATCGACGCTCCAGCCGGTCAGGCGGGCCGCGAGGCGCACGTTCTGCCCGCGTTTGCCGATCGCCAGCGAGAGCTGGTCCTCGGGGACGACCACGGTGGCCCGGTCGAGCTCGAAGCACAGGGCGATCTCCTGAACCTCGGCCGGCTTGAGCGCGTTCTGGATCAGGATTTGGCTCGACTCGTTCCAGCGGACAATGTCGATCTTCTCGCCGCCCAACTCCTCGACGATGTTCTTGATCCGGCTGCCGCGGACGCCGACGCAGGCCCCAACCGCGTCGACCTTGGAGTCGATGCTGCTGACGGCGACCTTGGTGCGATAGCCGGCCTCGCGGGCGAGGGCCTTGATCTCGATGACGTGCTCGGCCACCTCGGGCACCTCCAGCTCGAACAGGCGCTGGATGAATTCGGGGTGGGAGCGTGAGAGGATGACCTTGACCTGGTTGGGCTGGTCGCGCACCTCGAGCACCAGGGCGCGCAACCGCTCGCCGGAGGCGTGGGTTTCGCCTGGGATCTGTTCGCTGCGCGGCAGGAAGCCCTCGGTCCGGCCGACGTTCACGAGCAAGTTTCCGCCCTCGGCCCGGATGACGGTACCGGTCACGATCGTGCCGCGGCGGGCCGTGAAGTCGTCGAAAATGCTGGTGCGCTCGCGGTCGCGGGTCTTTTGAATGATCATCTGCTTGGCGGTTTGGGCCGCGATCCGCCCGAGGACGCGGACGTCCACGGGTTGGGCGTCGACGGTCGCCCTGATCTCGCCGCTGCCGATGTCGAGCTTGACTTCCACCTGCTCGGCCGTCTCGTAGTGTTTGCGCAGTGCACCGGTCATCGCCGCTTCGATGTCCCCGATGAGCGAGTCGCGCTCGATGTTCTTATCGCGACAGATGCTGTCGATGATGCGCATCAGTTCCTGGTTCATAACTCGTCATCCTGCCGTGCGGCGCCGACCAACAAAAATGGGCCGCGCCGGCGACCCGTCGAGGCGCCCGTTAAGGGCGCATACCAAAACCTACAGGTCGCTGAACCGGCCGCCACCCACACGCCGGTCACACGGCCCCGAACGTGCACGCCCCAGGCGTGCCTTTCGAGTTCAATCCGTCATGTTAGCCGTTTTCCCCGACCGTGCCTAGGGCGCGTTCCAGATTTGTAGCGGCCACGCCGCGCCGGGGGGACCAGTCCACCGGCCGGCCCCTCCAGGACGGTGTTGGTCCCGACGCGCCCGTCACTCCTTGCCGGCCCCGGCGGCGGCGTGCGCACCGTGCTGCTCGGCCCGTTGGGTGGCTGCGGCCACGAAGGGATCGATCGCCGATACCGTGGCGTTCTCGGCCAGCTTCAGCACGTAGTCCGCCGATACGCGGGCGTACTTCCGTTCCGTCAACTCCTGGCGGATCTCATCCTGGACGTCCATGAAGGAGCGGCGGCTGGCGGGTTCGATCCGCCCGCACTGCACGATGAAGTACCCCGTCTCGCCCTCCAGCGGCGCGCTGCGCTGCCCAGACTCGTATTCGAAAATCAGCTTGCTGACCTGGTCGTACGGCGGCTGGAGCGGCCGCGCGATCAGGCCCCACGATCCGCCCTGCTCCGCGTGAGACCCGCCGGAGTACGTTCGGGCGACCTCCGCAAACGGCTGCTGGTCGAGGGCGGCGTCGGCCTCGCGGGCCCTGCGCAGCGCGGCCAGCTTCGTCGTGGCGCGGACCGTCTTGTCCGCCGCGTCCCACGACAGGCCTGCGGGCAGAAAGTTCGCGAACGGAATCTCGACGACCAGCAACTCGCGGGTCTCGGGCGTCTCATACTGCGTGCTGTTTTGACGGTAATACGCCAGGAGTTCGTCACGCCGCACCTGAATTTGGATCGTCAGCTTCTCCCGCATGTACTGGCGCACGACCAGGTCGCGCTGTAACGCGTCGCGGTACTGCTCCAGCGTCAGTCCGCAGTCGGCCAAGTGGGCTTTGAACCGGGCCGAGCTGCCGCCGTAATCCTGGGCGATGAGGTTGTCGATCTCCTTCATCACCGCCTTCTCGATCGACTTGCGCTGCTCCTCCGGCAATCCTGCCATCGCCTCGGCGTAGATCAACAGCGTGCCGATCTGGCGGCGGGTCTCCTCGCGTATCAGGCTCCGAACCCGCTCGCGGAACCCGCCCGGGGTTTGCGTCCGGCGGGCTTCCTCGATGCGCTCCGCCAGCGGGTACAAGACCTCTGCGACGGTCAGCACCGACTTGTTGACCATCAGGATGTCGCCCTCGATCGCACCGGGGGTCGGCTGGACCGGCGACGGGAGCGCCCGCCGGGCTGCGGCGACGCGCTCCGCCCCCAAGAGCACGGGCGCGCTGGTCGGAACGACCTGTCCCGCGCGAATCCGCTCCTCACGCTCGGCGGCCAGCTCGGCCTCCGTCTTGATGATCGGCCTCCGCGCGTCCGGCGGAGCCGCTCGGCGCTCCGCGGCGTGTTGACACCCGCCGAGCGCCAGCGCGGCCGCGAGAGCCAGCGCGCCACGGATCGCGTGTTTCCTCGCCATGTCGGCCACTATACTGGTTTGAGCGTGGCGGCCCAAGGGCCGCGGGCCGCTCGATGACGTTGACGGGCGCAGCGACGCGTCTTAGACTGATGCGCGTGAGGGTGGTAAACGCCTTCGCGCGCCCAACGCCCGGATGGCGGAATTGGCAGACGCGCCAGGTTGAGGGCCTGGTGAGGGTTAACCTCGTGCTGGTTCGAATCCAGTTCCGGGCATGGCCCCGCGGCCAACGAACCTGCCGGCCGGCCAGAGCGCCGTGCTCATCGGGCTCGTTGGGTGTCGTCGGACAGCGTTGACGCGCAGCGCCGCTAGCTCAACTGGATAGAGCATCGGCCTACGGAGCCGAAGGTTGTAGGTTCGAATCCTACGCGGCGCGGTTCTTACGCTCGCTGAGCAAGAAAGGCGTGCGGCATGCAGCGCCGGTCACGGGGCGGGCTTGCTCGTCGGCAGTCCGTCGGTCCGTTCTGCCCAGCCGGGCTCCCAGAATTGCCACTCGTGGTCTTCGGACTGGAAGTAGATCCAATAGTCGCCGATCCCCCTCCGCTGTAATTCCGCCTGGAACGCCGGGCTGCGTAGGGCCGCGCCAAAGAACCCGGGAAGGTAACCGCGTCGCAGGGCCTCGATGGCCGGCTTGCGCGTCTCGTAGTTTTCCCAGGCCAGCGGCTCGATCGGGCAGGAATAGGTGGTCTCGTCCAGCAGCACCGTGTCCGGGCACGCCGTGGCAATGTGCCACGTTGGCAGGTACTCGATCCCGCCCGGCAGCAGCCAGGGCGTGATGCCTTCGTGCTTAATCATCGCGATGAACGGTGCCATGGCGGTCGCTAAACGGTAATCGTCGTGGCTGGGAGCGCCGTTCGGTTCGCAGCGTTTCGGAAAGCGCGGCCCGCGGTCCCAGTACGGCTCCAGGTCGATCGCGACGCGTGCGTCGTCCGCGGTGCGGGCTTGCGCCCAGCGGGCGAGCGTCTCGGCCATTCGGGCCCATAACTTCGAGTCAAACCACGACTCATAGCTATGGCCATAGTCGCCGGCCAAGGTTGCGCAGGCCGGGATCGCCTTCACGCCAAACCCGCGCAGCGTGTCCAGCATGCTCCGTGCTTTGGAGGTGGCCGCGTCCGACGCGAGCGAGCCTTGGCTTACCATCGCGACAACCTGCGGATTGGGACGGGCTCCTGCCGGCAGCTCCCGAAGGCTTCGTAGCCAAGCCTTCTGCAGCGTCACCCAGGTGGTCAACAGAGCGATCATTCCGGCAGTATATCCAGGCCGCCGCAGTCCAACCCGCCGCAGCCTTGAGAAAAAGTGCGGCGCGGGCAAATCGGTCGGGAGCAGAGAAGACCGGGCCCCCGGGGCGAGGATCGCTCGCGCGGGGGCCCCACGCCACGGTGGTCGGGTGGGGATAGAAGGCAGTGTCATCCACATCGATGGCCGACGACACAATTGAAACCACTTGTCGCGGCCCACTATGCCCGGTTGGCCGGGAGAGCAGGGCCCGTTGACGTTGTGCCGCCGCCCTCCGGCCCGCCCCGGAAAACGAAAGCGCTTTTGCCCCGCCCGGGGGCACGTTACACTGCGGCGGCACTGGAGGCGCGCGTCCGCCCGAATGGTGATTAACCTACCCAACCAGATCACGCTGGGCCGGCTGGGGCTGGCTATCGTGTTCCTTGCGCTCCTGTCCTGGTTCAATCCCGCCCAGCTCGACCAGCAGCGTTGGCTGCTGCAAATCTGCTTCTGGATCTTCCTGGTGGCGGCGGTCACGGACATCCTCGACGGGCTGCTGGCGCGGATGACGCACTCCGTCACCTCGCTCGGACGCATCCTGGACCCAGTTGTCGACAAGGTGATGGTGTGCGGCGCATTCGTGCTGTTCGCCAGTCAGCATTTCTGGGACTCAGCCCACAACATCAACCTCACCGACGTGCGCCCGTGGATGGTCGTCGTCATCCTGACGCGCGAGCTGCTGGTCTCCGCGGTCCGCGCGCACTCCGAAGCCGAGGGCCAGGAATTTGCCGCCTCCTGGGCCGGCAAGGTGAAGATGTTCGTGCAATCCTCCACCGTGTGCGTAATCCTCGCGCAGTTGGCGTGGAACGTCGCCGCGGCCGAGCCCGTCCGAACCGCGTGCGTCTGGATCACGGTGATCTTCACTGCGGCGTCGGCCCTGGCCTATCTGCGCCGCGCCCGCGCCCTGCTCGCTCCAGAGCCCGCACAACCCAACGCCGCCGGCCTCACGCCCACGGCACCGCCGGGTCCGCCCACACGGCCAACGGACCCGACCCCGGGGAGCACCCCTTGAGTCGCGGCCTGGAGCGACTGAAGACTGCCTGCATCACCGTGCTGGGCAGCGGCTATGGACCGTACGTGTCCGGCACGTGGGGGTCGCTCGTCGCGCTCGTCGTCTTCGCCACGATCTGGATCGCACTCGGCCACACGGAGGCGCCGCGCTGGGGCCTGGAGGCGATCACGGTCGCCGGCATTCTCGCGGCGAGCGTGGTCTCGGTCGCGTGGGGCGAATGGGCGGTGGAGTATTTTCGCGACAACGACCCGAAACAGTTTGTGCTCGACGAGTTCGCCGGGCAGTGGGTCGCGTTGCTCGTGCTTCCCGCCAGCCTGACCGCCGAAACGTGGGCCTTCGTGCTCGTCGCCGGCGGCCAGTTCGTGCTCTTCCGCATCTTCGACATCATCAAGCCGCCGCCGGCGCGCCAGGCGGAGCGGCTGCCCGCCGGCTGGGGCATTCTGACGGACGATTTGTTTGCCGGCCTGTATGCCAACCTCGTCGGGCAACTGCTCTGGCGCGCGACGCCGCTGGCGAGTTGGCTCGGCCTGCATTTGGCTACAACCCACGCCGCAGGAGGCTGACGTGGACATTCTCAAAGCGATCATTCTGGGCATTGTGGAAGGGCTGACCGAGTTCCTGCCCGTCTCCAGCACCGGACACCTCATCCTGGCGGAGCGCGTGCTTGGCCTGGACGGCGACCAGGCACCGTGGAGCATCCTGCTTTGGGTCAGCCAATTCGCTGCCATTCTGGCGGTGATCCTGTATTTCTGGCGCGACCTGTGGCGGCGGATCGTGGACCCGCTGGCGGTACTGTGGCGGCGCCGGCGCGGTCACGCGGTCGGTGGCGGCCCTGGGCCGCAGAGCCTGGCCGCCATCGTGCGGGACAACCTGCTCACGAAGCTCGTCGTGGCGATGATCCCCACCGTCATCCTGGCCGTCCTGTTGAAGAAACGCCTGGATGTCCTCGAGACGATGCCGCTGGCGGTCGCCGGCGCGCTGATCGTCGGCGCCGTCATCATGGAGTTCATCGACCGCCGGTGTCGCCGGCAGATGCCCCAGGATCTCAGCCACATTACGCTGCCGCAAGCATTCCTCATCGGGCTCATCCAATGCGTCAGCATGTGGCCGGGCGTGTCGCGCGCCGCCGCGACGATCATGGGGGGCATGTGCCTGGGCCTCACGCCGCGGGTCGCGACGGAGTTCTCGTTCTACCTGGCCATTCCGACCATGCTGGGTGCGACCGTCTACACGCTGAAGAAGCACTGGCACGAGCTGGGCGGGGCCAACCTCGGCTTGCTGTTCGTGGGCAGCGCGGCGGCGTTCCTGATGGCCCTGCTGGTGGTGGCGACCTTCCTCGGCTACGTCCGGCGATACCGCTTCACGCCGTTCGTCGTTTACCGCGTGCTGCTGGGGGCGCTAGTGCTGATCTGCTACTTCGCGGCGCGTGGCTAGCGAATCCCAAGCCGACACGGGCGTATGCTCCGCCCGGCGACGGATCATGCCACGACGTGGAACACCCGCGTCCAGAACAGCCACGCGACCGGGGCGGCCAGCAGCGGCGAATCGAGGATGTCGAGCACGCCGCCGAGGCCCGGCAGCGCCCGCCCCGAGTCCTTGGCGTGCGCGTCGCGTTTTAACAGCGAGGCGCACAGGTCGCCCCCGACGGAGAAGATCCCGAGCAGCAGGCCAAGAACCAGTAGTGCCCAGGGATACGTCACGTAGCGCTCCTCAATCCGCGCCAGGCCGGAGGCGTGCAGCCAGCGCCCAATGACCAGGGCGCAAACCAGCGCGGTCCCCAGGCCGCCCCAGAACCCCACCCACGTCTTCTTCGGACTCAGCCAGGGAATCAGCTTGCGGTGCCCAAAGGCGCCCCCGACGAAGTACGCCCCCACGTCCGTCATCTTGACAACGAAGATGGAGAACACGACGACCGCCACGCCCGTCGCCCCGCCCACTTCCATCCGCAGCTTGGTCAGGAAGCTCGCCAGCCCGCCGGCGTAGAGCACGATGAAGATCGTGATCGCCACGTTCTCCAGCGCGTTCTCCGTGCGATGGCGGACGGCCTGAAGGAGGAACACGTACGCGAGCGCGATCGCCAGCCACAGCAACCCCCACGACGCGTCATACCCCCCGGTCACGGGCGCCAGGTTCGCCGAGATGTACGGCCCCACGACCAGCACCCCGGCGAAGAAGCAGGCCGTGAGACCAAACGGACGATAGCCCCGGACCCGCGCCAGCCGCACCAGCTCGTGCGCGGCGCCGACGGTGAGCACGAGCACGATGGCGGTACTGATCGCCCCGTTGTACAGCCACGGGCCAACGTCCACGCTCGATCCCGGCAGTCGAATCACCGGCGTCAGTCGCGCCGCAAGCCGGCCGTCCACATACAGCAGCGCCACCAGCGCCGCGGCCAACGATATGCCAACGATCAATCGTACTCGCAGCACGGGCCCTGCCTGAATTCGCTGCCCGCCAGTCGTCTTGTGCTAGGGCGTCGCGCCCACGTCGCCGAACCGCCGTTCCCGCCGAACATAAGCCTGGATGGCATCATACAAATCCTGCGCACGAAAATCCGGCCACAGCACCGGGGTCACGTACAGCTCGGCATAGCTGATCTGCCACAGCAAGAAGTTGCTGATCCGCATTTCGCCGGCGGTACGGACGACCAGATCGGGGTCCGGCAGGCCGGCGGTGTACAGCGCCGCGGTGATCGTCTCCTCGCCGATGTCCGCCGGGGGCAGCTCGCCGCGCTGCACGCGTTCCGCGAGCGTCCGCACCGCGTCGGTGATTTCCGCCCGCGCGCTGTAATTGAGCGCCAGGCACAGCGTCAATCCCTTGTTCGCCTGGCTGAGCCCAATGGTGGTGTCCAGCTCGCGCAGGACGCTCGGCGGCAGTCCGGCCCGCCGCCCGATCTGCACGACGCGGACATCGTTGTCCATGATCTCCTGCCGCTCCGACGCCAGGTACTGGGCGTAGAGCGCCATCAGGCCGTTCACCTCGTCGCGGGGCCGCTTCCAGTTCTCGAGGCTGAAGCTGTAGAGCGTCAGGCACGAAATGCCCAGACGGGCACACTGCGTCACCACCTCGCGGACGGCCTCGGCCGCGTGGCGATGGCCCTCGATCCGCGGCAGCTTGCGTTGGCACGCCCAGCGCCCGTTACCGTCCATGATGATGGCGATGTGGCGCGGCAGCGCCTCGCGCGGCAGTCCGAGGACCTGTACGGGATCAAGCGGGGGCTTGGTCGGCATCGCTACACGCCGTCCTCGACAAAGATGACCTGGTCGCGGGCCGGGCCCACACCCACCATACGCACCGGAGCGCCCAGCCGCTGGCCGAGCACGCGCAGGTAATCGCGGGCCGCCGCCGGCAGGTCCGCCAGCCGCCGGCAACCCACGATGTCCTCGCTCCAGCCGGGCAGCGTCTCGTAAACCGGCTCGACCTCGTCCAACACGTGCACGTCGGCCGGGAATTCGCTCAGCCGCACGCCGCCCGTCTTGTACGCCGTACAGACCTTGACCTCCTCGAACCCCGACAGCGTGTCCAGGTGCAGGACGGCCAAGCCGGTCGGTCCGCTGAACATGGCTGCGTATGACGCGGCGACGGCGTCGAACCACCCGCAGCGGCGCGGGCGACCCGTGGTCGTGCCGTACTCGTTGCCGCGCTGGCGGATCGTCTCCCCAACCGAATCCCGTAGCTCGGTCGGGAAGGGGCCCGCGCCGACGCGCGTCGCGTAGGCCTTAATGACGCCGATCGAGGCGCGGATCGCGGTCGGCGGCACGCCCGCCCCGCTCACGACCCCTCCGTTGCCGGCACTGGCGCTGGTGACGAACGGGTACGTGCCGTGGTCGATGTCGAGCAGACTGCCCTGCGCCCCCTCGAACAGTACTCGACGCCCCTGTTTCATGAGCCCATGCAGAAGGACGGTCGTGTTGCACAGGAACGGCCGCAGCTCTTCGGCGAATTGCAGATACTCCTCGGCCAGGCGGTCGGCGTCGAGCAACTCGCGCGTCCCGTACACCGCCGCGAGGTAGGAGTTCTTGTGGGCCACCACCGCGGCCAGTCGCTCGCGGAATCGCCCGGCTGGATGCAAGTCGCCGGCGCGGATCGCCCAGTAGCGGGCGTATTTGTCCGCATAGCACGGCCCGATACCGCGGGCGGTCGTGCCCAGCTTCTCGCCCACCCGGGCCGCCGCCTCGGCGAGCGTGTCTTCCCGGCGGTGGTACGGGAACACGAGGTGGGCTCGGTCGCTCACCCGCAGGTTGTCGCCGATCTGCACGCCGCGCGACCGCAAGGATGCGATTTCGCCGAGCAGCACGGCGGGGTCGAGCACCGCCCCGGGACCGATGATGCTGAGCACGTTCGGCCGCAGGATGCCGCTGGGCAGTTGGTGCAGCGCGAACCGTTGCCCGTCGACGACGATCGTATGACCGGCGTTGGCACCGCCCGAGTAGCGCACGACAACGTCGAAGTCCTCCAGCAGCAGGTCGACGACCTTGCCCTTCCCCTCATCGCCCCACTGGAGCCCGAAGACGCACGTGTTGCCCAGCTCGCGAAAACGCATATCGGCCCGTTCCAGCGCCTTTCCGTTCCGCAGCGGAAACCGGCTGCACTCCCCGACGCCACCGCACAACTGCCGAAACCCTTTTTTAGCCTGAACGGACGCTGGTGGCAATTGCCCACCATGGACGCATTCACAGCGGGGTCCGGGACGAGCCCGGCCGGCACGCCGCACCATCAGTCGCGCAGCGAAAACGGCGTGAAATCGGTGTGCCGGTCGAAGTAGTCCTCACGCTCGGCACGCTTCAGGTTGTTGACGATCAGATACGTCACCGGCGTAAAGGCCGCCTCGACAACCACCTTGAACACGCAATTGAAGGCCACGATGCTGACGATCTTGCCGGCCGGCCACACGTCGTAAAACGCGAGCGGATAGAAGATCGTGCTGTCGATCGCCTGCCCCACGATGGTCGAGCCGATCGTGCGCGTCCACAGGTATCGGCCCGTGGTCAGGATCTTCATCTTCGCCAGCACGTACGAGTTCGCGAAGTCGCCCGCCCAATACGCCAGCATCGACGCCGCGACGATGCGCCACGTGCTCCCGAACACCGTTTCCAGGGCCGGCTGAATCTCGCGGTTGTACAGCACGGCCGCGTCCGCGGGCATGTGCACGACGAAAAGCCCCATGATCGCCGCGAAAACGAGCCCCCCGAAGCCAGCCCAGATGACCTTGCGAGCCCGGGCGTAGCCGTACACCTCCGTCAGCACGTCCCCGAAAATGTAGCTGATCGGGAAGAACAGGTTCCCTGCGCCGAAGCTCACGCCGCGCGGCGCCCCGAACCAGGTGCCCAGCTCCGCGCGGCACACCTTGCCGGGTCCGATCAGGTTCGAGCACAGCAGCACCGTGACAAACGCCGCCATCACCAGGTCGTAGTACCTGTAGTGTCGGGGGTTCTCGCGCGCCAGCCCCGCCGGTGCGGTCCTCGGTGGCTCTGGCCGCGCCGGCATCACGTCCCCACGTACTTGGCAATCACGCCGCGGGCGACTGCCGGATCGGTCGTGCCCTGCACAATCGCCCGGCCGTCGGGAAACAGCGTGACCATCAGCTCGTTCGCGCGAAACCGCAGCATGTACTCGCTGTAGCTCGGTTTGGCCGCGCTCGGCAGACGCCCGACAATCGACCGGAAGCTCACCTGCGTCGCCGCGGCCGGCGACACCTGCACCGCGTCGCGCCCGCAGAGCACACACGCCGACGACGCCCGCTCACCGCCGAGAAACTCGTACTGCCCACGCTGGCAACAGGGACATTCGCCCCCCGCGCGGGCGGCCTGCACGTTCACGCGCTGCACGCGCCCCGTCCACACGTCCACCGTCAGCAGCCCGGCCAGCTCCTCCGGCCGCCCGATCAGAATCTTCATCGCTTCGGTCGCCGCCAGGCTCGCGACCACGTTCGCCGCCGCCGCCAGCACCCCCGCCGTGTCGCACGTCGCGAGCGCGCCCGGCGCCGGCGGTACATCCCAAACACACCGCAGGCACGGCGTACGCTGCGGCACGATCGCCAACACGAGCCCCTCGGTCGCGATGCACGCGGCGTACACCCACGGCAAGCCGTGCTTGACCGCGACGTCGTTGATCAGATACCGCGTCTCCAGATTGTCGGTCCCGTCCAGGATCAGGTCCGATTCGCCGCACAGCTCCTCGACGTTGCCGGGTTGCACGTCGGCCACGATCCCGTCCGTCTCCACCGCCGAGTTCACGCGGCGCAGCTTGCGGGCCGCGGCCTCGGCCTTGGGCAGGTTCGCGGCGATGTCCTGCTCGTCGAAGAGCGTCTGGCGTTGCAGGTTGTTCAGCTCGATGAAGTCGCGATCGATGATTCGCAGCGCGCCGACGCCGGCTCGCACGAGCGTGTTGGCCAGGACGCCGCCGAGGGCCCCGCAACCGAGGAGCGTGACCGACGCGCGCCGCAGGCTGCGCTGCCCCGCTTCGCCGATCTGCGCGCAGAGCATCTGCCGGCTGTAGCGTTCCAGCTCACGGTCGGGCCGGCTGCCTTCCTCGCCGGACCGCGCGGTCATGTCGCGTCGCCTTGCGGGGGGTCGCCGGAGAAGCCGGGCGCGCTCGCTGCGCGCGGTCCGCGCCAGCGCTGCCAGGCGTTTTTGGTAGCGCTGGCGTTCAGCAGCGCAAAAAGAAGCAGCAAGACGCCCTGCCAATCGCTGAAGACCAGCCAGATTGCCCCGACAACGGCGCACAGCGCGGTGGCAAGCAACGCCAGCAGGGAATCGAGCCCAAGGGCGCCCGGCACGCGCATGTACGACAGCAGGAGGACAACCAGGATCCCGATGCCGACGACGCGGGCTCCCCAGGTCAGCGCAGTCACGGAGCCGTCATAGATGCCGTTGCCGCTGATGCCCACCAGCCCCATCCCAAAGCCGACGTACAGGAACAGCCCCGCGGAGACGATCGTCATGAGCACGTCGCCGCCAACTCCACTCGCCGGCGAACCGCCGTACTGTCTCGGTTGAGATGTGGACATCGCCCTTCACGTACCGTGCGAGTTTCGAACCTGCGCCCGGCGCCACCATTCCAGCCAAGTTTCGCTCTGTTCCAATCTAAAATCCAAAATCCAAAATGGGCCGGACCGTGCCTCAGTGCATCCCGCCGCCGGACAACGCCTTCACCAGCTCCCCGACGACCGCCTTCGCGTCGCCGAAGATCATGTACGTGTGGTCCGCATAGTACAGCTCGTTCTCGATGCCGGCGAAGCCCGGGTTCATCGTCCGCTTGATCGCGAAACACGTCTTGGCCTTGTCGGCGGCGATGATCGGCATCCCGTAGATCGGGCTCGTCTTGTCGTGCCGCCCCGCCGGGTTCACCACGTCGTTCGCCCCGACCACCAGGCACACGTCGCACTGCGGCATCTCCGGATTGATCTCGTCCATCTCCACCAGGCGATCGTACGGGATCTCCGCTTCCGCCAGCAGCACGTTCATGTGCCCCGGCATCCGGCCCGCCACCGGGTGGATCGCGAACTTCACCGCGATGCCGCGCTTCGTGAGCAGGTCGTACAGCTCGCGAATGCGGTGCTGCGCCTGGGCGACGGCCATGCCGTAGCCCGGCACGACGACGACGAGGTTGGACTGCTCCATGATCTGGGCGGCCCCCTCGGGTGTCTCGCTCTTGACCGTCCTCTTCTCGCCGGCCGCGGCCGCCTTCTGCACCTGCCCGAACGCGCCGAACAGCACGTTCGTGAACGAGCGGTTCATCGCCTTGCACATGATGATCGACAGGATCAAGCCGCTCGACCCGTCCAGCGCGCCCGCGGTAATCAGCAGCTTGTTGTCGAGCACGAACCCCATTGCGACCGCCGACAGACCCGCGTACGAATTCAGGATCGAGATCACCGTCGGCATATCCGCCCCGCCGATCGGCATCACCAGCATCCAGCCGAAGTTCAGCGCCAACAGGATGATCGCGCCAAAGACCACCGGCGACCACGCGCCGAGATTGCCCTGCTTGGCGATCAGGAGCACGCCCAGCAGCACCGCCACGAGCAGCGCGCCCAGGTTGACGGCCTGCTGGCCCTTGTAGACCCACGGCCGTTGCGGAATCCATTTGATCTCCTGGAGCTTGCCGGCCGCGATCAAACTGCCGGTGAACGTCAGGTACCCGAGGATGATCTCGGCGACGATCGCCACCATGCGGAAGGTCGTCAGGTTCCACGGCTCGTGGTTCAGCCAGAAGAAGTACTCCGCAGTGCCGACCAGGCCGGCCGCCAAACCGCCGAACGCGTGCGAAAACGCGGTTCGCTGCGGGACCGCGGTGAGCGGCACCAAGGCCAGCCACACGCCGGGCACGATGGCCACCGCGATCGGGAGAATGACCCACAGGTGGTTGACGACCTCGGGCTTTGCCCAGGTCGCCAGGACCGCCGCCAGCATGGCCGCGATGCCCGCGAACACGCCCCGGCGGGCCGTCTTCGGATCGCTCATCCAGTGCAACGAGAGGATGAACAGCGCGGTGGCGACGAGGTAGGCGAGCTCGATCAAGTGCTCGGTCATGCCTTAGCCCCCTTTTCCCGCGTCTTGAACATCTTCAACATGCGGTCCGTGATCAGGAACCCGCTGATAATGTTCGTCATGGAGGCAAACATCGCCACGGCACCGGCAATCTTGTAACCGATCGGGTACTCCTTCCCGCCCGCCAGCATCAGCGACCCCACCACCGCGATGGCCGAGATCGCATTCGTCAGCGACATCAGCGGCGTGTGCAGCAGCCGCGACACCCGCCGGATCACGCCGATGCCGATGAACGTCGCCAGCATGAACACGAACAGCATCGACGTGAAATCGAGCGCGGACTCGCCGTGTCCCTTGTTCGCCGGCGGTTCCCCCGGCGTGGCCGCTTTCGACGGGACGTGCTCGCCGCGGGCCGGCGCCGGCTTCGCAGCCGGGTGTACCACGATCTCCGGGTGCGCCGGCAGCGTAGTCCGCGGAGCAGGTTGTGCAGTCGGCGCTGTGACGGGCTCCGCCGGCGCGGAAGTGACCGGCTTGGTCGGCGTCACCTGCGCCAAAGCGCCGATCGCCAGCACGGCGACTAGCGCGAGCACCAACAACCAGAGCATAGGTCGCAGAGGCATAAGGCCGTGTCTCCTTTCTGCGCCGACCGCGCTACGGCGCGCCGCCGGCCGCCAACGCGTTCCGCGTCGGCCCGTGGCGGACCTCGCCCTCGTGCGTCACGAGCGCCCCGGCGATGATCTCGTCCTTCAGATCGAGGTTGAACTGATTGTCCTTCCAGAATTCGAGCACGAACGCCGTCAGGTTGCGCGAGTACAGCGTGCTCGCGTCGCGCGGCATGTCGGACGGGAGGTTCACCGGCCCCATGATCTTCACGCCGTTCTCCACGACCGTCTCGCCCGGCACCGTCAGCTCGCAGTTCCCGCCGCCCTCCGCCGCCAGGTCCACGATCACCGCCCCCGGCTGCATCTTCTGCACCATCTCGCGCGTGATGAGCCGCGGCGCCTTCACGCCGCCGATCAGGGCGGTCGTGATCACCACGTCGCTGACCGCGCACTGGGCGGCGATTACCTCGCCCTGCTTGCGGTAGAACTCCTGCGACAGCTCCTTCGCGTAGCCGCTCGCGGTCTGCGCGTCCTCCGCGCCTTCCACCCCGACGAACTTCGCGCCGAGACTCTGAATCTGCTCCGCTACGGCCCGGCGCGTGTCGGTGGCCGTCACGTTTCCGCCCAGACGCCTTGCGGTCGCAATCGCCTGCAATCCGGCTACGCCGGCGCCGATCACGAAGACCTTGGCCGGGAAGATCGTCCCCGCCGCCGTCATCAGCATCGGGAAATACTTGGCGAGCCCGGCGGCCGCCAGCAGCACCGCTTTGTACCCGCCGATGTTGGCCATCGACGAAAGCGTGTCCATCGCTTGGGCCCGCGTCGTGCGCGGGATGCAGTCCGTGGCAAACGTGCTGATCTTCCGCTCCGCCAGCTTCCGCACGACGTCGAGGTTCCGCGTCGGCAGCAGCGTCGTCAGCAGCAGCGTCCCGGCGCGGAGCTGCTCGACCTCAGCGACCGTCGGTGGCTGCACTTTCACCACGAAGTCCGCCTCGCCCAGCAGCGCGCCGGCGCCGCCCACGAGTGCGACCCCGACTTCCTGATACGCGGCGTCGGAGAAGTAAGCCGACTCCCCCGCCCCGCTCTCCAGGGCGATCTGAATCCCCTTGGCGCTGAGCTTCTTACACGACTCGGGCACGAGGGCGACACGCCGCTCACCCGCGCGGGTCTCCTTTGGCACTGCGATCTTCATGGCATCCTCACTCCACGATCCGCGGATGACCGTCGTCCCTCGGAAGCCGGCCCACGGCTCCCGAAACGTGATCGCGGGATTCTACCCCTCGCCCCTGGTTCCCGCAAAAAGGGCTGCCGCACATACACCGCCGGAGCCAAAACGTGAAGGAAGTACTCGGCGGCCGGTGGCACGGCCTGGCGCAGCACAGCGCAGCCATGCCGGCCCCCGCGTCCTGCCGCCCCCCGCTACCAGAACCCCGCCGTCATTTCTCCTTGACGGTCTCGAGGCTGAAGCTGCGTTGCAGCAGCGGCTCCGGGTTGCCCGCGCTGTACAGCTTGGCGACGAACTTCTCCGCGCCCGTAGCCGTCAGGCTGTCCAGCGGGATCTTGTAGGAGATGCCGTCGGGTCCCGAGCTGCCCGACCACACGAACTCCTGCTCGAACAGGTCCTTGCGTCCCTCCGGCTCGGCCACCACCACGCGGAACTTGTTGCGGTCGCACTCCTCGGGCAGATTGCGCACCGCGAGGATGAACTCGCTCATCGTGCGCGGGACTTTCTTCGTGTCCGTGTAGTGGCCGTCGTAGTAATCCGTCGCGACCAGCAGCATATCCGACTTGAACTTTACCTTTACCTGCGTCGGCGCGATCGCCTTGAAGAACTCCACCCCCAGCTCACGCACCGCCTCCCCCGCCACCTGCTCCGGCGTCACGCCCGATGGCGCGTTGCGCGAAATCCGCGGCCGCGGCGCCACCTGGGCCGAATGACTCACCAGGATCTTGCCCGTCGCGGCGTCGATCACCCGCACCGTCCCGCCCACCTCCGCTCCGGTACGGTAAATGTAGAACGTATCCTGCCCCGCGATGATCGGCCGCCCCGTCCGGTCAAGCAGGCGATTCCCCCGCCGGTCCACCGCATACCGCGGCATGGTCTGCTGCTCGCGGTCCGCGATCAGCTTGTAGTCCGTGATCCGCACCGACACCAGCGCCTGGGCCACGCTGATCTTGCCCTCCGGCACCGCCGTCCCCTCGTCGATCGCGTCCGCCAGCTTCGACAGGTCCTGCTCCGCGAAGACCTGCTGCATCTCCGCCCGACTCAAGACCGAAAACTGGTGACTCTGCGTCAGCAGCGTCGTCAGCCGGTCCGCCAGCACTTCGGCGTCATGCGCCGCCTGCGGCGTCGTCGCCCGCCCGGGCAGCACCGCAATCCGCTCGTACCGTTCGTATTCCCAGTCCGGACGGTACGTCACCATGCCCTTGCCGCTGCCGCTCGGCTCGCAGCCGGTCAGCCAAGTCAAGGCTAGCAACAATCCGCATCCTGCCGCATGACGCCTCATCATGTCTGAAACCTCCAACCGCCCTGCGGACTGCTCAAAACCCACCGGCGCGCGCCCGGAGGCCGTCCAGGACCTCGGCCCCGCGACGCGCCCGGCATCCGCTCCGCGTGGCCGGCGCGACAGAACGCGCGGTACCCAGCGCGCTACGCCGACCACGGTGGGCCGGCGCTACCCTGCTCCAGCGGCCCTAGGCGCCGGTCGCGGCCGTAATCAGCGCTTGCGCGATTCCGAACCACGTCGAAATCGCGTTGCTGATGACGCTGTCGAGCCCGGTCGAAAGGACCGACTGCCACACGCCCGCGAGTTGCCGGTCCGACAGCCCGCAGCCGTTGAACACCAGCAGGCTGCCGGCGCCCACCGCAACACTCAGATACCGCACGCGCCAATACCAGCTCTTCATAGTGCCATTCCTTCTTTGCCACACATCTGGGTGGCGACAGTGTACCCGCCCTCACGGCTGCCGGCGAGTGGGCTGCGAGGCCGGTCTTTCGGACTCCAGAACCACGACCTCCTCGACGCGGACGACGTCCGCTCCGAGGCTTTCATCCGCCCGGCGGGCCCCGCACACGCCGACGTACTTTCCAACCAAGGACTCCAAGTCGACCTGCGACTCCGGATCGAGATCGACGTACGCCTCGACCTGCCGGGTCAGCGGGTCCTGCAGCTTGTATAAACGCCGCCCCTGTCGCTCACCGATTGCGAGGCTGGGCAGCAGCTCTCCGCGGGCCGCATACGCCGGCCGTGTGGCGGCCCGCTGCCGGACCTGCTCGAGGCGCGCCAACTCACGTTCCTGCTGCGCCCGCTCGCGGGCGCCGCGCTGCTCCAGCTCTTGGGCCATGCGCAGGGCTTCCTGGGCCGCGGTGCGGCTTTCCAGGTCGCGAATCCAGGCGGCCGCCAGGCGCGCCACCGTCGGCTCCAGGTGTTGCTCCGTGATGGGCCGGAGCCGCAGAATCAACGCATCCCAGGATCGCTCCAGGGTCGGCCGCGCGGCCTCGGTTTCGATGGCGGCCTCCACCAGCACCAGACGCTGGCCCCACGGACCGCTCAAGTCCGGGGCGGTCGTCGTCGGCACGCTGGCCGGCCGGACCGGACGCGCCGCGGCGCGCGACGCCGTGGCCTGCACCGGCCGCGAAGCGACGCCCTGCTGTGCCATCAACCGTGCGGCCACGTCGTCGTCGACGCGCGTGACGTACGCATCCGCGGCATACGCGTACACCCCCGCGGGCGGTGCGATCTTCAGCCACTCGCCCGCCGCACCCAGAATCCGTACGGACGTGCCGCGTTCGAGCACAGTCTGCACGTCGGCCCCGGCCGGGTCGACGTCCTGGATCAGGCTCCCGACGCGGACGCGCAGCGCCCCCGACGTCACCGAGACAATCCCCTCCGTCTCACCCTGTCGTGCGACGTGCGCGGCCGAAACGTACGAAAAAACGCCCTCCGGCGGCACGACCTTATGCCAGCCGAACTGGCTGCCGACGGCCCGCAAGACCGCGTCGCGCTCGAGGCGGATCACCGGCACACTGTTCGTGTCGGGCCGCGACCGCAGGTTCAACGTCTCCGCGGTCACACGCAACCAGTACTCCTCATTTTGCGGCCGCGTGGCCGGCTGGGTCGGGAGCGTGGACGCAGGGCGGAGCTCGCTTTGCGCCCCGGAGACCGCACCGAGCGCACCAAGGGCCCAACACAGACCGGCGAGCGTCCGGTAACGCGTGGGGGACATGTGGCCGAATGGGCTCATGGCTTTGCCGCTCGGATTCCCGCGTGCGTGCGTGAGGCTATCGGCGCCGCTTGGCGCTGTCAAACCACCGCCGCACGCCACAATCCCGCCGCGGGCGCTTGGCGCCGCGGCCCGCGTGCGGGACATTAAGAGAGATGAAGCACGGACCTGCGGCTTTCGATTCGATTACGCTGCTGTTCACCTGCGTGGGGCGGCGCGTGGAACTGCTGCAGGCGTTCCGCGCCGCGGCCCGCCGCTTGGGCATTCGGCTGCGACTGGTCGGGGCGGACCATGACCTGACCGCACCAGCCTTGCTCTGCGTGGACGATCCGGTGACTGTGCCGCACGCCACCGACGCGGGCTACATGCCGGCGGTGCTGGCGGCCGTCCGTAAGTACCGGGTCACGGCCCTCATCCCGACCATCGACACCGACCTGTGCGTGCTCAGCGAGAACCGAGATGCCGTCACGCAGCTCGGTTGCCTGCCGCTGATCGCCGAGCCGGAGATCATCAAGACCTGCCGCGACAAGGTGCTGACATACGATCACCTGCGCCGGCACGGCGTCGACACGCCGGACACGTATACGCCGGCGCAGTTGCGGGCCCTGTCCGCCCGGCGCTTCCCGCTCTTCATGAAGCCCCGCACGGGCAGCGCCAGCCAGCACGTGCACAAGATCGAGGACGAGCTCGATCTCGATTACTACCTTGCCCGCGCCCAAGACCCGATCATCCAGGAGTTCGTCGCCGGCACCGAACACACGCTCGACGTATACGTCGGGCTCACCGGCGTGCCGCGCTGCGTCGTGCCGCGGGCCCGCTGGGCGGTCCGCGCGGGCGAAGTCTCCAAGGGCGTGGTCGTCAAGGACCTGGAGGTCATGAACGCCGGCAAGAAGGTCGTGGAAACACTCGGTCCTACGCTCCGCGGCCTGGTGACCCTCCAGTGCATCGTCACGCCGCAACGCCGCATCCGGTTCGTCGAGGTCAACCCGCGCTTCGGCGGCGGCGCCCCGATGGGGATCGCGGCGGGTGCGGACTACCCCGGCTGGCTGCTCCAAGAGCTGCTCGGGCGGACGCCGCAAATCGCGTTCGACGGCTTCCGGCACGGCCTGTGCATGTTGCGCTACGACTGGTCAACGTTCGTGCCGTTGGACGACCCGCACACCCCACAACTCAAGCCGCCGCTGGCGGGCTTCCCCGATTTCGTGTAGCAGACAAACCGCCGAGCGATCGAACGCATCCCTGACGCACCGGACGAGGCTGGCGCAGCGGTTCCGCGCGCAACGAATCCAAACCTAGCCCCCTCAGCGCCTTCCGCGCTCTCCGCGTCTCCGCAGTTTCCTCACTCGTAGCGCTCGCCGAACGCGGCCGCGCGCAGTTTCGCCAGATCCTTGATGCGCTCGACCTGTTCACGGCGGCAAACGAGCGTTGCGTCAGCGCTGTGTACGATCACCAGATCGCTGACGCCGAGCGCGACGATGAGGTGTCCGGACTCGGTGACCAGGACGTTGTTCTGCCCGTCGACGATCAGCGACCGCTCCGCGAGCGCGACGTTACCGTGCTCGTCGGCTCGTCGCGTTTCCGCGACGGGNNCGAGCCCAGGTCCCGCCAGTCGCAGTCCATCTCGACCAGCAGCACCTGGCGCGCCTTCTCCATGACCCCGTAGTCGATCGAGATCTTCTGTAATGCCCCGAACCGCGCCGCCGCCTCCGCCGTACCCGCCCAGCGATCCCAATTCGCCGCCAACTCCGCGAGCCCGCGTGCGTTCTCCGGCAGACACCGCTCCAGCTCCGCGAGAATCGCCGTCGCCCGCCACGCGAACATCCCGCTGTTCCAGTAGTACTCGCCGGAGCGCAGGTACCCCTCGGCGACTTCGCGCGTCGGCTTCTCCTTGAACTCCGCCACCCGGAAAACGCCCGCGTGCCACTGCTCTTGAGCAGTGCCCGTCGCCGTGTGCCGCTGCTCTTGAGCAGTGCTCCGCCGCACGTACCCATACCCCGTGTGCGGCCCCGTCGGCTTGATCCCAAACGTCACCAGCGCGTCCGGAAAGTGCTCGGCCGCCTCCAGCCCCGCGCGAATCGCCTCCGCGAACCGATCCTGCGGCGTAATGATGTGATCGGCAGTGAAGACCGCCATCGTGGCGTCCGGGTTGCGGCGGGCGAGCAGATTCGCCGCCAGGCCGATCGCATTCGCGGTGTCGCGCCCCATCGGCTCGCCGATGAGATTCGCCCGCGGGATGTCCGGCAGTGCTGCCGCGACCTGATCGAGGTAATGCTGCGACGTGATGACCCAGATGTTCGCCGGCTCAAACAGCCCGCGCAGCCGCTCGCACGCAAGCTGCAAGAGCGACTTCCCGTCAAACAGCCGCAAGAGCTGCTTGGGCCGCATCCTTCGCGACAGCGGCCACAACCGCGTCCCCGCCCCGCCCGCCATAATCACCGCATGACGCATGAATCGCTCCCGTCACGTAAAAACGTGCGAATAGCCTGGTCGCCGTACGCTCCGCCGGCCGCCGTTCCCACGTTCCCACGCTCAGACAACGCTCTTGCCGCCCCGCCGCGCATACCGCTCATACTCCCGTCGCTGCTTCTCGTAGCCCTGCTTGCCCATCAGCGCAAATGTGAACTCCTTGCCCGTCTGCACCGCCGGCTGGTCGTAGGGGTTGATGTGCAGCAGGCCGCCGGCGATCGAGGTCGCCGCCTCCCACAGCATGATGAACTGCCCGACGGTCTCTTCGCGGATCGCTGGGAAGCGGATCGTCAGGCACGGCCGCTGGCTGGCGACCAGGGCGTACTCGGTCGCCCGCTTCTCCGCGTTGAGCAGCGTGCCCAGCGTCTGCCCCTGCAAGTACGCCATCTCCGCCGGCAAGCCCGCCGCCCGCGGGATCTTCACGTCGCGCTCGAACCGCTCGACCTCCAGGAAGATGAACACCTTGTCGTTCGGCCCCTCGCGGTAGAGCTGCACCTGCGAGTGCTGGTCCGTCGTCCCCAGCGCCTTGATTGGCGTCGGACCCACGACGCACGGCTGCCCGTCCAAGTCGATGTGCTTACCCAGGCTCTCCGCCCAAAGCTGCCGATACCAGTCCGCCAGGTCCTTGAGCTGATACGAGTACGGCATCATCACGTGCAGCCGCTTCCCGCGCACGTAGAACGCGTGGAGCAGCAGCGCCAGCAGCGCCGCCGGGTTTTTCATGACCGCCGTCTCGCTCACGCGTTCCCCCATCGCCGCCGCCCCCGCCAGCAGCTTGTCGATCTTGATCCCGCACAGCCCCGCCGAGAACAGCCCCACCGCCGACAGCACGCTAAACCGTCCGCCGACGCCCGGCGGCACCGGTAATGCTTCGTAGCCGTCTTTTTCGACGATGCCGCGCATGGTCCCGCCCTGCGGATCGGTCGTGACCAGCATGTTGCTCGTCAGCGCCTTCTTACCGAGCTTGCGCGCCAGGAGGTCGCGGAAAATGAGGAACTGCGCCGCCGTCTCGGCCGTCTCGCCCGACTTGCTAATGACGTTAAACAGCGTTTTCTTCAGGCTTGGGCCGAGCACGTCGAGCAGGTTGGCAATCTGCGTCGGATCGACGTTGTCCATCACGAACAGCCGTGGCCCGCGGCGCGCCCTGGCCGGCAGCAGATTGTGGTACGCCGGATTCAGCGCGGTCTGGAGCGCGATGTTCCCGAGCGCCGACCCGCCGATGCCGAGCACCACGAGGTTCTCGAACTTGCCCGCGTGCCGCCGCACGGCCGCTTGAACCTGCTTGAGCATCTGCCGATCGTGCGGCAGATCGCGATACCGGTGCTGGCCCCTCTTGCGTTCCGCCTCGATCCGGGTGAGCACCGCCTTGACGGCCGGCGCGGCGCGCTTGATCTCAGCCGCGCCGAGCCCATGCGCCGCCCCGACCGCGGCGTCCAACACGTTCCCGTGATCCAATTGCAGCGCCGCGCTCGGCATCGTGCTTGCTCCTGCTCAGGCCACATGGCATTCTGGCCCGCGTCACTTCTCCGTCAACTCCAGGGCCCCGTTCCAATCGTCCGCCGGCGGCACCGCCAGATACTGCTGGACCGCCTCCATGTATCGCACGGCCGCCAGATCGTCCGGCTGCTCGCCCCGGCACGCTTCGAATGCCGCCAACGCTTGCTTCCACGCCCGCTCCTGAAACGCCACTACCGCCGCACCGAAACGCTCCGCGTACCGCAACTGCTCCTCCGGCATGTCGCCCGTCCGCCCGAGCAGCTCGTAGATCGGCACCGCCTGCGTCTTCCCTTTGACCTGCACGCCGCCCAGCGCCCGGACGACGAACCCCTCCCCGGCCTGCCCGTGCGTCGCCCCGCTGATCAGCACGTGCGTGCCGTAGAACTTGTTGGCCGATTCCAGCCGTGACGCGACGTTCACCGAGTCGCCGATGCACGTGTAATCGTACTTCTTCTCCGACCCGCACGGCCCGACCACCGCGTGCCCCGTCGCCACGCCGATCCGCAACACGAGCCGCCCGAAGACCTCGTCGCCGCCAGCCTGCCGCTGCTCCTCGCCCAGCTCGCGCATCGCCGCCATCAAGTCGACCGCGCTCTCGCACGCCCGCCGCGCATGGTCCGGCTGCGGATAGATCACCGGGTTCCAGAACGCGAAGATCCCGTCGCCGATGAACTTGTTGATCATCCCTTCGTGATACAGCATCACGTCGCTGAGCCGCCCCAGCGCGACATTGAGCACGTGCTGCGTGCGCTCCGCCCCAATCTCCTCCGAAATGGTTGTGAAGCCCTCCAGGTCCGTGAATACCGCCGTGACCTCACGCATCTCCGCCCGGCGGCACAGCTCGGCGTCCTCCGCCATCTTGCGAGCGAGCGTCGCCGACGTGTACTGGCCCAACGCCGTCGTGAGCTGCCGCTTCTCGCGCTCCAGGAACAAGTAGCGGTGCACGAGCACGAAGATGTTGCTGGCCAGCAGCGCCCCCACCGCCGGCGTGAGCGCCACCCAGTACGTCCATACGTAGAACGCCAGCCAACCCGCCAGGGCGATGTAGCCGATCGCCAGCACGCCAATGCCGGCCGCCACGCGCGGCCCGTAGCGCACGCTCATCAGCGTGGCGAGGACGCCGAGCAGCGCCGCCAGTGCCGCATTGAGCCAAACCGGTGCCCAATACACCATCCGCCCGCCCAACAGCCCGTTGAGCAGGTTCGCGTGCGCCATCACCCCTGGCGCGCGGGCGTGCGTCGGCACCGGCGTCATGTCCGCCAGCGCCGTCGCCGTGTAACCGAGCAGCCCGATCTTGCCCTCTATTCGCTTCCGCAGCCGGTCCAGCGTCGTCTTGATCTCCGCCTTGTACTCGTCATTGGCCGCCAGCGCCTGCTCCACTTCGCGGAGCTGCGCCAACCGCGCGCGTGCGGCCTCAGCGTCGGCCCCCGTCGCGTTCGTCGCCGGCCGCGTGCTGACGCCCGCCAGCGCCGCCCGCAACGCCGCCCCGCTCTCCGTCAAAAACTGCTCCGCCTGCGCCAGCAGCCCCTCCGCCTCACGAATCGCCTGCCGATTCCCCCAATACCGCGCCTCGCGCACCCGCTGCTCGAGATTCAAGTAAGTAGCCAGGTCCTCGCAATACTGGTTCGGGTCCAACCCGTCCACCAGCGGCAGCGCCCGCAGCCGCTCCAGCACGATCCCCCGGTTGTGCGCGATGCTCTGCCGCCGGTCGAACACCTGCCACACCGCCCCGATTGGCACGTGGTCCCCAAACTGCCGCGACCAATCCCGCTGCGCGACCCACGGGACCAGCGTCCGCCCCTCGGCATCGAGCTGGATGCGCAGCGGCTTCGCGCCCGCCTGCCCCGCCACCACCAGCCATCCCGGCTCGCCGCTCACGTCCGCCGCGCCGGTCCCCCACTCGTCCAGCGCCACGTCGAACGCCAACTGCCCCAGCACCCGCCCCTCGTGCTGCACCAGCAGCCGCGTCCGCCGCATGATCCCGTCCTCGTCCGGATCGAACACGACGAACCCGCACCGCCGCGCCGCCCGCGCCTGCACGAAATACACCGGCGAGATCGCGTCCACCACCGGCGCCGCCGCGCTCACGCGTGCCAACGGCACCAGCGTCGCCGCCGTCGTCGCGTGCGCGTTCAGCACCTCCCGCAGCGCCTGCGCCAGCGTCTCCCGGTACCGCGGCGACCCCGCGATCAACGCCTGCTCCAACGGGTCATACAGCTTCGCAATCTCAACCGACGGCGTCGCCCAGCGCTGCGGCTCCGCGTCCAGCCACCCACGCACCCGCCGCCGAAACGCCAGTTCCCGGCACCCCTCGCAGGCTTGCAGCGCCGCCTTTCGATTCGCGTCCGCCAGCCGCCCCGCCAAAGTCTCGTCGGCCAGCGTCAGGTCGCCCTCGAACGCCGCCACCAGCCGCGCCCACAACCGAGGATTCCACGCCGGCCCGTCCGCCTTCAGCCGCCGCGCCGGAATGCCCGCCGCCAGCCGCTCGGCCTCCTTCTCGTCGCCTTTCTGCAGCGCTTCGAGCACCGCCCGAAAGTCGTCGCTCTCCAGGAATTTCTGCCAATCCTCGCCGCTCTCCCCGCCCCGCAGCTGGCGCACGGCCCGCTCGTCGCCCGCCGCGTAATCCGTCGCCAAGTACACGCGGCCCACGTCCTCCATCGCCGTCCGCAGTGCCTGGTCCGGCAGGGCGGCCGTGGCCGCCGTCTGGTACCCCTTCAGCAGATCGCGCAGATCGTACGCAATGTCCGCCTGTCGCGGCAAAATCGTCCGCAGCGGCTCCGCCTCGCCCAGCGTGATATCGACCAGCAGCGTCTTGACCCCCAGCTCGGCCAGAATCGAGATAATCCCGGCCTGCACATCGCGCGGCCACGGCCACCGCCCGACAATGTCGAGCGCCGCGTCGTCGATGTCGATGCACACCAGCCCGCCGTGGTCCGGAATCGAGTTCGCATACAGGAAGCGCAGGTCGAGCGTCTTGAACTCAAGCCAGTCGAGCCCGCCCACGGCGTAGATGAGCAGCACGGCCGCGGTCGCCGCCAGCCCCACGCCGATCGCCTGCCGGTTTGCTCGCCGCCGCTGCTTGCTCACGGCCGCCTATTGTGCCGGAGTCGGAGGCAGCGTGCCACTGGTGCGAGACGGGTCCGAGTCGGCCCGTGGGGAAATGGCGGGTCAATTGGCCGGCCGCGCGCACACTTGGCCAGTTCCGCGCATTACTCTTGCGAGCTATGGACGCCGCAGACACCGCTGCCGGAGACCACGGCCCGCAGGCCCGGCGCCGACGAGCGACGGCGGCCGATGACCCGGGGACGCTGCTGGCAGAGTACACGCGCTGCCTACCGCGGCTGCGGCGAGTCGTGGCGGGGCTCGGATTCGCCCCGGCTGACGCAGATGACATTCTGCAAAGCGTGTTTGTCGCGGCGGCCGAGAATCCGGGCGATTACCGCGGTCCGGCCGAGGCGGAAGCCTGGTGGTGCCGTCTGGTGGTCAACGCGAGCCTGCTGGAGTACCGCCGGCGCCAGCGGTTTCAGAAGGCCACGCGGGTCGTCGGGTCCGAGCTGGAACGTGCGGCCGGGTCGCACGACGCAGAAGCCGGGACGGCGGGCGGCGTGCGGCGGGCGGAAGACCTGGAGCGCGTGCGTGCCGCGCTGCAAGAGATGGACGGAAGATTAGCGGTGCCACTCGTCTTGCGCTACTGGTGTGGCATGGATGCGACCGAAATCGGCGCGTTGTTGGAGATACCGCCGGCGACCATCCGGGGCCGGCTGCGAGCGGCGCGGCTATGGCTGGCAGATCGCCTGGACCCGCCCGAGTGAGTTGGCGATGCGTTGCGAAGCGTGGCGAGAAGAGCTGGTCGATTACGTTGACGGCGAGTTGCCCGCCGAACGGGCAACCGCGGTTACGGAACATCTGCGCGGGTGTGCTGCGTGCGGCCGGCGCGTGGAAGCGCTACGGCAGTCGCTGGCGTTGGCACACAGCGCCTGGGAAGCGAGTGCGCAAGACACGGCCGCGGTCAGCCCGGTGCCGCCGCGTCTGAGGACTCGCCGCTTGCTCGCGTGGTTGGCACCGGGCGTGGCCGTGGCGGCGGGCGTGTTGCTCGCGATTCTCGCGTGGCAGAGGCCAGGGCCGGCCGAGCGGCGCGCGGCGCCGGAGGACGCTGGTTCCGCATTCGAGCAAGAAATCGAGCGGGCCGGGCTGGGCGCCCAGATGCTCGCCGTCGCCGACTTGTTGGCCGAGACGCCCGGCGGACGTGAGGTGGCCTGCGAACGGTATCGGCAGATCGAGACGGAATTCCCGAATAGCGGCGCCGCCTTGACGGCGGCGCAGCGGCACGAACGGCTGTGCCAGGGAGGATGACCGATGAAAGCTGTCAACTACATAGTGATCGTGCTGCTGACAGGCACTGGGGCCGTAACCGGGACGGCACAGAGCGCCCCGGCTGACGAGTGGGCGGTACCGGAGTTGGAGTTTCGCATCGTTGACGATCCGCTGTTGGTGACGAAGCACCCGGAGGCCGCCAGTTTCGCCGTACAATTCACCGTCAAGAGTGCGGAGGACCTGGAATTCGATCCCGATCCCCCGCTGGCCGACACGCGGAGACGAGCCCCGAGCTGGAGGCCGAATACGGAGCGGATTCTGGGCGCCGTGGGAGGGCAACTCTGCGAGCGCCAGCGCGAACTCATGCCGACGTCACGAGCGATACTCCCTGAGCCATTCGCCAAGCCGTGGCTGAAGCGCAGTTTCAAGGCCGACGGGGCGCACCTGGAGTTTTGGGCCGCGACGCCCCAAGACGCCCGTCTGCTGGGGCGGGCCATCCTGGAAGACCTGAACCGCAGCCGCCGGGAACGGCTTGAGAATGGTACGGCGGGGCTCAAGAGCTCGCAGGAGGAAATCCAGGCGCTGCGCGACGAGATTGAGAAGACGACCCAGCGGAGTGACGCGCTGGAGGCCGCGCAGCGCAATATCGCGGAGCGGGCCGGGTACCGCGATGCCGACCAGGCCACGCGCGACCTCAACGAGTTGGAGCGGGTGGTGCGACTGGCCAACATCGATATCACGGGCATTCGGGCCAAGCTGGAGGCAATCCGACAGGCGGGAAAAGGCGCGGCGGGACCGGATCGTGACGCGATTATCTTTCGCCTCCAGATCGAACAGAACGTCGAATTAGCTGGAGCGCTGGCCCGCAAGGCGGCCGCAGAGGAGCAGGCGGTGGACGCGCGCAAGTACGTGGAGCAGGCGCAGACTCTGAAGAAAGACCGCGTGGCTCTGGACCACGCGAAAAAGAACCTGGCGATCTACGAGGAAGGCGCGGAGCGCACGATAGCCTTGTTGTCGAGCCTCCCGCCGGACCTGCGGCCGGTAGAAGTCCTCGATAATCGGGTCACGCTACGGCGTCTGGACGCGCAGAGCCCGGGATCCTCGCGCCCCGCCGGCGAGCCGAGCG
>PMMM01000035.1 GCA_003162245.1 Phycisphaerales bacterium
CGGGCGTCCTCCGTCCGCAAGCGTCGAGGCCGGTCGCAGACAAACGCGACCTGTCCGACGGGGCGAACGCACCCGAGCACGTGTCTCGAACCGGGTCAGCGGGTGTGGGGTGCACAGTTCACCGATTCAGAGCCGGTGCCACACGGGGCGACCGGAGCCGGTGCCACACCTGCCGAGCGGGCCGTCAAGGCAGGCTCTGGCACTGCGTGAGCGTCTCAAGTATTCCCCAGAAAGAGACGGAAGGCAAAGCGGGCAGGAAGGGTTGGCGGAGTTTGGCGGCGGGTGGCGGAGATGGGCGGGGAATGGCGGGAAAAGTTAGAAGGCGGAAGTCGGAAGGGCGGGGCGGAGAACGAGCAGCGCGTGGCGAACAGCGGGTCCGGACGCGGCTCGGACTCGGACGGTTGTCAGCGGCGGCACGCGAAAGCCTCTTGTCCATCGATATTTGCTCATGCCACCCAATCTGGTCACACCCGGTCCGTCCGGGCCGGGTGGGCTTTCGGCCTGACCCCGCCCCGGCCTCAGTTTTTTACCTAAATCGCCCCGGCGGGTGGGCTTGCGTCGGATCGTGTGGTATTATCCCGCTGGACACCCGATCGGAGGCAGCCATCTATGGCGTTCGAAGACAAAGTCATCGTGTGCAGCGATTGCGGGCAGGAATTCATCCATTCGGCGGACGACCAACAGCGTTACGCCGAACGGGGCTTCGCCCATGAGCCCAAGCGGTGTGCCGAGTGCCGCAAGAAGAAGAAGGCCGAGGGCGGCGGCGGCGGCGGTGGTGGTGGCCGCAGCCGGCCCGGTGGCTCGAGCCGGCCGCCGTCATCGCGGGGCGACCGTGCACCGCGCGAGTCCTTCGAGGTGGTCTGTGCCGCCTGCGGAGTGACGACGACGGTGCCGTTCAAGCCCGCCGGCAACCGGCCCGTGTACTGCCGCGACTGCTATCGCACTATGCGCGACAAGGGTCCGGCCCCCGGACCGTAGTCCCGCCGCCGCAGTCGCAGCGCGGTCGCGCGAACCAACCTTGATCGGTGGGCCCCTTCGTCGCTCGCACGGCGGGCACGCGCGGATCATGTCGCGCGCCATCAGCGCCCGAGCGGAAACGCGGGGCACGTGTGCCCCGTGGCCTGCTCTTGGGCTCTGGGCGTGCCCGTCTTTCGGTTAAAGCCCCGGCACGTCTGAAGCCGCCCAGGTCCGCCCCTACAATCCTGGATGCCAATGTCGTAACAGGTGCGACGAGCGACATGAACGCCATCCTCGCCGGAAAGTACGCCGCCTTGCAGGAACGCCTGCGCCGCCTGGGCTCGTGCGTCGTCGCCTTTTCGGGCGGCGTCGACAGCGCCCTGCTGCTGCGGGTCGCCGTGGGGACGCTGCGCCGCGACAAGGTGCTGGCGATCACCGGCCGCAGCCCCAGCGTGCCGAGCGCGGATCTCGATTCCGCCGCCGCGCTGGCGAGCGAGATCGGCGCGCCGCACGAGTTTCTCGCCACTGCGGAGTTTGACGACCCCGCTTACGTCGCGAACCCGACCAACCGCTGCTATTTCTGCAAGACGGAGCTGTACACCCGCCTGTCGCGGCTCGCGACCGAGCGCGGGTTCAACGCCGTGCTCAGCGGCACGAACGCCGACGACCTGGGCGACTTCCGCCCCGGCTTGCAGGCCGCCGTGGAGCACAACGTCTACGCTCCGCTGGCCGACGCCGGCATCGGCAAGGCCGAGCTGCGCGCGTTGGCCGCCGAGCTGGGCCTGTCGGTGCACGACAAGCCCGCCTCGCCGTGCCTGTCCTCGCGCATTCCCTACGGCGAAGAGGTCACGCCGGAGAAGCTCGGCCGGATCGACGCGGCGGAGACGTTCCTGCGCGGGCTGGGTTTCCGCGAGTGCCGCGTGCGGCATCATGACAAGCTGGCGCGGATCGAGGTGCCGCCGGCGGATTTGGCGCGTTTTTCGGACGCGGAGTTGCGGGGCCGCATCGACGCGCGGCTGCGCGAGCTGGGGTTCCAGTACGTCGCGCTGGATTTGCGCGGTTTCCGTACTGGGAGCCTGAACGAGGTGCTGGTCGGCCGCCGGCTCGGCACGCCGCCGAAGCGTCGCCCCTCTTAGTGTATGATGTAGCAGGTCGTGCCGATTAGCGCGACGAACGGGTCGATGTCGGCAAACGTGACCCACCCGTCGAGATCGCAATCCGCCGCTCGCCATTGGTACGGCCAGTGAGTCCAGGACGACTCGCCGGCCAGCGCCGCGACGAACCAGTCGATGTCGGCGAAAGTGATCCGGCCGTCCCAATTCATGTCGCCCGGACACGGCGGGCAGAAGGTCCAGACAAGCGCCTGCAGGTCGGTATCATCGTTATCGCCGTCGAGGTCCCAGTCCAGCTCGATCCGGTACTCCGCCTCTCCCAGGTGATGCCCAAACAGCAGGAGAACCGCTCGCTCGCAGTCTGGCGTGCCATCGCGATCCACGTCACCGAAGAACCCGGAGTCGAGGTGCAGGTCGACGAGGGTTTGCAGTAGCGCCACATCGGCAGCCGTCGCGACCCCGTCACCGTCCACGTCCCAGCGCGCCGCCAGATTCGGGTCGCTGGTGACGAGGTCCGCAAGCGCATCCACGTCCGCTTGGTTGAAACGCCCTTCGTTGTCCCGGCGAAGATACCCTGTTACGTCAAACGCTTGGTCGCTGTAGCTCCATGTCCTCATGCTGCTGCTATGCTCGCCCGCGCCGACGTTTGACACGAAGTCCGTTTCCCATGCGCCCGTGTTGGGGTTCAGTCCGAGGTTGCCTTCCGGGTTGCCAAAGAAGTCCTTCGTGAACATGAGCGTGCCTGTGTACGGGACCCCGTCCAGGAAGAAGCAGCTTGTTTGCCGAGTCACTTTGGCGGGCCCATCGTTCGGGTCGAACGTCGGCTGAGGTATCGCCACATGCTGCGTGACGGCGCACCCAACCTCGCGGCCTTCGGCGCACGAATCCCCGTCGCCGCGCGCGAGAGGCTCCGCGACCCAGTGGTAATTCACGCTGCCCGTGCCGCAGGCCATGCCGGAATACTCGATGCAGAAGTTTCCGCAAATGGAGCCGAGCGCGCCGCAACAGGGTGGCCCCGACCACATCTGCCCAACAAGCTGAAGGAATGCCTCGATATTGCCCGCCCCGGGGTCCGGGAGCCACGTGTACACCGCACCACACATCCACGGGCACCCGTGGCTCGTGCAGCCTTCGGTCGCACCTGGGCAGCAGTAGACGTCGCCCTGCGCGGCGGTCGGACCTTGATCCGTGTTTGGGCAGTTGGGGTCGTAGGGCGTACACTGGGCAAAGTGCCGGTTGTAATACCGCTCGCACCGCGGCTCGTCCGGGCAAGTGCAGCAATGGGTCACCATCGACTCGTCGTTCGGGTCGTAGCAGTGGAGGGTCACGTCGCAGAACCCCGTAAACGTGAGTGTCGAACACGCCAGCGTCTGACAAACGCGCGTCGTGCTGGGATTCCAAGAAATGTCCATCTTGCCCGCCGGACCATCAAAGTCCGGACAGGCGCCCGCGTGTCTCGCCCAAAAGGAAACCACGAGCACCGTCGCTAATGCCGCCAACCTGCTGACGCTCGATGACACAACTCGCCTCCTTTCACGTGTTGCGGCGCCGACACGGCGTCGCTGAAATCCAGTCGTGTACTTCGGCTGCCACCCATCCCGAGCGTCAATCTGCGTTTGATACTCTACGGCCCCCGCCAACTCCGTCAAGGGCCGCAAGTCCAGGTGCGACAGGCGCGCTCTTCCCCTGTCGCGTCGCGGTCGCGCGCGCGCAAAGAAACGCATCCGCCCCTCGGCTTGGGATGGATGTCCGGCGCGCGCCGGAAGCGCCGCCGACCGGACCGCCCGCCGCCAGTTGCGCGCGTTGGCCAACCGGCCCTCGATGCGCCCAGCTCGCGTCAAACGCCGGCCGTGATCGCGCGTCCAAGCCACCTTCGTGTCCCGCCTGCGCCGCGGCCGATGCTCGGATAGAAGAGTGGGAACACCCGGTGCGAGCGCCTTGACGAGATCGGACCGTGCAAAAAAGAAGCGTCGCCGCCCCCCGCGGGCGACGTAACCCGCCCTGGGTCCTCAATATCCCGCGCCGCCCCGAAGCATGCGAATCGGGACAATTAAGATTCCAAAACTCTGGGCCCCCCTGAAGCCCGGGCGGGCGCCAATTGATTCGGTTTCCGGAAAAATCTGCTTATATAATCCTTGCAGTCCGCCGGCCCGTATGGTAATTATCTATGTAAGTCGTGTGTCTGTGTCCCCGGAGTCCGGCGCGGGCGGAGTGCGCCCGTCCACGCGGCGAAGTATAACCAGTTATGCGGGGTCGAGCGCAGAAGTCCTGTGCGGCGACGGCCCTGCACCAACTCAACGGAAGAACACCATGCGAAAGACCGTGACCCACCCCAGGCCGGCTTTTACGCTCATCGAGCTATTGGTCGTCGTGGCCATCATCGCCCTGCTCGTTTCGATCCTCCTGCCCGCGCTCGGCCGGGCCCGTGAGGAAGCCAAGAACGTCAAGTGCCTGTCGAACCTCAAGACTCTCGGGCAGGGCATTATGCTCTATGTCGCCGCGGAGAGAGACGTGCTGCCCGGACGACTGCACCCGGCGGTGTTCCGACAACTGACCTACGAAGGGCTGGCGACGTGGTATCCCAGCCTGCTTCAGAGCGACTTCACCTACTATCAAGAGCGTCAGATCGCTTGGAAGCTGCGCACGTCTTTTAACGACCTGGGGGGCGGGTACAACACCGCTACGGACCAGGTCACGCTCTGCCCAGCGGGGGTGGGCGTCAACCCCGAGTCGAGTTTTAAGACCTTCAACGCAATATACCAGGGCACGAGGATCGTTCCCCCAACCTATTACTGCATCAACAACTGGGGCCCGCTCGACTCCGAGGGCGGGGTTACCGGGCAAACTCGCCCCACCATCCCGCCGTACTACTTCGGACTCAGCCCGCCGCCGCCGGGAACAATGCCCACTTCGAGTGACCCGAACATCGACGTCGCGCTGTGCCTGCGCCCCAAGAGCCTCACAGAAGTCCGAAAACCGCAGGAGGAATGGGCGGTAGCTGATGCGTGGTATCGGATGCGGAGCGGTCCGGCGGAGTTGCAGCAGGAGGGACCGTACCAAGCCCAGTGGTCGGGCGAGGCCTTCCCCTGCTGGGCGCCGCACTTCGCCAAGGTGAGGGACACGTATTGCTTCGATTCGAGTGCGAAGCGCAGCACCTACGCTCAAGATATGGTGCGCAAGGGCAAGCGGGACGGCCGGACAAACACCGTCTTCTTCGACGGCCACGCCACCCCGGTGCCCTCGAAGTCGCTGTACAACACGGTCGACGCGGCCCATACCGCGCCAATACTCTATGGCTTCCGCGGCACCGTAAACCCGCTGATGTACAAGACCGCGCCGAACAACCTGGCTTGGCAGTCCGGCTGGGAGTAAGCCGCGTCCGAGCGCGCCCGCAGGGCCGCTGATACCGACGCACAAGAGCAGCAAACCGGCGCGACCCCGCGCCGGTTTTTCTTTGCCCCGCGCCTGACCTGCCTCCTGTTGGGGGACGCGCACGCACGCTCCGCCGCAGGCGCGGCCCGTCTGGGACGGTGACGGAACGCCGAGTTTATCAGACGTTCGGCAGGGACGATCGCTGGCCCAGGAGGCCCGCTCGGCCCGCCAGCCGGGCATCGGCCGCGGGGGTTGATTTGGGCGCGGCCCGGCCCTAAGCTGGCGGCACCCCGTTGGGGATTAGTGTAACGGTAGCACGACTGACTCTGGATCAGTTAGTCCAGGTTCGAATCCTGGATCCCCAGTTGCCGACAACCGGATTTGTTTGGTATATTAGTATCGTCCTCTGACGTGCGCCGGCACGGGCCGAGCGAGCCATAAAAAATTTGGGCTTGGCAACGGGCGTGCCGGCGGGTAAGATGTGCCTGAACTCATACGTGTGCCCGAACCCCGGGCCGGACTGCGTCGGCGTACGTGTCCCCCCCCGCACGTCCCGACCGCCGGCCCACTTTTTTGCGCCCGCCTTGCTCTCCTCCTCCGCCGTCCGCGTATTCCGCACGACACCGCTCAGGGTGCGCCGCCGGGCGCCCGATGGCCCTGCGCGTCGTACAGGCTCAGGTCCACGTTTCTGAGCATCTTCGTGACGTGCACGATCTGGCCCGTGTGCCAGGAAAAATGCTCGACGATGTGGAAAACGACGGCGACGCCGCTTACGTCATAGCCCTGGATCGCGTAGCGCCGCAGCAACGCGGCCTCGTCCAGCGCACCGAGGATCGACAGCGCGCGTTGCACGACCTGTTCCAGCTCGCACAGAATCCGCCGGGCCGGCAACGGCCCGCGCTGCGCGAACTCCGCCGGCCGGTCCCGCTCGCACGGCGTACCCCCCAGCCCGCTGACCACCCACTGCCGGACGTTGCCGGTCAGATGCAGCACGAGGTTGCCGACGCTGTTCGTATGCTCGTTCGTCCGCTGCCAGACCTCCGCCGCGTCCAAGAGCTGCACGCACCGGGCGGTCTGTGCCAGGTGGCGCGCCAACTTGTCCTGGGCGAAGGCCATCAGCTCGCGCGCCCAGGTCTCCGTCGCCGTCATCACGGACCTCCTTTCAGGGTCAGCCTCACCGGCTGCCGCGTTTGACACCTGCGGGCCGCATATCTATTATCGCGGCCGTGTGTTTGAGAGAAGGCGCGGCGACGTAGTGGGGGCATGGGCGTACCGATGAGCGAGCATGGTTTGACCGGACGGCGCGGCGGAGTCGAGGGTCTGCGGCGACAAGCGGCGACTGGTGCCCAGCGCGTGGCGGCCCCGGCCGGCACGCGGCCCGCTGCGCACAGCATCCGTCCGCGGACCACGACCTGGGGGCTGTGGACCACGGCGCTGGCGGCGGTTTTGCTGGGCTGTCAGAGCGACGCGCCGAACGTGGAGGGGCCCATCTCCGCCTACCGCGACCGCATGCTCGTGCAGCACCAGGACGAGCCGCAGCCGCCGCCCACCGGGGACTTGCCCAAGCTGCACCGCGATCCGGTGGCGCGTCCTGCTTCCGGGCAGGCGAACCTGCCGCAGCGCACGGCCCTCCTGACCCAGCCGGCGACGGCGAGCCAGCCGTCGCCCGAGGAGGTCCTGGCCGAGATGCCGGATCCGCGCGACGCGGACACGGCGTTCGGGCGGCGTCTGGAGGCCTTGCGCCACGAGCAGGCCGCGCAACAGGACCAGCGGGTGGTGCGCAACTACGAGCGGGTGGCGGCGCAGGCCGCCGAATACCTCAAGAAGGTCGCGCTGCCCCAGCAACAGATGCTCAGCTTGAGCGAGTGCATCCAGCGGGCCCTGAGCAACAATTATTCGATCCGCGTCGAGGCCTACAACCCAGCCATCAGCCAGACACAGATCGTCGAGGCCGAGGCCGCCTTCGACGTCGAGTTCTTTCTGAACACGTCGTGGGCGAACCTCGACCAGGCGGTGGAGCCCCACACCCTGCCCGGCACCAGCGACACCCGCGCGCTCCAGGCCGGCTTCCGCGAGCTGCTGCCCTCCGGCATGCAGGCCTCGATTGCGCTCGCGCAACAGCGGCTGTGGAGCGGTACGGCGCAGGCGTCGGCGCAAGGGCAGCCGCTGAAGATCTGGAACCCCACCTGGCCCACAAACCTCGTGGGCACGTTGCGGCAGCCCCTGCTGCGTGGCTTCGGGCTGGATGTGAACCGGGCGCAGATCGATCTGGGCCGCGTCAACTACCAGATCAGCCAGGAGACGTTCGTGCAGCGCGTGCGCGACACGCTGCTGGACGTCGAGTCGGCCTACTGGCGGCTCGCCCAGTCCCGGCGCACCGCCTCCATTCTCGCGGAGTCCGTCGCGCAGAACTTCATCACCTTCCAGAACATGAAAGAGCGGCTCGGCCACGACGCGACCGAGGTCGAGGTGGCCAACTCCGAGTCGAACTTCCAGACGGCCTACGTCAACTACCTCGAAGCGGTCAAGCTGGTGCGCGACGCGGAGGACCGCCTCAAGGACCTCATCAACGACCCCGACTTCAAGCTCTCCGACAACATCGAGATCATCCCGACCGAGGTCCCCGATGTCGCCGCCATGGTCCTCGATCATTTCGGCGAAGTGCGCACTGCGCTCGACCGCCGCGCCGAGATTCGCGCGGCCCAGCAGCGCATCAACGGCGCGCGGATCGGCACCGCCGCCGCCAAGAACGCCATCCTGCCGCAGCTCGACCTGACGTTCACCTACGAGGTCCAGGGCACGGGGAATACGGCGGAGCACGGGTTCAACGACATGACGTCGAACCGCTTCATCTCGTACACGCTGGCCGCGTCGTTCTCGTACAGCTTCGGTGAGCGCAAGGCGCGGGCGGCGTATCGGCGCGCGCGGCTGCAGGAATCGCAGGCGGTCGTGGGGCTCAACCAGTTGGCGGACGCGGTCGTCGAAGAGGTCAACGGCGCGATCCGCACGCTCATGGTCCGCTACGAGCAGCTCCCGCCTTCGCTCAGCTCGGTGGTGTCGGCCGAGCGGAACCTGCGCGCCCTGCAGGCCCGCACGCAGCGGATCGATCCGACCTACCTGCAGACGGAACTGTCCGCGGTGGGGCAGCTCGCACAGGCGCGCAGCACCTTGCTACAGGTCGTCACCGACTACAACGTCGGGATCATCCAGCTCGAGAAGGCCAAGGGCACGCTGCTCGACTACAATAACATCGTTGTTACCGATGGACCGCGCGGACACTGATCCGACGTCGCCTGCTGCACGGGGCACGCGGCGCTTCCTCTTGACCCCCTGGCCGGCGGTCCTGCTCGCCGTCCTGTGCTACCTGAACACCGTCCCCAACGACTTCACCTACGACGACCGCCCCCTCGTCCTCGACAACCCGCGCATCCATACGCTCACCGACTTCCGCGCGCTGTGGTTGTCGGACTGGTGGCGGCCCGGCCCGGACGACACGGAGCTGAACACCTACCGTGACCGCCTCTACCGGCCACTGACCCTGTTCACGTTCGCCTTGGACTACGCCGTCCACGGGCTGAGTACGCCGTGGTACCACCTCACCAACATCGCGCTGCACGCGCTCGTCTGCGGGCTGATCTGGCGGGTCGCGCGGCGGCTGCTGGATGACGCCGCCCTCGCCAGCGTCGCCGCGCTCGTCTTCGCGGTGCACCCCGTCCACGCCGAGGCGGTCGCGAGCATCGTGGGCCGCGCCGAAGTGCTCGCGGCGCTGTTCCTGCTGCTCGGAATCCTGGCGCTGCGGCCCGCAGCGGGGTCGCCGGGGTGGCCGCGGGCCGTGGCCGCGGGCCTCGCCTTCCTGGCCGCGCTCCTGGCGAAGGAAACCGCCATCTGCTACCCCGCCATTGCCGTGCTCGTGTTGTGGACGGCGCCGGCCGGACCGCGCGGCACCTGGCGCCGGTGGCTGATGCTCGCGGCGTGCCTGCTGGTCCCGCTGCTGATCTACCTACCGATCCGCTACGTCGCGCTCGAGGGCAAGTTGTTCCGCGCGCAACCCGCCGACGTGGTGCTGAACCCCCTGGTGATCGCGCGGACCGCCGAGCGGTTCGTCGCCCCGCTCACGATCCTGGGACGATACGTGATCCTGCTCGTGGCTCCCAACCGCCTGAGTTGTGACTACGGCCTGGGGGTCGTGGACCCCGCGCAGGGATTCACTGCCGAGACCGCACTCGGCGGGCTGGCCGCGATCGGCCTGGGGCTCGGGCTGTGGGGCTTCGCGCGGCGTGGGACCGCGTGGCGGTCTGTCGCGCTGCTCTGCGCGATGATCCTGGCCAGCTACGCCTTGATCTCCAACACGGTGCTGCTCATCGGCGTGCCTCTCGCCGAGCGGCTGATGTACTGGCCCTCCGTGCCCGTTCTGTTGCTGGCCGCGATCGGCAGCGCGGAATTCTGGCGCCGCTACTGCGGCCCCGGCCGGGTGCTGGAGCCGCGCCGGCGGCTGCTGGGCCTGCTGGCGGTCCTGCTCGTCGTCGCGCTCGGTCTACGCACGGTCGTGCGAAACGCGGATTGGGCCGACAACGTGACACTTTTCGGCCGCGACGTGGCCACCTATCCGCAGGGCGCGCACCTGAATGTCTGCTACGCCTCGGCGCTCATTCGCGCTGCCCAGCAGATCACGGTGCGCGAAGAACGGCACCCGCTGCTCCGCACCGCGCTTCGTCACCTCGACGCCGCACTGCGCATCGACCCGAGCTTCGTCCACGTCATCACGCTGACCGGGCAGGTCCGCGCGCAGCTTGGGGACGTCGACGGCGCCCGCTCGTATCTGGAGAGCGCGCTGCGGCTCCAGCCCAGCGATCGCGAGGCGCGCCAGAGCCTGGCGCGGCTGCAGAATAGTGGCGGAGAACTCGAACACCGGCTGGACGCGCTGCGGACGGACGCGGACGCGCACCCCGACGATGTCGCCCGCCAGTTGACGTTCGGCAACGCCTTGCTGGAGGCCGGCCGCTACGCGGAGGCCCGCACACAGCTCGAACGGGCCGTCGCGCTGGCCCCGGACAACCCGGGAGTCGTACGCGAGCTCGCGAAGGCCCTGTTGTTCCCGGAGCCGGACAAACGCGCCGTCGCCACATTCGAACGCGCCATCGCGCTCGACCCGAACGACTGGGAATCGCATGCGAATCTGACCACGCTGCTCTCCCACAGCGACCCGGCCGCCGCTCTCACCCATGCCCGGCAGGCCTTTGCGCTCCGCCCCGACGACGTCCGCACACACGTAAACCTCGCCGAGGCCCTCGCGCTAAACGGGCAGACCCCCAAGGCGCTCGAGCTCTACCGCCGGCTCGAACCGCAACTCGACGAACACGACCCGCTCCGCGCCGTAATCCAGGCCCGCATCGCCCGGCTGCAACAGGAGCAGCGCTGAGCGCGGCTACTCGCCGTCCGCGCGGCGCGCGTACCACTCCAGCCACTGCTGCCCGGCCGCAGCGCGTTCCGCGGGCGATCTCGAAGCCCAATTCGTCCCGTGCAGCCCCGTAATTCGCCCCAGTGCCGCCGCGGCGCGCTCGGCGATGGTCTGTCCGCCGGGCTGTGAGGCCGGCAGCGACGCGACCGCGGCGAAGTACCCTTCGGCCTGCACGCCGTCCCATACGCGGCGGCCAGCTTCCTCCGTCGGCGACGAGACGTCACAAACCCGCTCGTCGGACAGAAGCCGCACGAGCCCCGGAACGCAGCCGGCCCGGGCGATCCCGGCCAGGGCATCGACCAGCGCCGCGCGGCGCTCCGCCTCCGCCGGCTCGGCCGCCAGCTCCTCCAACACGCGCATCGCCTCCGATGTTCCGAGGTACTCCAGCGCGACACACGCCGTCCTTGCCGCCGGCACGTCCCCGCCCTGGTACAGCCGCTGCAACGTGGGCAGCACGGCGGCGTCGCCGCGGAGCGCCAGGCCGACCGCGGCCAGGTGTCGCACATTCGCGTCGGGATCGGTCATGTGGTCCAGCAAGCGCTCGCGGGCCCAACTCGTCTTCAGGCCCTGCAGCAGCACGATGCCGTACTGTCGCACGTCGGGATCGCCGTGGGCCAGCAGCGCCGCCGCTCCCCATTGCGCCGCGGCGCCGGCGCGGCAGAGCGCTCCGATGTATGCAGCGCGCTCCGTCACGCTCGAGGTGTGCGCCACGCGCCAAGCCCAGTAGCGCGCCAGCAGCGGAGCGCGGAACAGCAGCGCGGTCAGACAGAACAGCGCAGCGATGATGACAGCCAGATACGCACCCCAGGCGCGTCGGCGCGGCAGCGACTGCGGATTACCGGTGAACACGGAGGTCAATTGTAATCTGCGGCGCGCCGCCACACCGCCCCGGGGCCATCACCTGTCTCGTACGCCGCGCGCCTCGCAACCTCGCGAGCCGTAACGTGTTGCAGATCCATCGCGCAAATCGTGCGCCGCGCACGCGGCGCTTATCGGGCCGCGCTGCATGCCGTCTGATAACGCGCCCGCGTTTTTTCTGCTCGCAAATGCCGGGGCAAACGTGTTATCATCGACCACGGAGCGCTGGCGCGCGCCTGCGAGGACGTGGGCGCACTCTCCGCGGCGGAGTGCGGGAAATGAGCCACCCTTTTGATCTGCTCATGGAATTGGCGCCACATCAGATTCGGCTCGACTGTGCGGCTCTGCATCTGGCGCGCGACCGTTACCCGGGCCTGGACGTCGCACGCTACCTGCACATGCTCGACGCGCTGGCCGAGGACGTTGCGGCGCAACGCCCCGGAATCGCTGCGAACCTGCGTTTCGTCGCCATGCGCCGCGTGCTCGTCGAGCAGCGCGGCCTGAGCGGCAACCGCGACGATTACTACAACCCGCGCAACTGCTACCTCAACTGCGTGCTCGATACGAACCGCGGCATCCCGATCACGCTCTCGACCGTGTGGATCGAGGTCGCCCGCCGATTGAAGTGGCCCGTCGCCGGCGTCGCGCTGCCCGGACACTTCATCGTGCGCTTCGACGACCCCGACCGCTTCATCCTGGTCGATCCGTTCTACGACGGACGGGCCCTCTCCATCGCGGACTGTCGCCGGATCGTCCGGCAACGCTTCGGCGACGAGCTGACCTTCCGCCGGTTCTTCCTCAACCCGATCGATAATTCCGGGATTCTCGCCCGCCTGTTGCGTAATCTGCGCAACGCCTATCTTGCCGCCCACGATTGGCCCCGCGTCGCGAGCATTCTCCGGCGGATGGCCGTGACGGAGCCAACCAACGGCCGGCACTTGCAGGACCTGGCGGCGGTCTACTGCCGGCAGGGCGACGTGCGCGGCGCCTGCGCGCAACTGGCGCTGTATTTACACCGTCGGCCCCGGGCGCGCGACTCGGCGCGCGTGCGGAACAGCCTCAAGCAACTCGAAGCCGCCCTAGTCGCGCTCAACTAGCGTCCTCCACGCGTGCCACGCCAAGTTTTCGCGGTACCACGGACGGCGTCACGCGGTGTGCGGCGTGCGCGGTTCGCGGGCTGGAAACCAAAGGCGATCATGATGCTCATGTGGGGTGACCGCTAGAGCAAATTCAAAAAAGG
>PMMM01000237.1 GCA_003162245.1 Phycisphaerales bacterium
TGCCGAGAATGCGGTTGCCCTGCCGGGCGCGCCCCGGTCAGATTTGTCTGCCGAGCCTCCCGGAACAGCGGCTCCACGCACCGCCCCTGAAAGACGTCCGGTTTACCAAGAAGAAACCGCGGCGGAGCACGCACAGCCACGTGCCCGCCGCGGTATGTCAATACAGGGAGCCTGTTCTTTCTTCGCTACCGCCTCCGTTGCAGACCCACGAGGGCACCGAGCAGCGCCAGCCCCAGGCCGGCCGGTTCCGGTGTGACAACGGTCGTGACGTCGAACCACTGTTCGTCGGGCGGCGGCAGGTTGCCCGTCCAGTCAAAGCGGACGGTGCCGCTCAGAATGAAGCCGCCGGCCAGGTTCAAGTCCGTGTTGACTAGCAGATAATCCGGCACCGGCGCAGCGGCGAGGCCGGGCACGGGGTACATCATCAGATCAGAGGTGGTGATCATCAGGTCCTCGACGGCCACGGCGCGGCCGGCAGCCGGCGTCCAGGCCGTCACCAGAATCCCGTTCGTCGCCGGGTTGATCGAGACCGGAGTCTCCACGGTGTAGACGTTGTCGATACTGATGCCCGCGATGCCCGCAGGACTGAAGACGACCTTGAAGGCGTGCGGGACGCCGTTGTTCCAAAGACCGAACGGCTGCTCCGCTTGCGCCAGCGGATCGGTCCGGGTCAATTGGAGCTTCTGCGTGTCGCCCCGGGCGTGGAACTCGAAGCCGTCCGTAACGAGCGCCTCGACGTCGGCCATCGAACCAAAGTGCTCGGTGGTGATCGTGGCCGCCAGCCCGGGCACGGCCAACAGGGCGCTGGTCAGAATGACAATCCCAGTTCTCATCGAACGCTCCTGTTAGTTCGGGTACGGATTGACCGAGGCGTCGTACACCACGAAACAGAACGGCGTATTGGTCTGGTGCAGCCACAGGTCCCGGAACTCCACGAGGAACCCAAACTGGCCCAGTTCCGCGTCGAAATGCGTCACAATCTGCTGTTGCACGAGCGCGTCCGGCGTGACCAGCACAACCAAGTTGTTTGGATCAAAACCGGCCCGAAACTCGTAGCCGATCAGCGCAACGGCGTAGATACCGTTCGTTTCCGTCACCTTCGTGGCGTTGTAGCCGTAACCGTTCAAAGGCGCCCCGCCATTGTCGATGCAACCGAGTGCGACCGCGGAGAAGTCCTTGCCATCTGCACCGGCCACACCGGCCGGGCCAGTTGCGCCCGCTGCGCCGGTCGCGCCAGCCGAACCAGTCGCGCCGGTCAAACCAGTCGCGCCGGCCGGACCAGTCGCGCCAGCCGGGCCAGTTAAGCCAGCCGCGCCAGTTAAGCCAGCCGCACCCTCGGGACCGGTCGCACCCGTCGGACCCTGTGCGCCGGGCGCGCCCGCTTTGACGAGCTCGCCCCCCACGATCTCGTTGACCGCCCCGGCTACGAGCGTGTTGGGATCGATGGACACGTTTGCGCTGTGGGCTCCAGCAATCAGCTCGCCGATAATGACGCCGATTGGCAGCGCCAGCAGGTCGCGTCCCGAGTTCAGCAAGCCCAGCGCGCCGGCACCGAGCGCAGTGCCGTCCGTCGGGCAGCCGCCGAGCATCAGTCCAGCCAGAACCGTCACACAGAATGTACCGACATATCTTCGATATCTTCGCTTGACCATACGACTCTCCGATCTCCTCGTGGCGTCCCCCTTCCAGAGGACGCAGGTGCGAATCAAGTTAATCCAAGGAATGCTAGGGCCCGGCGCGGCGCGACTTCCAATCTTCCTTGGGGATACGGGAATAGAGACCGCGTACGCGCCGTCGCGCGAGCGCCGGCGGATAAAACGCGTCGCTCCGTGGGTTTCGAGCCGACGTGATCAGACCCACTCTGCCGGTGCCGTCAGGCCGCGGCGCTGGTCCGGTACAACAGACTTCGAACTGGGCCGGCCCCGCGCAGCCGCGACGCGTTATCAGGCGGTCGCCACCGCCCGGCCGCGGTTCAGCAGCGGCATCGGCAGGCTCGCCCCCCACGGGTCTTGCGGGCGTTCGATTCCACGCCGGAAGTTGAACCAGCGCGCTCGGATCGCCCATACGGACCTGAACGCCACCCGTCCGCCGATTCCGCCACGACCGCAACTTCGGGCGGGCGGGCATTGCCAACTCGCTGCGAAACCAAGATCATACAGGATTGCTCGGGAGCGACGAGCGTTCACCGTCGGCGGCGACCCGCCGGCAGCTCTCGGCCGTGGTAGCGCAGCACATGACACAAGACGCACAATCCGAGCTTTTTGGCCGAACGCACCCGCACGGGCGGCGGGTCGTTATGACCGGCCAGGTCGGGGTCGACAAGAAGCCGTTCATCGAGAAGGTCGCCCAGCTCGCCGAGGCGCGCGGCAAGTCGGTGCGGCGCTTCCACATCGGCGACATGATGTACCACGAGGCGCCGGACGTGCGGCCGGGGCGGATTCTGGACCTGCCGCTGACACGGTTGTCCAACATCCGGCGGTCGGTGTTCAAGGACATCCTGGCCGAGATCGACCAGCACGAGACGGTGATCGTCAACACACACGGCTCGTTCCGCTGGAAGCACGGGCTGTTCCCGGCGTTCGACCACGACCAGATGCTCGCGCTCGACGCGGACATGTACATCACGCTGGTGGACAACGTGGACTCGATCCACGAGCGGCTGATGCGCGACTTCGACCTGCCGCACAATCTCAAGGACATCCTGGTGTGGCGCGAGGAGGAAATCCTCGCGACCGAGGTGCTGGCCAGCGCGGTCCGCGGGCACGGGTGCTTCTACGTCTTCGCGCGCGGAGTCGAGCAGAACAGCGTCGAGTCGCTGTACCGGCTGATCTTCAAGCCGGAGACCAAGCGCGTGTATCCGTCGTTCCCGATGACGCACGTGATGGACATGCCGGACACGCTGGCGGAGATCGACGCGTTCCGGGCGGTGATCGCCGAGCATTTCATCACGTTCGACCCGGGGGACATGGACGAGAAGCGCCTGCTGTCGCTGGCGGGGGTCGCGATGCGCGAGGGCAAGACGAAGTTCACGGTCCCGGTGCACGGGCACGACGTGGAGTTCGACGCCACCGAGGTCATGTGGGTGGCCCGCGACATCGACGCGCAGATTTACGCGCGGGATTTCAAGCTGATCGACCAGTCGGACATGATCGTCAGCTTCATACCGGAGCTGCCCAGCGGCAAGCCGGGGCTTTCGTCGGGGGTCGAGCGCGAGCTGCAACACGCGTTCGAGGGGACGAAAGAGGTGTATATCGTCTGGGAGCCGAAGGTCGAGCCGTCGCCGTTCATCACAGAGACGGCGACGAAGATCTTCCCGACGGTGGAGGCGCTGCTGCTGCATTTCCAGCAGCAGGGGTACATCACCAGCTTCCAGAAGCCGCTGTTCACGCACGGGCAGGCCCGGGAGCGCGGGCGGTTCGGTTGACCGCTGACATTCCGGCCGGCCGTCACGGGCTGACGCCCGGGTCAGGCCGTGGATACAGGGTTGAGACGCGCCGGGGGGCTTCGTTCGCGGCGGCGAGCGCCTACAATAACGGTTTTAGGGTGTCCAGCGCGAGTGCCCCCGATAGGTACGACTGGCACCGGACCGTTTGGGAGAATACCGCCGATGGCAAGGCTTTCAGGGCTCGCCCCGGGAATGGTGCGGTCAAACCGTGCCCGGGCGCGCAGTCAGACCATGCTCGCTGTGCTTCTGCTGGGTCCGCTCGCGCTGCCGGCGTGCACGAAGTCGCAGGCGGCAGGCGAAGGGCAACGGCCCGCCGCGGCGCCGGTGCCGGTGATGGCGGCGGTCGCCGTGCAGGAAGACGTGCCGGTAGTGATTCGGGCGATTGCCCGCGTGGAGCCCTACCGCACGGTAACGGTCCGGGCGCAAGTCGCCGGGCAGGTCACCGCGGTCCATTTTCAAGAAGGGGACGATGTCAAGGCGGGCGACTTGCTCTTCAGCCTGGACGCGCGGCCGTACGAAGCGGCCCTGCGGCAGGCCGAGGGCATGTTGGCGAAAGACACGGCGATGGCGAACGATGCGGACCGGGAGGCGAAGTATCAAACCGATCTGTACACCCGCCAGGTCGCCACCCAGCGCGAATACGAGACGGCCCTCGCCGCCGCCGCCTCACTGGCCGGCCAGGTGCAGGCGGACCAGGCGACCGTCGCGAATGCGCGCCTCCAGGTGGAGTATTGCTCGATCAAGGCTCCGTTCGACGCCCGCACCGGCAGCCGGCTCGTCAACGTCGGGGCGGTCCTCAAAGCGAACGAGACCGACTTGGTCGTGGTCAACCAACTCAGCCCGATTTACGTCACCTTCTCGGTCCCTGAGCGGCACTTGGCCGACATCCAGAAGTACCGGGCGGCCGGGACGCTGCGGGTCGAGGCCGAGATACCGCAGAGCGCCGGCCCGCCCGAGCGCGGCGAGCTGACGTTCCTCGACAACCGGGTGGACGCCACGACCGGCATGATCCTGCTGAAGGGCACGTTCGCGAACGCCGAGCGGCGGCTGTGGCCGGGGCAGTTCGTGAACGCGGCCCTGGCGCTGACGACCCGCGCGGGAGCGGTGGTCGTGCCGGAGCAGGCCGTGCAGATTGGGCAAACCGGGCAGTTCATCTACGTCGTCAAGGTCGATCGCACCGTCGAATCGCGCCCGGTCACGACCGGTCCCGCGCTCGACGGCCGGGTGGTCATCGAGCGGGGGGTGGCCGCGGGCGAGACCGTCGTCACCGACGGGCAACTGCGGCTCGTTCCAGGGGCGAAGGTGGAGATCAAGGAGAGTCCGGCCAGCGCGCCGGGATCGCACGCATGAATATCGCCGCTTTGTTCATCCGTCGGCCAGTCATGACCACGCTGGTCATGGTGGGGATCCTCGTTTTCGGGATCATGGGGTACCGCTTCCTGCCGGTCAGCGATCTGCCGAACATTGACCGGCCCACCATCGCCGTGTCGGCCAGCCTGCCCGGGGCAAACCCGGAGACGATGGCCTCGTCGGTGGCCACGCCGCTGGAGCGCGAGTTTTCGACGATCGCCGGCATCGAGTCGATGGTCTCGTCGAGCGTGCAGGGCAGCACCAGCATCACGATGGATTTCGAGCTGAGCCGGAACATCGACGCGGCGGCGCAGGACGTACAGGCCGCGATCGCACGGGCCGCGAAGCGCCTGCCGCCGGACATGCCCACGCCGCCGTCCTATCGCAAGGTGAACCCGGCGGACCAGCCGATCCTGTTTTTGGCGCTGACGGCGCCGACGCTGCCGCTGTACAAGCTCAACGAGTACGCCGACACGCTGATGGCCCAGCGGATCTCGATGGTCAGCGGCGTCGCGCAGGTGATCGTGTACGGATCGCAGAAGTACGCGGTGCGCATCCAGCTCGACCCGCGGGCGCTGGCATCGCGCGGGGTCGGCATCGACGACGTGGCCCAGGCGGTCATACGGGGCAACGTGAACCTGCCGGTCGGAACGCTCTACGGCGAGCATACCGCGCTGACGCTCGACTCCAACGGCCAACTGCTGGAAGCGGCGGACTACAAGCCGCTCATCGTGGCGTACCGCAACGGCAACCCCGTGCGCCTCGAAGCGCTGGGGCACGTGATCGACAGCGTCGAGAACAACAAGACCGCGGCCTGGTTCAACGACGAGCGGTCGATGGTGCTGGCGATCCAGCGGCAGCCCGGCACGAACACCGTCGCGGTGGTCAACGCGGTCAAGGCCCTGCTGCCGTCGTTCCGCGAGCAACTGCCGGCGTGCGTAACGATCAACGAGCTGTACGACCGCTCGGCGTCGATCCGCGCGTCGGTGGACGACGTGAAGTTCACGCTAGTGCTGACGCTGGGGCTCGTGATCCTGGTGATCTTCCTGTTCCTGCGGAACCTGCGGGCCACGCTGATCCCGAGCCTGGCGATTCCGATGTCGCTGGTCGGGACGTTCGCGGTGATGTACCTGCTGGGCTTCAGCGTGGACAACCTCTCGCTGATGGCTCTGACGCTGTCGGTCGGGTTCGTCGTCGACGACGCGATCGTCATGCTGGAGAACATCGTCCGGCACATGGAGCTGGGCGAGCGGCCGATGGAGGCGGCCTTCCACGGCTCGCGCCAGGTTTCCTTCACGATCGTGTCGATGACGATCTCGCTCGTGGCGGTGTTCATCCCGGTGCTGTTCATGGGCGGGATGGTGGGCCGGCTGCTGAACGAATTCGCCATCACGATCAGCGTGGCGCTGCTGGTCTCGATGATCGTCTCGCTGAGCCTCTCGCCGATGCTGTGCAGCCGGTTCCTCGCACACGCGCCGAAGCGGCACAACCCGCTCTACCGCGCGTCGGAGCGCGTCTTTGACGGGATGCTGGCGGCCTACAAGTTCGGGCTACGGTGGTCCTTGCGCCTGCGGCCGCTGGTCATGCTGTTCTCGCTGGCGGTGCTCGGGGCGACCTACCTGCTATTCAAGCACAGCCCGACGGGCTTTCTGCCGAGCGAGGATGCCGGCCGGTTCATGATCAGCACCGAGGGCATCGAAGGGATCTCGTTCAGTGCGCTGGTGCGCGCCCAACTCGCCCTCACCGAGATCGTGAAGGCCGACGAGAACGTCGATTCCTTCATGTCCAGCGTAGCGTCCGGACCGGGCGGCGCGGGCGGTGCCGCCAACTCGGGCCGGCTGTTCGTGCGGCTGAAGCCGCGCAACCAACGCAAGCTGTCCGCGGACGAGGTCATCCAGGAGATGCGACCAAAGCTCGGGCGCCTGCCGGGGCTGCGCGCGTTTCCCATGAATCCCCCGCCGATCCAGATCGGCGCGCAGTTCACCAAGAGCCAATACCAGTTCACGCTGCAAAGCCCGGACATGGACGAGTTGTATCGCTACGGGCCGCTACTGGCGGACAAGATACGCGCCCTGCCCGGCTTCCAGGACGTGACCACCGACCTGCAACTCAAGAACCCGCAGATCAGCGTGCAGATCGACCGCGACAAGGCCTCCACGCTCGGGATCACCGCGGTGCAGATTCAGACCGCGCTGTCCGACGCGTATGCCGCCACGCAGATCTCGACCATCTACCGCCCCGAGAACCAGTACCAGGTCATCATCGAGCTGGCCAACGAATGGCAGGACAACCCGGCGGCACTGCCCTTGTTGTACATCCCGGCGGCCAATGGCCAGTTGGTGCCGCTCGACGCCGTGGCCCAGCTCGTGCCGAGCGTCGGGCCCTTGTCGGTCAATCACTCGGGGCAGTTGCCGTCGGTCACCGTTTCGTTCAACCTCAAGCCCGGGTACGCGCTGGGCGATGCGACGGCGACCGTCAAGCAGGCGGCGGCGGGGCTTTTGCCCCCGTCGATCAGCACGAGCTTCCAGGGGACGGCCCAGGTCTTCCAGGCTTCACTGAAGAACCTGCCCGTGCTGCTGCTCATTGCGGTGCTGGTCATCTACATGGTCCTGGGCGTGCTGTATGAGAGCTTCATCCACCCGATCAC
>PMMM01000159.1 GCA_003162245.1 Phycisphaerales bacterium
GCTGAGAATGCGGTCGCCCTGGGCGTTGGCGGCGGCGTGTGCGATAAAGGTTGACAGGCCACCCGGGCGGGCAGAGAATCAGAGCGTGGGGCGCGGGTGTGTTCCCCGCGCAGCTTGCGTCGCGATTGTGCGCCGGGCCTGTGGCCGCTGGGTCCCGACGTGTCGCGTGTGGAGGTGGCAGCGCTCATGGAACAACCGTCTTCGCACGTCAAGATCAAACGCACCGGGGACGTGTCGATCGTGCAGTTCGCCGACCGGAAGATCCTGGAGGAACTGTCGATCCACGAGATCGGTGAGGAGTTGCGGGCGCTGGCCGAAGCGGAGCCGAAGGTCAAGCTGCTGCTCGACTTCGGGAACGTCGACCACCTGGCTAGCGCGGCCCTGGGGATGCTAATCACGCTCCACAAGAAGGTGCAGGAGCGGAACGGGGCCCTGAAACTCTCGAACATCAACCGCCAGATCTACCAGGTGTTCAAGATCACCCGCCTCAACCGAGTCTTCGAGATCCACGACACGGCCGAGAAGGCGCTGGAATCCTTTGGTCAAGCGTAATCCCCTTGCAGTGCCCGCAACGTCACAGAACGGCGATGAAGGTGCCCCACGATTTCGCTGTGGACGAAGCTGACCTGATCGACGTGGTCGTGCCCAACGATTTGCGCAGCGTCAAGGCTCCGGAAACGTGCATCCTGGACGCCCTCACCCGTTGCGGCTACGAGAAAGACGCCATCTTCGCCGTCAAGCTCGCCTACGAGGAGGCCGTCACCAACGCCATCAAGCACGGCAATTGCAACGACCGTAGCCGGCACGTGCACATCCGCTACCACGTCGACCCGCGACGGGTCGTCATCATGGTGCGCGACGAGGGCTGCGGTTTCGCGCCCGAGAAGGTCCCCGACCCGACCACCGACGAGAACCTCGAACGCCCGTGCGGCCGCGGCATCATGCTGATGTCGGCGTACATGACAAAACTCCGCTACAGCCCGACCGGCAACGAAGTCTGGATGCTGAAGGAAAACGCCGCCGCCGGCCACCGCTCCGCCCGCAAGGGCAGCCAGTAAGTTCGAGGGGGGCGATAGAAAAACGGGGGGAATCACCCCTGGCCGCGCTCGGCGATTCCTTGCATATCCGCTCGACTGCGCGGGGGGCGGCCGGAGGCTGTGAATGCACGAGCACGTTGCCATCGTGGGCCACGAGGCTGTCGCGGCGCTCCGGGGCCGCACAAAACGCATCGAGACCCGCTTCTACCGCCGGCGGCGTGCGCCGGTCGGGAGCATTCACGCTGGCGACAGAATTCACTTCAAGATTACGGGAGGGCCTATTATAGGAACTTCTGGCGTTGTCGCCGTCCGCGAATTCGCCGATCTCTCGCCGGCATCGCTCAGGCGGCTGCGCGCGCTCTATGGCACGTCCGTGCGCGCTTCCGCACGTTACTGGGCCGCGCGGGCACGGTGTCGCTATGGCGTGCTCATCTGGCTTGGTTCTCTCCATGCGCCGGCAAGCGCGATCCGCATACCACGCCAGTACGGCACGGCCTGGATCGTCCTACGCCGCCGGTAGCCAGCAACTTTCGCCGCCCGGGCCCCTTGGCGGGCGGTACGCATCTGCTATACTTGCCGGTCTGCCGATGCTCCCGGCGGATGACCCCATGGGTGTGAGCAGATAGGTACCGTATGCCGACAATCAGTCAGCTCGTTCGCCATCCGCGCCGCGACGAACACCGGAAGTCGAAGGTACGCGACCTCCAGGAATGTCCGCAACGGCGGGGCGTCTGCCTCCAGGTCAAGACCCAGACGCCCAAGAAGCCGAATTCCGCCTTGCGTAAGGTGGCCCGCGTCCGCCTGACCAACGGGCAGGAAGTGACCGCCTACATTCCGGGGGTCGACCACAACCTCCAGGAACACTCGATCGTGCTCGTCCGCGGCGGTCGTGTCCGCGACCTGCCCGGCGTGCGCTATCACATCGTGCGCGGCAAGCTCGATTGTGCCGGTGTCGCCAACGACAAGGAAGGCAAAGCCCGCAATCGCGGCCGCAGCAAGTACGGCGTCAAGCAACGGAAAAAGTAACGAGGCGATAGCAGCATGGCGTTTAAGCGCTTTACGCAGTCGACCAAACAGCTCCGCGGCGACGCGCGGTACAACAACAAGGTCGTCCAGAAGTTCATCAACTCGATGATGTGGGACGGCAAGAAGGCCGTCGCGCAGAAGGTCTTCTACGACGCGATGGACACCATCGCCGAGAAGATCACCGACACGCCGCCCGCCGAGGTCTTCGTCCAGGCACTCGACAACGTCAAGCCGGAGGTCGAGGTCCGCTCGAAGCGCGTCGGCGGGGCGAACTACCAGGTGCCGATGCAGGTGAATCCGCGGCGCCGCCAGTCGCTGGCGATCCGCTGGATCCTCGACGCGACGCGCAAGAAGGGCGGCCGCCCGATGAGCCAGCGGCTGGCCGACGAGTTTATGGCCGCCTTCCGCCGCGAGGGCGACGCCATGCAGCAGCGCGAAATGGTCCACCGCATGGCGGACGCGAACAAGGCGTTCGCGCACTTTGCGTGGGGGCGCTAGCCGCGGCGAACGAAACCGATTCTTCAGTGGCATGTGAGCGGTCGGGCCCAAAAGTCCGGCCGCTTTCGTTTTCCGGGGCTCCCAATCGCTCGTGACTTGGTCCGCGCGCGCCGCGCCGGCCGGCTCGTCGCCCGCCGCACGTTTGACGCGCCCGGCGCCTCGCGGTATGACCGTCGCTTGCTGGCGGCGTCAGTGCGCCGTCGCGTATGGAGAAGGTAACATGCGTCGGATGTTTCGTAGCTTGATCACCGGAACGCTCATCAGCTTCGTCGCGTGCGCCGCCGCTTTCGCGGCCGCGCCGGCCCAAGATACCGCCGCGGGCGGAACCGCGCCGCAAATCCACGTGCAGAGAGCTGCCGCCCACCATGCGGCTATCAAGCGGCACACGCACCACCGCCACCACCATGTGAAGAAGATCCGGCACCACCACAAGCACCACCACGCGTAGCAGCGCCGCCACGTAGCGCCGCCGCGATCCGGCCGATCCGCGATGGGCAGCCCGCTTGGCGCGGGCTGTCCGTCAATGTTCTGTTGTTGCGCCTCGCAAACCCCCGGTTCCCCCGGTTGGGCGCCGGCGCTTCTCCAGCGCCTGCCGCCGCGTGCTCACCGCGCCTGCGTCAGCGCGTCGCGCAGCAGCCGGCACGTCGTCGGCGGCACAAAATCGACGAGCTGTTCCACGCCCGCCACGACCTTGGCGTTCTCGAGCGCATCCACCGCCGCCGAGCCGACGTCGAGCATCTTGATCGTCAGCACGTACGCCTCGCCGACGCGGCTGACGCGCCCGTGGATGATCTTCTGCGCGCGCAGCTTCCGCCCGTAATCGACCAGGCACTCCGTGTTGTCGCACTTGACCGTGGCGGCGAAATCCTCTTCCGACAGCAACGTCCGCATGTTCTCGCGGTCGACGAGCACGTAGCGCTGGCTGGCCTGCACCGTGTGTCGACAGTAGTCCGCGAGGGCCGGCCCGAGCTGCTTCGCGTCCTTCTCGTTGCACTGGAAATCCAGCACCGCCACGGACGCGCGCGTGGCCACCTCGGGGAGCGTGTTTAGCTCGCAATCGCCGGGCGGCTCCGACAGCGGCGTCAGCTTGAGCAACACGCGCCGCGGAAACTCCTTGAACGACTTCTTCGCGGGCTGATGGCCGTTCAGCTCCGCGACGAACTCGTACTTGTCCTTATCGCGGTACCCCACCGTGCACGGCGTCGCCCCCACGTACTCGCCGTTGATGCTCACCGTCGCCCCCGTCGGCTCCGACTCGATCCGGCACGACTGCGCGGCCCGCGCGAGCGCCTTGAACGGCGACAGGCAGCCAAACTGAGCGGCTGCCGTGCCCAGCACACCGAGAAAACACAACGACCGCAGCCCCCACCTGCAAATTCGCATCCAGGGCCTCAACTCGTTACTCGCTACTCGTAACTCGCCACTCTGCGCTACGCCGGCACCCACGCCAGATCGAGAATCGTGTTCGTCGGCTTGGCCGTGTTGAACACCGCCTTGACCTTCATCCCGAACGCCGGCTTGCCGTCTTTCAGCCAGCTCATCAGCTTCGTGCACACGCCCTCGAGCTCGACGCTGATCAGCGGCGTGCCGGGCGCCAGCCGAAATAGCTCGCCCGGGTACGTCACCGTCGAATGCGTGAAGATCGTCCCCACCTGCGGCGCCTCGACCCACTCCATGTCGTGCCAGCAGTCGGGGCATTCGGCCCGCGGTGGCAGCCACAGCCGCTTCTCCGCGCACTTCGGGTTGGCACAGCGCGTCGCCAGCAGTTTCTTGGCCCGCAAGCCCTGGAAGAACTTGCCCCAGCCGCCGTAGCTGTGAATGTGGTACCAGAACTTGTCGTTCTTGATGACGAGCGGCTCTTCGTTGAGCACTTCCGCCGCCCGGGTTGGCCAATTGATCGCCATCGCAGACTCCTATTCGAATCCCAGCCGCGCGGCCGGGTTCTGACCCCGCACTCGCATGCGGGGTTCCGATTTCACGGCTTCTCCATGATCGCGCACGTCACGTGACTCCCCGTCCCGGCGTGCGAGATCGCACAGCCGCGCTTCGGGTTCTTCGCCTGCAAGCTCTTCCAGTCCGCCGGCTTCTTCTTGCCGTACCGCGTCCACATCTTCGGATCGCCGTGGAACTTGTCGTACTTGCCCTGAAGCTGCCACAGCACCTCGACGAGCTGGAAGACGCCGGTCGCCCCGACTGCGTGCATCGTCCCGATCAGCCCGCCGGACAGGTTCGTCGGCAGCCGGCCGTCGAAGTACGCGTCGCCGGAGTCGATGAACTCGTGCCCGCGCCCGTACGGCCGCAGCCCGATGTCCTCGTACGTCTGCACGTCGCTGATGGTGAACGCGTCGTGCGTTTCGAGGACGTCGAAGTCCTCGACCGGGTCTTTGATGCCCGCCATGTTGTACGCCAGGTACGCCGCCATCCGCGCCGCGAGGAACGAGCTGAACCCCGGCCACTCGTGCCGCCGGCCCTGGAAGTACTCCTTGTACGTCGCCTCGGTCTCGTTCGGCAGCAGCAGGATGGGCATGTTCCGCCGGTCCGCGGTCCGCAGCGTATGCGACCCGCCGCAGATCGCCTTTAACTGCACCGGCTTGTCGGTGAGCTTGTGCGCCGTCTCCTCGTCCGCCAGGATCAGCACCGCCGCCCCCACGCTCATCACGCAGCACTCCAGGAACGTCAGCGGGTCCGACACGATCTCGTTCTTCAGCACGTCCTCGACCGTGTACTTGCCCGGGTTTTGTGCGAACGGCGAGTAGTACGCGTGCAGCCGGTTCTTCACCGCGATCTTCGCCAGCGTCTCGTGCGGCACGCTGTTCTCATACTGGTACCGCTGCGCCATCAGCGCGTAGTACGCCGCGTACATCCAGCCCAGCTCGCTCTCGAAGTCCTTGCAGGCGGCGGAGGCGATGTACGAGTTGCCGACCTTGGTCGTGACCTCGTCCATCCGCTCCCACCCGACCACCGGGACGCAGTTGGCATACCCGGACGCGATCGCTTGGGCCGCCGCCAGCACCGCCGACCCGCCCGTCGCCCCGCCCGTCTTGATCTCGACGTTCCCCAGCGGATCGAAGCCCAGGTAATCGTGAATCTTGGCCGCCGCCAGGAGCTGGTCGCCGAAATGGTCCGCGAACTGGGAGTAGACGCACCAGTTGACCATCCGGCGGAACTTCTCCGGATCGACCTTGAGGTCATTCTCCTCCACGGCCATCCGGAGCGCCTCCGTGCAGAGCTGGCACGTGTTCTTCTCCGGGTACTTCTTCCGGTAGTCGGTCAGCCCGCCGGCGACCACGTACACCGGCTTCTCGAACTTGGGGATTCTGAGGTTCCCGGGACCGAATCTGATCACAGTCTGCCTCCTTCGCTCGGTAAAAGGTGCATGGAAGCGGCACTACAACGGAAGCCGTGGCGCGTGTCAACGGTGCGACGCCGGCGACGCGGGAGCGAGCCGAATTCTCCGCCCGTTTTGTGTAAGCTGTGCCCTCGATGGGGCTCTAATAGAGCGGTCATGACGCCCAGCAGCGCAACCGGAGCGGGCCAGCCGACGACGCTCGACGACGCGGTCCTCGCGGCCCGCTTCGCCCGCGGCGACCCGGCGGCGTTCCCCGCCCTCGTCGCCCGGCACCAGGAACAGGTGACCCGCCTGGCGTACCGCTTGCTCGGCTGGAACGCCGACATCGAAGACGTGGTGCAAGACGTGTTTGTCGCGGTCCTGCAAAGCCTGGCCAAGTTCCGCGGCGAAAGCCGCTTCGCGACCTGGCTCTACCGCATCGCCGTCAACCATATCAAGGGGCACCAGCGCCGCTGGCTGCCGCGCTGGCACACGGCCCCGCCCGCGGCGAGCGAACACCGGTCGCCCGACACGCGGCTCGCCGCCGACGAGACGCACGCCCGCGTCCGTCGGGTTGTGGCCGGCCACAACCCGAC
>PMMM01000104.1 GCA_003162245.1 Phycisphaerales bacterium
CAAGTATGCACCACGGAGACACGGAAAGCGCGGAGAAATACCGACGTTGCTGGTGGCTGGCGGAGATAGGCGGATTCTGGCGGGAAAATGCAACCGCAGAGAAGCTGAGAAGCAGAGAAAACGCAGAGTTACGCCTGGTATTGCGGACAAGAAAGGGCCGAGTCGAGAGCGTAGAGGCCAGGGGCAAACGGAAGACGGGCGCGGGGGCGGGGGCGGGGCGGAAAACGGTTGGGTGTGACTCGTTTTGCTGGACTTGGGGTTTCCAGTAGCGGTCCGACGCGTCCGAGTCCGGTGAGGCCGCGCAGGACCACCGCGCGACATAAGTGTCGCGGCTCCGGGCGGGCCTGGAAGACGGCATCGCCTGGTCCAAGGGCCAGATTTCGCGGAGGGCGACCACGCTGCCGGCCCCGCCGCCGAAGGCGGGCGCCGCCCGCATTGTGTCGCTGCGCCAAAGCCTGAATATGTCGCAGGCGGTCTTCGCCGCGACAATCAACGTCTCGCCCAAGACCGTTCAGAGTTGGGAGCAGGGCACGCGCGTCCCCAGCGATGCCGCGTTGCGCCTCATCCAGGTGGTAGCCCTCGACCCCGCCATCGTTCAGCGGCTTTTCTCTGCTTCCGCCGCCCGCGCCTCGCGGCGCCGCCCACTCAAGAAGGTCCCCGCCTCCGCCCCCCGCAAATCCGCCCGCGCCAGAAAGCGAAAGCTGCTCGCGTAGCGATTCTGATCGCCGTGCGGTAAACCGCCGTTGCGGGACAGCGCGACCCTTCCGGGAGCCTGCCGCCGGCGGGCCAATTCAGCCGCCATGACCCCCCTTACCGCAGGGCGCCCGCATGATAAGCGCAAACGTTGACCCGTCGGCGCCGGAAACGAAACTCCGACGAAGCCATCGGGAGTCAACCGGGTGCGTCACCCCCCCCAAGACGGCTGCCAAGTTCCCCTCCGCCCGCGCCCGCTGAGTCGTTCGCAGGCGGTCCTTATTCGCTCGACCAACGCGGGCTTACGAGGCGGGCACGAACGCCTTGGCGTATTGTTCTTTGGACATCACGCGACACTTTGCGGGAAGATGGGGGACCCTCGTATTCCAGAGAGCAAGCGCACTTTGCAGTGCCTGCTTAGTCGGGCCGTCCCCCGTGACGAGCACGTCGTCCTCGAAAAGACGGATGTGCATGCACAGATACCCATCCTCAGTGTCGTTCGGCTGAATCGCCAGTACACCCTTCTTGTCGGGGCAGTACGTGCGCAACCTCGCGAACAAGTACCCAAAGTACGGGTACATGCTTTCGCAGACGTTGAGCAGTAGTGCCTCCGTGGCCACCCCGTCTTGCTCGTAAGACCCTCGGAGCGCCGCGAGCATATCGCTTAGCCATTGCCAGAGATGCTCGTCAGTCAGTTTGCTCGGATTCGTCAGCCCTGAGAGACTTACCACGCGCCCCCACATTTTCCTGGCGTTCTCGATGTAGCGCAGCTCTTCTTGTTCGAGCGCCTGGCGCGCGCGAACCGCAATGTCCCCAAAGCGAACTTTCGCGCCATCAGGGCGAGTAAGCACTTCCCGCCTCAGCGCCGCGAGACTCTTGGCGCCGACGACGCAATTAACGATCTGCCTCGCCCCCTCGCGGTCCTCGAACCGCGTCGGGTTCGCCAGTTGTGCTGCCCCTACCGCCGCCGCGTGTTGCGCGAACGGGTCGTGCAGCATCTCAAGGCTCTGTAGCACTACGACGGTCCCCTTGCGACGCCTAAACGCTTGATCCGGGGTCTCGTCTTTGCGTACCTCATCCAGGTGGCACACGAGCTCCCAGACCGTGAAGGGCGATACGGCAACGACGCGCCGTTTGGCCACAGCCAGAATGTCCTTCCGCTTCATGCCGATGATCACGGAGGTGTCGAGAACGTCCACACACCACCTCAACTAACTCGAGCAAGTCGCGGCACGGCACGACGCGCTGAAGAACCGAGCCGCCGTGGCTCCGGTGGCACTGTAGCTCTGCCCGTCGCCACGTCAAGCTGATCGGTATGTCCGCTACGGATGGCGGGACCTACCCGGTGGCCCGCTGGGCACACCGCCCTGCCCGCGCATCGCAGGCCGCGGTCCCCGCGTGAGCCAAACGCATCGCGAACCTCTCCAGGCGAACCTCCCACCCCCGCCCCCGTATAATGCCTCTCGCCCTGTTTGCTCCTCGAAAGGAACCGCCCCGCATGCGCACGTTACATCCCGTCGCCACCGTCGTCACCGCCGACCTCACCGCCGCTCTGCTCGCCGTCCTCACCGCCCTCCTCGCCTCCCCAACCTCTTCCTGGGCCACCGACATGAACGACTACCCCATCCAGCCCGTCCCCTTCACCGCCGTCCACGTCCAGGATGATTTCTGGCAGCCACGCCTCGAAACCAACCGCACCGTCACCATCCCCTACGCCTTCCGCCGCTGCGAGGAAACCGGCCGCATCGACAACTTCGCCAAGGCCGGCGGCCTGATGAAAGGCGACTTCAAGGGCATCCGCTACGACGATTCCGACGTCTTCAAGGTCATCGAAGGCGCCTCGTACGCCCTCGCCCTGCAGCCCGACCCCAATCTCGACGCCTACCTCGACGGCCTTATCGCCAAGATCGCCGCCGCCCAGGAGCCCGACGGCTACCTCTACACCGCCCGCCGCCTCCGTCCCGACAACCCGCCCGAAGGCAGCGGCCCGGCGCGTTGGTCGTACCTCGCCCAGAGCCACGAGCTCTACAACCTCGGCCACCTGTACGAAGCCGCCGTCGCCCACCACCTCGCGACCGGCAAACGCACGCTCCTCGACGTCGCCCTCAAGTCCGCCAACCTCGTCTGCCGCGAATTCGGCCCCGACGCCCGCCACGACGTCCCCGGCCACCAGGAAATCGAGATCGGCCTCGTCAAGCTCTTCCGCCTCACGCACGACGAGCGCTACCTCAACCTCGCCCGCTTCTTCCTCGACCAGCGCGGCCGCCCCGAGGGCCACAAGCTCTATGGCGACTACGCGCAAGACCACATGCCCGTCGTCGACCAGGACCACCCCGTCGGCCACGCCGTCCGCGCCGCCTACATGTACAGCGGCATGGCCGACGTCGCCGCCCTCACCGGCGACGAGCGCTTCATCCACGCCATCGACCGCATCTGGGAGAACATGGTCACCAAGCGCCTCTACCTCACCGGCGGCATCGGCGCCCGCCACGGCGGCGAAGCCTTCGGCGACGAATACGAGCTCCCCAACGCCTCCGCCTACGCCGAAACCTGCGCCGCCATCGCCAACGCCCTCTGGAACGAGCGCATGTTCCTCCTCCACGGCGACGCCCAGTACATCGACGTCCTCGAACGCGTCCTCTACAACGGCTTCCTCGCCGGCGTCTCGCTGGGCGGCGACCGCTTCTTCTACGTCAACCCGCTCGCGTCCTTCGGCACCGCGACGCGCCAGCCCTGGTTCGACTGCGCCTGCTGCCCGACGAACGTCACGCGCTTCCTGCCCTCCATCCCCGGTTACATCTACGCCGTCCGCGACGACGTCATCTACGTCAACCTCTTCATTGGCGGCCAGGCCAAGATCTCGGTGAAAGGCCAGACGGTCACGCTCACGCAGGAGACGCGCTATCCCTGGGACGGCAAGATCAAGCTCACGGTAGCGCTGAAGGACCCCGCTCATTTCACCATCATGCTCCGCATTCCCGGCTGGGCTCGCGGTCTACCTGTTCCGAGCGACTTGTACCGAGATTCAGACCCGACAACTGACCTGCCGCGGGCCATCATCAACGGCGAGCTCCTGCTGGTCTGTGGACGGGGCGGCGGGTTCATGCCTATAGGTCGAACGTGGGAGAATGGCGATACGGTCGAATGGAACCTCGCGATGCCCATCCGCCGCGTTGTCGCAAACCCGTCCCTCAAAGACGACGCCGGCTACGTCGCGCTCGAGCGCGGCCCCATCGTCTACTGCGCCGAAGCTGTCGACAACCACAACCACGCCCTGAATCTCGTCCTCCCCGACGACAGTAAGTTGCAGCCGGAACATCGCCCCGACCTCCTCGGCGGCGTAACGGTTCTGCGCGGCCCTGCCACCGCCCTGCACCGCTCCGCCGACGGCAAATCAACCGAAACCACGCCCGCCGAGCTCGTCGCCGTGCCATACTACGCCTGGTGCCACCGCGATGCCGGCGAAATGGCCGTCTGGCTCGCCCGCGACCCCAATGTCGCCCGCGCGCCGTCGCCGCCCACGCTCGCGACCGGCGCCCGCCGCAGCGCCTCCCACACCCACGACGAGCTCTCCGCGCTGAACGACCAGATTGACCCCGACAACTCAAACGACCATGCCATCCCGCGCTTCACCTGGTGGGACCACAAGGGCACGACCGAGTGGGTCCAGTACGACTTCGAAAAACCCACCCAGGTCAGCGCGGTCGAAGTCTACTGGTTTGACGACACCGGCGTCGGCCAGTGCCGCGTCCCCCGGTCTTGGCGCGTCCTATACCGTGTCGGCGACGACTGGAAACCGGTCGCCGCCGCCAGTGAGTATGCCGCGAAACGCGACACCTTCAACCAGGTCTCTTTCGATCCGTTCGAGACCTCCGCCCTCCGCCTCGAAGTCCAACTCCAAAGCGACTTCTCCGGCGGCATTCTGGAATGGACTGTGCGCTAACCCCGGCGCAAACCTCACGCCGGCGCGGTCTCTGCGAATTGCGTCTTGACCAGCGTCACGTAGAACGGGCACGTCTGCAGCAACTCGTCGTGCCGCCCCTGCCCGACGATCCGCCCCTCGTTGAGCACGACGATCATGTCCGCCCGCGCGATCGTGCTGAAGCGGTGGGCGATGATGAACGTCGTGCGGTCGCGCATCACGTCCTCCAACGCCTCCTGGATCTTCCGCTCCGACTCGCTGTCCACCTGGCTCGTCGCCTCGTCGAGGATCATGATCGGCGGGTCGCGCAGGATCGCCCGCGCCAGCACGATTCGCTGCCGCTGCCCGCCCGACAGCGTCCGCGCGTTGACCCACGCGTCATAGCCCGTGGTCACCCGGCCGTCGTTGTCCACGCGCAGATCGCGCACGAACTCGTCCACCCGCGCGAGTCGTGCCGCGCGACGGATGTCGTCCTCCGTGGGCGCGACGTCCGTCCCGCCGCCGGCCGACACGCCCGCCCCGTCCAGCTTGACGCCGTACGCGATGTTGGCGCGCACCGTACCGGAGAACACGACCGCGTCCTGCGTCACCAGCCCGATCTGGCTGCGCAGCGACGCCAGCGACACCTCCGCGATGTTCCGCCCGTCGATCAGGATCGCCCCGCAGTTGGGCTCGAAGAACCGCAGCAGCAGCGAGATCAGCGTCGTCTTGCCCGACCCGTTCGGCCCCACGACCGCGACCACCTGCCCGCACCGCACGCGCAGGCTGACCCCGGCGAGCACCCTCCGCTCCGCGTTCGTCGGGTAGCTGAACGACACGTCGCGAAACTCGATCGTGTTCTGAAACCGCGGCAGCAGCGCGGCCGTCGCGTGCGGTGCCAGATCGGGCTCCTCCGCCGGCAGGTCCAGCAGCTCGAACAGCCGCCGCGCCGACGCCTCGGACGCCTGCAACCGGTTGTAGACGTTCCCCATCTTGCGCAGCGGGTCGAAGATCCCGCCCAGGCAGATCACCGCCCCGAAGAACATGTGCGGCTCGAGTTCCTGCGAAAACACGCGCGCCCCGCCGTACAGCACGAACGCCGACACCGCCAGCGAAGCCAGCATCTCCAGCGCCGGACTGCTCGCGGCGTCCACCAGCTCGATATGCGTCTGCGCTCGCGTCAACACGTCGTCCTCGGCCGCGAACCGGCGGCTCTCGGCAGCCTGCATGTTGTAGGCCTTCACGATGCGGACGCCCGCCAGCCGCTCGCCCAGGTGGTCCAGCAGCCGTCCCCACGACTGCGACGCCCGCCGCTGGGCCCGCTTGACCAGCCGGCCGAAGACGCGAATCACCAGCACGCCCACCGGCAGCCCGACGACGCCGACCAGCAGCATCCGCCAGTCGAGCAGCAGCGCCAGCGTGAGCACGCCGATGGCCTTGAGCGGCTCGCGGACCACCTTCCCGAACAGCGTGTTGATCCCCACCTCGACTTTCCCGATGTCCTGCGCGAAGCGGCTGAGGGTGTCGCCCGGCGGCTGCGTGCTGTGCCACGGCATCGGCAGCCGCAGCGTGTGGTGCGCCAGCGCCGTCCGCAGATCGTGCATCGCCCGCTGGACCGCGATTGCCACCAGCCCTTCGTTGGCGAACCGGCACACCGCCCCCAGCGTACTGATGACCAGGACCGCGATCATTACGACCAGCAGTGCATTGAAACGGTCGTGCGGGCTGCGGCCGACCGGAAGGAGTTGAGCGCCACGCACTACGGCGGGCCACCACCACCGATGCGGCCGCAAGCGCAACGCCGTCTCGCGTTCGCCGCCGTCAATGCCGACCACGCGGGACCGGTCGATCTCCTCGCCATCGTACCCCGCCAGCCGCTCGCCCAGCTCGTACGCACTGCCGGCACGCTCGCCGAGGGCGACGATGCGGTCCCCGCCGTGCACCAACGCCGCGCTCGGCGATGACGGCCGGATATCGACCACCGTCAGCCCCCGCGGATCGTCCGGCAGATCCGCGGCGATCGTGACGCCCAGCCGCCGCTGCGTCTCCGCCCGGTGCATCCAATCGACGAGCGTCTCATGCTCGGCGAAGATGATCTTCAGCACCGGCACGATACTCGATACGCTGAACGTGTAGAAGACGCTGACGCCGACCGCCGCGATCAGCCCGATAACAAGCGACCGCCGGTGCGGGTGCAGGTAGCCGACCGCTCGGCGAAACATCGGCAGCCACTGCTCGTCGCGAGCCCTTCGCATGGTTGGCCGATATGATACCGATCTTTGCGGCGGCGCGCCACGCCCCGCAGAACCCCGCGCGGATGCGCTGGGTGACCAAAGTTGGGAGTACGACGTGAACCGCGAAATCAGTCTTTCCGCCCAGGACATCACCCAAGCCGAAATCGACGCCGTCGTCGCCGTTATGCGCTCCGAGCGCCTCAGCCTCGGCCCCCGCATCCCCGAGTTCGAGGCCGAATTCACCAAACGCCTCCGCGTGAAGCACGCCATCGCCTGCTCCAGCGGCACCGCCGGCCTCCACATGTGCTGGCGGGCCCTCGGCGTCGGCCGCGGCGACGAGGTGATCACGACGCCGTTCTCTTTCATCGCCTCCAGCAACAGCATCATGTTCGAGGGTGCCAAGCCGGTCTTCGTCGACATCGACCCGCAAACCTGGCAGCTCGACACCGCCCGCGCCGCCGCCGCCATCACCCCGCGCACCAAGGCCCTGCTACCCGTCGACGTCTTCGGCTGCACGCCGGACATGGACGCGATCTGGACCATTGCCCGCCGGCACCACCTCCGGGTGCTTGAAGATTCCTGCGAAGCCCTCGGCGCGACCTACCAAGGCCGCCCTTGCGGCACCATCGGCGAGGCCGGGGTCTTCGGCTTCTACCCCAACAAGCAAATGACCACCGGCGAGGGCGGCATGGTCGTCACCAACGACGACGACCTCGCGTTCCTCATCCGGTCGTTCCGCAACCAGGGCCGCGACCCCGAGGGCGGCTGGCTGGCTCACCCGCGGCTCGGCTTCAACTACCGCATGAACGACATGCAGGCCGCGATCGGCACCGTGCAGATGCGCCGCCTAGACGAGATTCTCGCGAAGCGCGACCGCGTCGCGCGGCTCTACCTAGAGCGCCTCAAGGACGAGCCGCGTCTCTCGACGCAGCGCGTGCTGCCCCAGACGCACATAAGCTGGTTCGTCTTCGTCGTCCGCCTTAGCGACCACTACGCGCAGTCCGACCGCGATCGCATCCTCGGGCAGCTCCGCGCCAAAGGCATCGGCTGCAACGTCTATTTCCCCGCGATCCACCTCCAGCCGTTCTACCACACCGACCTCGGCTACAACCCCGGCGATTTTCCCATCACCGAGGCCCTTTCGCAGCGGACGATGGCCCTGCCGTTTCACAACCACCTGACCGAATCCGACGTCGACTACGTCGTGACGACTCTCCGCGCGCTACTGTAGCGCGAACCCGAGAATGTAGCGCCCCGCGCCCTCATTCCGAGCCCCCTCGAAGACCGAGCCGCCCCGGTGATGGGGCGGTCAGTTCCCCCGACGGGCCCGCGCGTCCGGCTCAGCGCACGGGAAATCGAACGCTCGGACGATCGAGGCCGTCTTGGCTTCTGCGTCCTGCGTCCTCGCCGCCCCAGGCCCCAACGAAGCTGCCGGCGAACTGCATACCGCGTCCCCGCGTGCCTCGCCAACTCGGCGTTCTTCATCTTTGTGTATCGCCAGCACATGCGGACGGTCCCGCTCGATGTGGAGGACGCTGCCCGCCTCGATGGCGGCGATGGCAGGACCTTTCAGTTCTGCCGCAGCGCCGGCCCTCGTCGCACAGGTGGGCGGTGCGAAGTTCAACTTCGCACTACCACAAGCGCGCGCACGGCCGAGAATTGAAAGGCCCTGGCGGCGGCGGCCGGCACTCTCCCGTCCGGCCGCGACTTGCGGTATCATCCCACGTTTGACGTCACGTCGGCAAAGGAGAAGAACGATGGCGGAAAGCGTGTACAAGGTCATCGAGCTGGTCGGGACGAGCGAGAAGTCGTGGGAGGATGCGGCCAAGAACGCGGTGGAAACCGCGGCCAAGAGCCTCAAGGACCTCCGCATCGCCGAAGTGATGAAGCTCGATCTGCGCGTCGAGAACGGGAAGGTGGTGGCTTACCGGGCCCGAGTCAGCCTGTCCTTCAAATACAGCGCCGGCAAGTAGAAAAAGATCGTGCGCAGGCGAGTCTGCGTCGACGCCGGGATCATGTCGCGGCCAGCCCGGGCGCCGGGCCGGCCGAAACCATGATCGCAGGCCGCAAGCCGGCCGAAGCGTGTGGGAAACGTACGTGCTGGCGCGCGGTGGCCCGCGCCGGGCTCCCCGAGGAGCCCCGAGGGCCCGTCAGAAAAGCAAGGCTCCGGGGCAGTTGACAGAATCGCCGCTGCGCGAAACGATACCGTGTCTGTGACAAGGGCCCATGGCCTCCCAAGGGCGGCCAGGGCCCTGTCCGCCAAGGCGAGGACAATGACAGCAGCGCTCCATCGAGTGTTTATCGCGGGCACGGGCGCGTTCCTGCCCAATGACCCGATCCCGAATGAGCGCATCGACGACATTCTGGGACGGTTGACGGACGCGCCCGAGCGAGTGCAGGGGTTTCTGAAAAATGTGGGCCCCAAGATGCTCGAAAGCAGCGGCATCGAGTGCCGCCACTTCGCCATCGACCCCAAAACCCTGTGCCTGACCCACACGGTCGCCACGCTGGGAGAAGAGGCGGCCCGGCCGGCGCTCGCCGCGGCGGGCCGCAAGCCGACCGACGTCGAGTTGCTCGTGCTGGCCTCCCCCAACTTTGACCGCAGCACGCCGCCCACCTCGGCGGTCTTGCAGGAGCGGCTGGGCATCGAGCGCTGCGCTGAGATGGAAATCCACTCCAACTGCTCGGGGGTCGGCAAGGCGCTCCAGATCGCGTACGACTCGCTCCAGCTCGGGCGTTACAAGAACGCCTTGGTCGTGATCTGCCAGCTTTCCAGCGTTTACCTGCGGAACTGCTACTTCAACCAAGCGGTGATGAACAAGACGCAGGCGGCACTGCGCTACATCCTCGCCGACGGCAGCGGTGCGATTTTCCTCCAGGCCGCCGAGGCCGGCCACAAGGGGCCGCTCCCCCGCGAGGTGCTCGGCACCTATGTCGAGTCCATCGGCGGGAAAATGGAGCCGGGCATGACCGCCGGCGGCGGCGTCGCGGACCTGGTCGAGCCGGACAGGCAGGTCCAGGCGGTCTACGAGCGCGGGCTGCATCACCTGGATCAGGATTTCGCCGCCGTCAACCGCAATGCCGGCCCCTTCCTGCTCGAGGGCGCGCTCCGCATGTTGAACCAGCTCGACATCGACCCGGCCAAGGTCGATCACTATGTCTGGTCGATCCCGACCATGCAGCTCTACAACGGCAACATCGAGCAGTTCCAGACCCGGCTTCACGCCCCGCTCGCCAAGATGATGTTCCGCGCGCGCAACACGGGCTATTGCGGCGGCGCTTCGCTGCTCCTGCACTTCGACGAGATGGTCCGGGCCGGCGAGATCAAGCCCGGCCAGACCGTCGTGCTGCACTCGGTGGAGTCGAGCAAGTGGATGACTGCCGGCTTCGTCGTGCGCGGGTAAGCTTCACCTCTCCGCATCACGGGGACGCGCGGGACGTAGAACCCAGGCTGTCAATCGTGCTTCCTGTACGCCGGCCGCGATACGCGCGTGCCTACGTTTCCCGTTTTCGTCATCGCCCCTAACGGAGGCAAACGCAGTGTCCACAACGGATGAGGTTTCCGCCGTGTCGGTGGCCTCCTCGACCGCGCCGCACGGCGATCAACGAAGCGGTCTTCGCTGGTTCCTTGTCCTCGACCTCTTCACGCGGCTCTTCATCTGGTGCGTGGCGATGTTCCTGGCCGCCGCCGCGTTCTCCGCGCTGCGGATCTGGCCCCTGGGCAGCCCGCTGGCGGCGGACCTGCCCCAGGTCTGGCGGTGGGCGGTCGCGACCGGCCGCTTCGTCATCCTGTTTAACCTGGTTTACGTCGCAGAGCTGGTCGTGCTGCGCCTGCCGATCCCAACGCCGCACGAGGGACGGTACGACACGCGCAGCCGCATCCCGGGCCGGCAGGTCTTGTGGTCGTGCCTGCTCGCGGTGCTGACAAAAGCGCGCTACGAGGCCCCCTTCCCCGGCTTCCTCGTCTTCCACTTTGCGAACCTCCCGCCGCTCGTCTGGCTGATGGGGCCGGTCTTCGGCCCGCGCTCGCGGTCGGCGTACGTCACCGATCCGCACGTGCTCGATCCGCACCTGGTCACGCTCGGCCGAAATGTCGTGATCGGCTTCAACGCGACCGTCGCGGGGCACTACCAGGAGCGCGACGCCGTCATCTTCAGACGCACCGTCATCGAGGACGACGTGCTGGTTGGCGGGCACGCCGTGATCTTCGGCGGCGTGCACATCCGCAGCGGCTCGATGATCGGGGCCGGGGCGGTGGTCCTGCCCGGCACGACCGTCGGCCCCAACGAGTTTTGGGCGGGCGTCCCAGCGCGTAAGATTCGCGACTTGCCGTCGGTCGAAACGGCGGCGTGAACCCCGGACGCCTGGAATGACCGTCGCACCGTCGAGCCGCCGCACGACACTCGTCGCCGCCCTGCTCATCGCCGCCGGCGTCGCAAACAACCTGCCCTCCTTCCGTTGGGGCTTCATCTGGGACGACTTCATCCACCAAGCCGTTCTGCGCGGCGATCTGCCCGGCGCCCGCCTGCCGCGCTGGAACCTCTATGACTTCGCCATCACACCCCGCCCCGGCGATGCGACGTTCGACGCCGGTATAGCGCCCTGGTGGACCGACCCCGACTTCAAGGCCCGCTTTTTCCGCCCCGTCGCCAGCCTGACGATCTGGCTCGACTACGCGATCTACCACAATTGGGCCCCGGGCTACCACGTGACAAGCCTCGCGCTGCTGGGCGTGTTTCTCGTTCTGGCGTGGAAGCTGTACTACGCCCTGGGTGCTCCGCTGCGCGCGGCCCTGTGGGCCCTGGCGTTCCTGGCGCTCGACGACGTGCACTGCATGCCCGTCGGGTGGATCGCCAACCGCAACACGCTCCTCGCCGCTTTGTTCGTCGTTGCGACGGTCCTGTGCGTCGACCGTAATCGTGAAACCCGGCGCGCACGCTGGTTGCTCGCCGGCTTGGCGTGCTTTCTGCTCGCGTGCGGATCAAAAGAATCGGGTGTCGCGGCCCTGCCGATCATCGGCGCGTACGTTTTGTTCTTCGGCGGCCCCGCCGGGACGGAGACGCTCCGGGCACGCGTGCACCGTGTGGTCAGTTCGCGCGTCCTGTGGTCGTTTGGGCTCGCGGCGGTGGCATATGCGGCGTTCTACGTCGCCGCCGGGTACGGATCGCGCTCCGTGACCTACCCAGTCCCGTGGCATGATCCGATGCGCTTCTTGTCGCGACTGGCCTGGGTCGTCCCGGCGGGGCTCATGCACCTGACCTACGCGGCCGTCACGGACTTCATGGCGTTGAACGCCCGCTGGGCGTGGCAATTGCTCACCGCCAGCGCAATCCTGCTACCGGCCGCGGGCTTCGTGCTCGCGCGGGGGCTCAGGGGGTCGCGCGTGGCCGGCTTGGCCGTCGCTTGGGCCCTCTTCGCCCTGCTGGCCGAGGGCGGTGGCGACATCTCCGACCGTCTGTGGATGAATGCCGCCGTCGGGACCGCCCTCCTGTTCGGCCTGTTCCTCGACCGCCTCCCGCCGCTCCGCCAACGACTGACGCTGGGGCGCGCGGCGGCCCTGACGATGGGCGGCGTCCTGATCCTGACCGGGATTGTGGCCGCGGTCCCCATGACGAAGATCCGCCGCGACCTGTGTTCCTCGTTGGGCGGCACGGACCGCGCGAACAGCCTGAACGCCGACATCGACATCGATCCGGCGCACCCCTTGGACGTATTCGCGCTGAACAGCCCGTCCAGCATGGGGGCCATGAGCCTCTCGCTCACGTGGCGGGTGGGCCACGACGATCTCCACACGCGCATCTTCCCGCTGCAACTGGGTCGCCGCCCGCTGACCTGGACCCGCGACGACGAGCGGACGATGACGCTGACCAGCGGGGCAATCCCGTTCCGCGCCAACCCATTTGAGCGCGTCTTTTGCACCCGCGCGGCCCCGCCAGCCGGCACGACGTTCACGACCGCCGCCTTCACGGCCACCGTCCTGGCGTCGGAGCCCGCCGGCTTCCGCACGGTCCGTTTCCAGTTCCACAAGAGCCTGGACGACCCGTCCTATCGCTTCCTGGCTTGGCGAGACGGGCGTCTTTGCCGGACCGCGCCACCGCCGGTGGGCGACACCGTGCAGGTTCCCGAGGTGCCGCCGCCGACCCCGTACACGCCGTAGGGCGTGTGAGCATCGCCCGGCTGTGCCACATTCACGGCCTTGTCTTGGCTTGACCAACGCGCCGGGCGCCACGACACTCCGTCGCGGCCAGAGGAGTGCACGGACGCATGGCGCGGTATCAAGATCCCGATCCGTTGGACCTGCTCTTCTTCGCGGCTGACGCAGCCAGCCGTCGCGCGCGGCTACTCGGTGCCAACATCCACCTCGTGACCGAGGTCGAAGGCGAGCTGGACCTCGGCCGGCTCAAACAGGCGATCGCGGCCTTGCACCGCGAGTATCCGGTCACCGCGGCGAAACTGGTGACTGGCACGTTCACCGGACGCCCGCGGTGGCGGCTCGATATGCCGCCCCCGCATCCAAATCACGTCGTGCAGGTCCACCAAATTCAGCCACCGACGCCAGACCAGTGGCGGACGGAGTTCGAGCGGCTGTTCGCGACTCCCATTGACGCCGCGAGGTTCCCTCCGCTCCGGTTTCACGTCCTCCGCGGGCTCGCGCAGGGGGATGTGCTGGTCATGCGTTGGCCGCACGCGCTGATGGACGCCCGCGGCGGGGGCATGATGTCGGAGGAACTGGACCGTTTGTACGAGGAAGCGCCGGACGTGAATACGTTGTGCAGCGCCGGCGACGAAACCCGCGACGACTTCGGGGCGCTGCTGGCCCGCACGACACTCCGTTGGCGCGTCCAGACGTTCTTCGGGTCAGTTCTCCGGCCCAACCGACAGCGGAGGCGTTTCAGCCAGCTCGTCACGGAGCCCATCCCGACGGACCTGGGGCGACTGCGCTGCGTATTCCGCCATTTTCCCGCCAGCGAAACCAAACGGATCATGGATAACGCCGTGCGGATCTGCGGCGTGGCGCGGTTTCCAGACTTCTTGCGGGCTTGTGCGCTCCGCGCGCTGCACGAGGTGATGCCGCACCCGGTGCCGCCGGACACGTTGTACACGACGCTGAACCTGCTTGGGCGGCGGAATCGGCGACAGCCGCTGCGTTGGTGCTGCAACTTGACGAGCGCACTGCCGCTGGCCGTACCGGCCGGGCTCATTCACGACCGGCAGCGGGTCGCCGACCTGTTCCGGGAGCAGACCGGAAACCAGCTCGCGTCGGACACGCCGCTTCGGCACGCCGCGATCCTGTGGCTGTTCACGCGCCTGCCAACGGCCTGGCTCGCAGCCGGGATCAAGACGCGGGTCAGCTCCGGCCGGCGCGTGACGCCCTGGCTGGGTATGGGGCAGACTCCGTCGCTGCCGCTGGGCCTGATGGGGCCCAGTACACGTCCGATGGCCACTTTTTGCGGGTGCAAGTTACTGAACTACTATGGCGGCCGGCCGCCGCTGCCGGACACCGGGTTTGCCCTGGATGCCAACGTGACGGCCGAGCGGCTGAACATCACGGGGGTGTGTTATGAGAAGCGCGTCCCGGTTGCGACTTTGACTAACCTCATCGACCGGCTCGCCGGCGTGCTGCTTGAGTAAGGTCTTGGCCCACTACCAGTACCCCAACCCGCTCGACCTGCTGTTCTTCGCGGAGGAGCAGGCCACGAGGCGTGCCGGGCTGCCCGGCGTGCACGTCCACATCCACCTCGAGCTCCGCGGACAGGTCGATGTCGCGGGGCTGCGCCGCGCGCTGCTCGCCCTGTACCGCGTGTATCCGACGGCCGGGGCACGGCGCGAGTTGGAGATCCGCACCGGCCGCCCGCGCTGGCGGCTGGACAGCCCGGCGCCGGACATGCGCCGCGTCGTGCAACTGCACGCGGTTACACCACCCACCGCCGCTCAATTGCAGCACGATGTCGAAGCACTCTTCGCCGCACCACTCGACATTGACGGTCTGCCGCCCGTCCAGTTCCACGTCTTTCGCGGGCTGCCCCGCGGCGATGTGGTCGTGATGCGCTGGCCGCACGCCCTGACCGACGGACGCGGGGCTTACTCGCTCCTGGAAGAGCTGGCCCGCCTGTACGATGAGGCTCCCGATCCCGCGGCCTTGACCAGCGCCGGCGACGAACGGCGCGATGACTTCGGCCGGATGCTCGCCGACTACCCCATTTGGCGGCGCCTCCAGGCCGTACTCGAGCTGTGCCGTCCAGCACACCCAGGTTGCGGCCCGGTCCTGCAACTGGCCCCCCGACCGGGGGTGACCTCCCCAGGCCCCATGCACTTCGTTCTGCGACACCTGACGCCGGAGCAGACGGTGCAGGTTGGCGACAGGATGCGGCGGGTCGCGGGCACGTCACCATCGGGCGACTATCTGCGCGGCTGTGCGCTGCACGCCCTGCATGAGCTGATGCCGAAGCCCCAGCCATCGCACGGGTTGTATACCGTCATGTTGCTGCTCGACAATCGGCGTCGACAGGGGCCGGCCATGTGCTGGAACCTGACCAGCGCCTTGCCGCTCATAGTGCCGGCCGAGGCTGCGGGCGATCCGGTGGAGGCAACCCGGGTGATCCACCGTCAGACGATCGCCCACGTCCGCGCCCGCACCGGCTTGCAATACTACGCCGCTCTTTCGCTTCTGATGTACCCGCCCACGGCGTACGTCGCCGCGGTCCTGCGCGCGACCATGCTCTCCGGCCGCCGCCACACATCCGGCCTCATGCTGGCGGGCACGCCTTCCCTGCGGCTGGACTTCATCGGCCCCTTCTCGCGCCCCTTGCCGCGCTTCTGCGGCGCCGAACTTCACAACCACTACGGCTACTCGACACTCCTACCGGAGCCTGGCTTCGCCCTGCACGTCAATCTGACCCACGACCGGTTGAATATCATCGGCGTGTGCTTCGAATCGCGCGTGCCGGTGCCAACGCTGACGGCGCTCATGGATCGCTTCGTTGCCACGCTCCTGGACGCCTGAGCAACAGGATCGGACGCCACGCTCGGTTGACAGGCGCCCCTGCGTCGGGAATCATGGGTCAACTGCGGTGGTCCCGGTGTTGGTGCGGTCGGCCACTGGTGCGTGGAGACCCTATGACGACAGACATCCGGTCGAGATCCGACCCGGTGCACGCCGGCACCGGCGGGCTTCGCGCGTGGCTCGACCGGATTCCGCTCGCGCTGCGGATGCTGGTGTACAGCATTCTGTTCCTGGCCGCCGTGCTCGTGCTGCTGCCCTGGCTGGCGAGCCGGATCGACGTGCACTGGCCCCGCGCCCGCGTCGAGATCGGTTCAGTGCGCTGGCTCGGCGTGATCCTCTTCTCGATCTGCATGGGCCTCTATGCGACGGCGTCATTGCTGCTTTCCCGCCACGGCCGCGGCGCCTACGTCGAGTTCGACCCGCCCAGAGAATTCGTCGCAGTCGGGCCGTTCCAGTGGTGCCGCAACCCGATCGCCGGCAGCTTGCTGGGGATGCTGCTCGGCGAGGCGCTCGCGTTCTCGTCCACTGGCATCTTCCTGCTGTTCCTCGTGGCGCTGCCGCTCGCGCAGCTTCAGGTCGTGTGCCTGGAGGAGCCCCTGCTGCGCAAGCGATTTGGCCAAGCCTACGAGGAGTACGTGCGGCGAGTGCCGCGCTGGCTCCCGGGCACTCCGCGCAGGGCCGGCCCATGAACGTAACCATCACCGGCGCGACCGGCTTCTTCGGGCACGCTTTGCTCCAGGTCGCGCTACGCCAGGCGGATTTGGTGCGCGCCCTCGTACGCCGGCCCGCAGACGACACGCGGCTCCGAGCCCTCGGTGCCCACACGATCCGCGGCGACCTCTCCGCGCCGGGCGGCTGCCGCGGCTTAGTTGAGCCGGGCGACATCGTGGTTCACGCCGCCGCCCGCGTCGAACTGGTTGGGCGCTGGCCGGAGTTTCAGCGCGGCACCGTGGATATCACCCGGCACCTGCTCGACGCCGCCCTGCCGCAGAAACCGGCGTGTTTCGTGTACGTCAGCTCGGCGGCCGTGTACTCGCCCAACGCCGCGACTCCGCTCATGGGCGCCGACCACACCCCCACACGGCCCACACCTGACAACCTCTACGGTCGCGCGAAGCTGGTCGCCGAGCGCCTCGTGCAGCGGCGCTGCGACGAAGCGGGCTGCCCGTGGACCATCGTGCGGCTGGCGTTCCTGTACGGCCCCCGAAATCAGACGCTGCTCGACCGCCTGGAGGTCCTGCACGCGCGCGGCCGGTTGTGCCTAGTCGGCGACGGACAAAACCGCATCGCGACCCTGTACAACGATGACGCCGCCGCCGCTGTATGGGCCGCCGCCACGCATCCGGCCGGTGCCCGGAAGGTCTACGACGCGGCCAGCGCCGAACGGGTGACGCAAGAGCAGTTCGTCAACGCGCACGCGGCCCTGCTGGGCTTGCCGCCGCTTCGGCAACGGATCCCGCGGCCAGTGGCGTACGCGGCGGGCTGGGTGGCGGAGTTCGTCTCCGTGCTCGCTGGACGTCAACCGGCCATCAGCCGTTGTACGGCCCGACTGATGGGCACCGACCAGGTCGTAGACGCGTCCCGCTTGCAAGCCGAGACCGGTTGGTGCCCGCGCGTGAGCTTCACGGACGGCATGGAACGGACGCGGGCGTGGTGGTGCGACCGAACCGCAGCCGTGCGCCAGCCCCTTCACTGGCCCGCACAGCTCGCAGGGGGAAAAGAGTCGGCATGACAGCCCTCCGTCCCAACGTGCTGATGGTGGTTGCCGATTGCGGCCGCGCCGACAAGTGGGTCGATCCGGGCCGGCGCACCAGGACACCGACCATCGACGCCCTGCGCCAGTCCGGCCTCACGTTCCCTACTGCGATCGTCGAGATGGCCTGCACCACGCCCAGCTTCACCGGCTTGCTCACGGGCCGGTACAGCCCGCGACATGGTGTGCACATGGTCTGGGGCGACCGGTTGGCCGACTCCGTGCCGATGCTCACGGAAGTACTGGCCGCCAACGGCTACCACACCTACGCCGAAGTCACCGGCCCGCTGTTGCCCGAGATGGGGCTGGCGCGCGGCTTCGAGCACTACGAATATCGCGCCCCCTGCGACTACCTGCATACACATTGGGGCGACGAGTTGGTCGCCCGGCTCCGCGGCGGCCACTATCGCGCGCCATGGTTCCTGCTGCTGCACCTCTGGGAGCTACATCCCCCGCGCCAAGTTCTGCGCGGTTTCGATCACGCCGAGTTCGGACGTAGCGACTACGAGCGCGCCGTCTCCAGCCTCGACGCCCAACTGGCGCGCGTCTTCGATGCCGCCGGCGACGATACGTTCGTCCTTTTCACCGGCGATCACGGCGAAAAGTCCGCCGACGAGCCGTACCGCGACGGGACCGCCGTGGCCTACGCCCGCAAGCTGCTGCGCATCGACGCGATCGAGGGCATGGTCCCTTATCACGTCGCCGGCTGGGCCGGACCTAGCGTCCTGCAACAGCTCTACCGGGCCGGCGCCCCCCTGCTGCGCGACCTGCGGCTCAGCGACATCCGCTTGCGCACGCGGGCCAAGCTCTGGACGCGCATCCGCGACCGGCTGCGGCTGTTGCTGCTGACGCCCTACCTGACCGCGCGCGACCTGTTGGCGCTGGCTAAGCCCGCGCGCCTGACCGCGATGCTCAAACGCAGCGGTCTGCTCGACGCCGAACGCTCCCGCCGTAAGGTCGATCGCTTCAAACACTGGCTCGGTGAGGAACGGCTGCTCGATATGCACTTGCGGATGTGGCTGAACTCCTACAAGCACAACCTGCATGAAGGCCACATGCTGCACGTCTACGATTTCCTCGTGCGCGTCCCGCTGGTGCTGCGCTGGCGCGGCCGGCTGCCCGCCGGCATCGCCTGCCCGCGCATGGTGCGCCTCGTGGACGCCCTGCCAACCGTGCTCGATCTCCTGGACATCGATCCGCGGACCATCGACGGCCTCGACGGCGTATCCTTCCGCCCGCTGATCGAGAACCGCCCCTGGCAGCCGCAGCCCGCGTATCTCTCCGTCTCCGGCGTGCCGCGTGACCTCGAACTGCGCGGCGTCCGGACCGAGGAATACAAATACACATACGGGCCGCACAACGCCGAGTTGCCCGAAGAGCTGTACGACCTGCGCCGCGACCCAGCCGAGGCCGACAATCGGGCCGACGCGGACGCCGCGCTGTGCCGCCAGCTTCGGCAATTGGCCAACCAGTTCGTGCCGGCTCAACCCCGACTCGCGACCGCCCCGCTCACCATTTCGCCCGACGAGCAGGCGCGCGTCGAGCGCCGGCTGCACGAGCTGGGCTACTTGTAATGACGGCAAATCACGGGTAGCCAAGAGCGCATGCCAGACGCCGCAACCACGCCGATCGCACCCGTCGTGGCGGGCTCCACGACGCGCGGCCCGCGGCTCCGCTTCTGGCAGCTTGCCGTGGGTCTGCTGCTCGTGGTCGTCGCCGTGGACGGCCCGTCGCTGTGGGACGGCCTGTTCTTCGACGATCACTGGCACCGCGCCACGCTGCGCGAGTACGGCTGGGGGTTCTCCGACCTCGTCGAGGCCGCGACGTTCGACCTCCCGGGCCGGCTCACACACCTGTGGTGGCAGGAGCAGCCGCTCCAGTGGCGCTATGCCCGCCCCGTCGCCATGCTGTGCATGAAGATCGAGTATGTACTCACCGGCGGCAGCCCGATCGCGATACACGCCTGCGCCTTGCTATGGCACTGGCTCACGACGCTGCTCGTCTGCCGAATGGCGATATGGGCACTACGACACCGCGGCTGGGCGTTTCTGGCCGCCGCCGTCTTCGCCATCAACCCGCATTCGGTCTTCGCCGTAAGCTGGATCGCCGCCCGCAACGCGCTCGTCGGCGGGTTCTTCTTCGTCGCGGCGGTGCTGGCGTACGTGCGCGCCTCGTTCCACGACCGGGCGCCGCGGCCGCAGCGCTGGTCGTCGTGGCTGGTGGCCGCGCTGGCGCTATGGGCGTTGGCGCTGTTCAGCCGCGAGACCGGCATCGTCTTCCCGGTCGTGGTCGTCGTGCTCGATCTCGCATTCGGCGGCTGGCGGCACACGCTGCGGCGGTGGCCGGTGTACGTCGTCATCGGGCTGCTGAGCTGCGCATACCTGTACTGGCGGCTGTTCGTCTTCCCCGTCCACAGCGTGCCGGACATCTACTTCACCGCGCCGGCGGGGCTCGCGTACGTGCCGTGGGCGGCCAGCAAGCTGCTGCACCTGATCTTCGCACAGATCTTCTACACGCCGATGTTCCTCGGGCTGGCGACGTACGGCGGCGGCGGGGCGACGCACGCGTGGGCGTACGTGTTCATGGTCGTGCTCGTCGGGCTGATCGCGGCGTGGTTTGTCGTCGCGTCGCGGGGCGTGGCGGGTCGGTGGCTATGGCCGGCGTGGACCGTCGTCGCGTTCGTGCCGGTGATTCCGGTCTTCGTGATGGCGCATTTCAGCTATTTGCCGGCGATCGCGTATGCCGTGATGGTCACGATCCTGCTGATGGGGCTGCGCGGGCGATGGCGGACGGTGGTTGCGGGGCTCGTCGTCGGGGCGATGCTGTGGTCGCACTTCGTGTACCGCAACGTCTGGCGCGGGATCGTGCGGTCGGAGCAGTTGATCTATGCCGATATCCGCTCCACGACGCCCGCGCCGCCGGTGGCGACGAAGCTGTTCTTCATCAATCTGCCGGTCGCGGGGATCTATGCGCCCGTCGCCCTGCGCGAGGCGTGGGGGCTGGATCGCCTCGACGGCTATGTGCTGACGTTCGCGCCGCAGCCGCTGATGATGCGCGAACCGAGCCGCATCGAGCAGCTCAACGACCGCGAGCTGCTGGTGTCGGCGGACGAGCCGGGGTACTTCGGCGGCCTCGCGGGGCGGATGCTGCTGGACGGGATGCGGCCGGGGCATCCGCTGCACGCCGGCACGTTCGTGCCCGGTGACGAGTTCGATACGACGGTTGTGGCGGCGGGCGACGAGGGGATCACGAAGCTGCGCTTCTCATTCCACAAGCCGCTGGCGAGCGCGGATTACTGCTTCTTCGTCTCGACGCCGGAGCGGCCCGCCGCCCGGGTGGAGTTCACGGGGCCGGGGACGGTCGTCACCGCCGCGCCGCCGGCGGAAGCGTGCCGTGAGAAGTACGCCGGCTGGCTGGCGGCGCGGGACCAGTATTTCTGGATCGTGGACTTCACGCAGCGGTTCGTGCAGTCGGATGTACTGCTGACGAAGAAGTAGCTCATAAAGCTGTCAGCTCTCAGCTATCAGCTTTCAGCCACCAGGCCGTGCCCGGCGGCGCGGGGCGGGCGAGGCCGGCCAAGAGTATCGCGGTGGGGCGATAACAACGCGGTTCTGAGCCTCCGGGGCGAAGAGTATCAAGAGTATCGCGTTTGTACGGGGCGTAAATGAGACTCTTGACCGGGTGGCGGCGGCGTGCGCGGTTTTTGGCGCGGGGCCGACACGCCGGGCGGGGGAAGATGCTCAAGGGGGCGCCCGAGGGGGCGATAATATCGCGTTTTTTGGCGCTGGAACGTAAGGTTCTCAAGATGCTCATGTTTGTAGGGGTCGTAAATGGGAATCTTCCGATAACCAGCGGCGGCCGGCGGGGGCGACGAGCGGCGACAGGTGGAAGGTGACAAGCGACACGGGACAATGGCGGCATCGCGCATCCCAGCTTTCCGTTCTGCGTTTTCGGCGAGCCAGGCTCGGGCGGCGGCGCGGAGACGGGGAATGGGCCGCGTCGGGCCTAGATAGTATAGACGAGGAATGGCGAGGCGGGGAAGAAACCGGGGGGTTTGCGCGAGATTGGCGACCGCTGCGCGATTTTGTGCGTTCTTGGCGGCGGGTGGCGGAGTTTCACCACGAAGGACACGAGGGGCACGAAGGAAACGCCCTTTGTCAGAACTCGGCAAAGCAAGGCCGGGAATCACCGTGGAGGACGGAAGGACGCGAAGCAGAAGAGGGCGGGCGGGAGGGCGGAAATAGCGAATGGCCAATGGCGAATGGCGAAAAACGAGGGAGGGCGGAGGGCACGGCGGATTGTGGATGTTGTCCCGGCGCGCCGGGATTGGATTTTGGATTGGGACGGCCGGAGGGGTTGACGCGGCCGCGCCGGCACGACGGGAACCGCTTGTCATCCGCGTACGGCGAGCGCAGGAACTGGGTGACTGTCCCGCTGTGCCTAATCGTCGACTCCCTTATATCTGCAAGCAAATTTACCCCACTCTGAATTATGTCGCAAAGCACTCGTTGCTTCCTTTATAAGAAGATACTCCGGTATCGCGACGGAACCACGACCATTACATCCTGCGCACCTATGTCCTTTAATTCTCCCACTACCAGTGCATTTGTCACATTTCTTGTTTTGTGGAAGTCGTCGTATTTCACTTTCCACCGCTCTTTCATACGCATTTCGACAACGACGACAAAGAGCTTCATCGACGTAATATTGAGCACTGAACGGTTTACCACAGCGATCGCAATTCCTATCTGGCCCAGTCCGCCGTTCATCCAAACCAAAGAAATAGTAGCACACTGCACCGATTATCCCTATTACGAACGAAGCCGCTAAACCCAGTGTTACATTTAACACTGTTAGTTTACCACACAAGTGGAGTATTCCAAATACGACCGACCAGAATGCAAGATCGACAAGAAACATCCCTGGCTTGCTAGCGCGCTTGTCGGAAAGTAGTTTCTCGTAGATGAACCCCGGTGCAGTAAATACAAGGGCAATGACAGTGACAGCGCCAGACCCCACATAGCTGCCAACTACGAAACCGCCGAAGATAGTCAGCAGGGCGATGAGTAGCGGCATTGTGAGTCCTCTTGGGGATTACCTAACTGATAAGAAACTACTCTTCTAACGATATTCGCGCTCAATCCAACACGGCGCTCTCCCGAATACCCGTATCCGAGCACCAGTGAGCCATCCGCAGACGCGGCTTCCCCGAGGGTGGGACCGTTCGCCATGCGCGCGAGACTTGACCCCATCTTATTCACGGCGCGCTCCGAGTCCGGCAGAGGCCAGCCCTGATTCGCCGAGTCAGGCCCTGCCCAGTTTTCGCCGCCCGCTGGGTCAAGTGCGCGCGGGCGGCGCCTGGCGCGTAGGAGTTTGTCGATCGTGAGGTTACGCGAAACACGAACCTGGAGGTGTGAATAAGGTGGGTTGACATTCCACCGGATTGCGTCCAGCGGAAGGGCTCGTAGGCAAGGTTAAAATCACTATATCCGACAACCACCGCCCCATCGGCCGAAACGCCGAGATCTTGGCCAAGAGCGACTAACAGAGCGCAGCGTGGGGCGGGCGTTCCTGCCCGCCGAACGCGGGCGCAGAGGTCCGCACCGCTCGTTTTGATAGGGGCTCTAAAGGAACTGCCGCCAGGCAGGTGCCCGAAACCCTCTAGTCCAGAGCCATTTACGGACCGAGAGGCCTCACCCGATGATGTGGAGCTGCTGACCCCCACGATCACCGAACCATCGGCGGATACCGCACAGGCTGAACCCTCGACATCTGGTTGGTGCGGATGTCCGACGCCTCGGAGACTGGGTTGGGCCGCGAAAACCAGTGCAGCGAGGCACAGGGCCCGCTTTGTCGCCCCGCCCGCGACCAAGTACGCGTGCATCAGAAACATTGACACGACCGCTTCTCCCCTCGACAACTCCGGTACTCCTAAGTTACACCTGACGCCGGCTGTGTCAAGCGTAAAAGGGGAGCGTAGGAGGACGAGAAAGAGAGGGACCGTCACGAATGGCGTTAACTTAAGCCGTACGTTCCGGCTTCCGCAGAGCTTGGCGTGGTTTAAAAGTCCGCCGCAGAAGTAGCGTCGGCCCCCCGTGGCCGACGTAGATTACGAGAAAACACGGCCTTCGTGAGCGGTCCTCCGCGGCGAAGGTCCTTTTGCGGCGGACTGTTAGCGCGGGGCTGGGTCATCGGGGAGCACTCCAGCGGGCGGCGTTTGCGGACGCGCGGCTCGTGGCGGTCCGGCTACGGCCGTCCGGACGTGCCCCGCGCTGCCCCTCGGGCGCCCACTGGCGCGCTGGGCGGCACGAACCGGTCCATCACTGGGCCGGCTCGGTTACGTGACCCGCGCTCCCGCTCGGGCTCCGACTCGCGCGCCGACGGGCCCTTTCCGCCGCGGGGGCTCTGATTGGGGGGGGCGGGGTAGTGTAGTGTCTCACAAATACTGCGTCGTATCCCGGCCGGGGTTGCGGCCTTCTGGCCGCGCGGGCCGACCGCGCGACATGAATGTCGCGGCTCCGATACCTTGCGATTCTTGCGAGACAGTACGCTAGCTGGCGCGGCGGGATTTGCGGGAGAGACGGGGGCGGGGTGTCGCGCACGACAGGCGGACGGGGTTGCGGAGAGCGCGCTCGACCTCGGGGACGGAGAAGAAAAGGCGGACGAGGTTGTCCATGGCGCGCGACTGGATGACGGCGCCGTTTTCCCAGCGCGAGATCGTCTCCGGCGCGATGCCGAGAAGATCGGCCAACTCCTGCTGCTTGAACCGGCGGCCGCGCAGCTCCTTGATCTGCTGGGGCTGCAGCAGGCCGAGCTGGGCGCGAAGCGCGCGGTTGATTTGATCGTCGGTCTCGAGCGTGAACGAGATCTCGCCACACGCCCGGCACCGAGCCACTGCCAAGTCGTGGACTGTGACTTCGTGGACGCGCCCGTCGTGCTTGACGTGCGCGGTGTACTCGGCGAGCGAGCCCGGGCGGACCTCGCGTTTGAGGCATTTCGGGCACCGCCAAGGAAACGGTTTGGCTGCACGGTCAGGGGTCATGGACGCTCACCACATGAATCGTCGTGTCTTCGATGTCGCGCTCCATCAGGAGCCGTGTTTCCACATAGACCATCCGGCCGCCGACCGAGAACCTCAAGTCGTAATGGAACTTGTGTTCCGCGTACTCTTTTCGGCGTTCGGGGACCTCGTCGATTCGTCCGCCGCGCTCGACGTGCTACCACATAAGCTCCGAGAACGCCCGCTGAGTTACGCCGAGGTTCGATCGTATCCAGTCGTGCGCGAGCGGGTGGTAGACGACATAACCAGTGCAATTCCAGCAACGTAGCGCCTGACGGTAGTGGCGCAGCCGCTGCGGGTCCTTCAGCGGCGGCATGGCTCAGGCCACCGGCCGGGGTGCGGGCAACGAACAACGGCCGCACGGTTCAACTATAGCGTACGTACATGACATACGTCAAGTTCGACCTTCCGTCCGCGCTGCTTTAGCAGCATTCAGGCGATACCAGAGCAAATAACCTCCTCGGGTGGCGAATTGTGGCACCCTCGTACAGCAAACATCATCGTACCGGGCGGGCGAAATGAGCGCCAAGCCCCCGCCTGAACAGAATCGGTGGCGGCGCCCGCACGATGGTGGCTGGCGCGCGTCGCGCAGCAAAACGCGGCGCCAGGGGCGGATGAACAGGACGGTTGCGGCGGCCAGGAGGTGGTTGGCGATGCACGCCACGACGAGAAGCGGGCGGATTTGGCGGGCCGCCGCGAAATGTGGACGCGGGTCGGATAATCACCCTCAACGACGCCGTCCGGCAGCGAGGCCGCGACGAACGTGCGCACGGGCGGTCTGGGAAAACGTCATCGGCGACCTACGGCGTGACGATATTCCATTGAATTGGGCAGAGATCGCGACGGGGCTACGACCGTCCGCCCAAATCTGACCAAGAAAGGAGACTTCTATGTCGAGCGTGTCAGGTTTCGGGTTCGCTGCGTCGGCGCAGGCGGCTGGGCGTCCGCGCAACGGACACACGGGGCAGCCGGATCGCATGGATCAGGCGTCCAACATGGCGCTCCAGGCGATGGGCGTCGATTCCAGCAAGGCGGCCTCGATCACCAAGCAGATCGAAGCGGCGATGCAGGCGGCGGCCAAGAACAGCGACGGCTCCAGCGACCCGCGTGCGGCGGCACAGCGGGCGGTCAGCGACATCTTGACCAAGAACGGGATCGACCCGCAACAGTTCAAGACTCAAATCCAGGCCGCGATGAAGAAGCTGGGTGGAAAAGGGCGACCGGCGGCCAAACCGGCCGGGGGCGGCCAGCCTCCATCCGGCCAGGCGGCGACATCGAAACAGGCAACCAGCAGCCAGAGCACCGCGCAAGAAGAGGCCGCGGAGACGTACGCCGACACACTCAAAGAGGCGCTCGCCGGGGACCAGCAGGCGATCGCGAAGCTCGCGGCGGAGCAGCAGGCCGCGGACAACGGCGCGGCGGCTGACACGACGCAGGGCAACGCCAGCGGAGTAAACATGACCGCCTGAGCGCTCACGATTCCGACTGGTGCGCTGAGCTGAGAGCCGTCCGGCCAGCGCCGAACGAACCCCCGAAGGCCGGCGACCTTGCACGAGGTTGCCGGCCTTCTCTGATGGCAGCGAGAACTGCGTGGCGGGTTCGGGTCAGTTGGCACCCACGCGGCGCCAGGGGCAGATGAGCAGGACGGTTGCGGCGGCCAGGAGGTGGTAGGCGAGGCATGCGACGACGAGAAGCGGGCGGATTTGTTGGGCCGCCGCGAGCAGCCAGTCGCGGCCGAGCGGCAGGGAATGCGGGCCGCGGGGGCGACTGCGGCCGGGCGGGCGTGTGGTTCGCACTGCTCAAGAGCAGTGGCACACGGCGGCTACGGTTTTCGACAAGGGCGCGGGCTCGACGGGAACGGCCGCGCGACCGTATCGTGAACGCGGGCGGCAAGGAGACCGCTTCCTGACGGGCGCGGTTCGGATCGCACTGCACGACGGCGCTTCCTGACGGGCGCGGTTCGGATTGCTGGGCGCGGCGCGGAGAACGTGGTGCGCGACGCACAAGCAAGGTGAGGCGATGGAATTCAGGAATTCGTACGAAGATGACGCGTACGCCGCGGCGTATGCGAAGCTGGAGTTTCCGGGGACGTACTACCTCGCGTTTCGGGATTTGCCGGAGATTTTGGGGCGGCACGTGAGCGGGGAGCGGGCGCCGGGTTCCGCGTGCGGGACGGGGAAGAAGGCGCTGGATTTCGGGTGCGGGACGGGACGGTCGACGCGGTTCCTGCGGAAGCTCGGGTTCGACGCGGTCGGCGTGGACATCAGCGAAGAGATGGTCGGGCGGGCGCGGAAGATCGACCCCGAGGGCGATTACCGGCTGGTTGCGGACGGGGAGTTGCGGGAGGTGGAGCAACCGGGGCGTCCGCCGATATCGGCGCGGCCGTACGACCAGCAGGGATGCCGGCGGACACGCGAGGATAGCGAACACTGCTCAAGAGCAGTGGCACACGGCGACGGCCGACACGGGGGTCGGCGGGTACGCGAGGGCGGCGGGGAGCACTGCTCAAGAGCAGTGGCACACCGATCGGTCGCGGACGGCGGGTTCGACCTCGTGCTCGCTGCGTTCCCGTTCGACAACATCCCGACCGCGGAGAAGAAGATCGCGCTGTTTCGCGGGCTGTCGGCGGTACTGAACGCGGGCGGGCGGATCGTCAATCTGGTGTCGTCGCCGGAGATTTATCTGCACGAGTGGGTGTCGTTCACGACGAAGGACTACCCGGAGAACCGGCAGGCGAAGTGCGGCGACGAGGTGCGGATCATCAACCTGGCGCTCGGCGACCCGCGGCCGTGCGTGGACATCATCTGGCCGGACGCGGACTACCGCGCGGTGTACCGGCGGGCGGGGCTGGCGGTGGTGGAGATGTGCGCGCCGCTGGGGCGGGCGGACGAGCCGTACGCGTGGGTGAACGAGACGCGGATCGCGCCGTGGGTGGTGTACGTGCTGGGGAAGGGGTAGACGGCGGGGAGCACTGCTCAAGAGCAGTGGCACACGGGGTCAGGTCAGGCAGCCGGCGAAGACGTTTTCGCCACGGGCCCAGCGCTCGGGGGCGTCGGGCGTGTCGAGGACGCGACGGAGGGCGTGGTGCAGCTCGTAGGAGTTGCCGTCGCGTTGAGCGGCCCGGCAGCCGTCCCGCAGGCCGACGGCGACGCACAACGCCGCGGCGGCGCCGAACTTGTCGGTCGGCACGAGGTCGCGGTTCGGGGCGCGCGTGAACTCGGCGGCGCACTTTTCCTGCGAAGTGGACAGGAAGCCGGCGCAGGCCAGCGGGCGGACGGGGTGGACGCGGCAGTTGCCGTCGGTGGTGAGCAGGGCGCACGGGATGAGGCGGGCGATGTAGTCGGCGCGCGGCAGGGCGGCGGCCAGCTCCGCGTTGGGGTCGAGCCGGGCGCGCAGCTCGCCCAGGGCGTCGGCGGAGAGGCGGTCCCGCAAGTAGTGCGCGATCGCGAAGACCTCCGGCGGGGCCACGGTCACGGCGGTATGGCAACAGAACGCACAGCCGGGGCGACAGGCGTGCCGGGCGGCGAGCGGGGACTGCTGGATGGTGTGCAGCGCGAGGCGGTGCGCCTGCGCTGTCATTTCTGTGAGCTCGGCGGCGGGCGCCGCGCGGCTCAAGAATGTCGTGACGATGTGCTCCGCCGCGCGGCCGGCGTCGTACAAGACTTGTTGCAGACCCGAGAGCGCGGGGGACGGCGAGCGATTGTCGCCGGGTGCAGGCCGGCGCCCGCGTTCGCGTTTCTGGCGTTCACGTCTGGCGGACATGATGAGAACCAACCTAGCCGCGACCACGCCCCCGGTCTCGGAGTTGGCCATTATATCGCGCGCGCTCGGGCACGGCGCAACAAAGCGGCCCGTCACGGGGGGGTGACGGGCCGCGGGATTGACGAAGCAGCAAGCTGTGTTGTTGGTGAAAGGAATCGACCGGTCGCTGCGTCCGCGCGCGACTAGGTCCAGTTGTACTGCGCGAAGGGACGGCCGGTCACGTTCTTGGTCGTGGCGACCAGCCAGCAGTTGTTGTTGCCGCGGGTGACGTCCTTGATCCACGTGCCGTACTTCCGCCGCAGGTACTGCCGGGCGGTCGTCGGCGTGGTGTAGGTCATCCGGGTCCCGAAGTGCCGGGTGAACTCGTTGGTGTTGAACTTGTAGACACGTACGCCGTTGTTGACGTAGCGGATCCACTTGTTCGCGGCGGCGGGCGAGAAGCACGTCCGGGTTCCGCCGGCGAACTGCGCGTAGATGTTGCGATACGAACCCATCCGCCACTGGCACTCATCCCGCGCCAGGCGATACTTCGGCGAGTTGCAGGGATAGTGTGTGCCGGTCTGGGTGGTGCGGCGGTACGTGTTGGTCCAGTAGGTCTTGTTCCAGTTTGTGTTCATGGTCTTTCTTGGCGGCATTCGTCGCTCCCCATGTAGGCTGCTGCTCGTCGTGGTAAACGAAAACACGTCATCTATATCGGGCAGCGTCCCACGGGGGTTGAAAAAAAAGAGCGCAAGTTCCGCGCGCGCTCGGGCCGAGCGGGCCGCGGCGGAGGGCGGGGCTCAAGATCGCCGGGGGCGGAAGCGGAGCGGGGCGAATGGCGCCGGCCGTGGAGAATGGGGCGGCCGGCGCGCGCGGCGTGCGGTTTGGCGGTGTGACGCCGGGGCGGGTACACTTCGGAATTCGCAGGTGAAACGCGGAACTTTGGACCGCTGGGAGCCGTCATGAGCAACGGTGGTAGTTACGATCCGCACGCGGTGGAGCAGGAGATTTACCGCTTCTGGGACGAAGGCGGGCACTTCCGCGCGGTCGCCGATGCGGCCCGCCGGCCGTACACGATCGTCATCCCGCCGCCGAACGTGACCGGGGCGCTGCACATGGGGCACGCGCTGAATAACACGCTCCAGGACGTGCTGATCCGGCGCAAGCGGATGGCCGGGTTCGCGACGCTGTGGCTGCCGGGGACGGACCACGCGGGCATCGCGACGCAGGCGGTGGTCGAGAAGCGGCTGCGGGAGGAGCAGAAGCTGACGCGGCACCAGATCGGGCGCGAGGGGCTGGTCAAGAAGATTTGGGAGTGGAAGGAGGACTATAACAGCCGGATTCTCGGGCAATTGCGGGCGGTGGGGTGCTCGTGCGACTGGTCGCGGATTCGCTTCACGCTCGACGAGGTCTGCGCTCGGGCGGTGTATGAGACGTTCTTCCGGTTCTTCAAGGACGGGCTGATCTATCGCGGGCTGCGGCTGGTCAACTGGGACGCGGCGCTGCAAACGGCCGTCGCCGACGACGAGATCGTGCACGAGACGGTCAAGGGGAGCTTGTGGCACTATCGGTATCCGTTGCTGCCGGAAGGGGCGGAGGGGCGAAGCGGCGAAACGGCGAAGGAGGCGCTGGCGCGGGCCACGCGACCCGACGCGAAGCTGGGCGTCGATTACCTCGTCATCGCGACGACGCGGCCGGAGACGATGCTTGGCGATACGGCCGTCGCGGTGCACCCGGACGACGAGCGGTATCAGCACCTGATCGGCAAATACTGCGTGCTGCCGCTGGTGAACAAGGCGATTCCGATCATCGGCGACGGCCTGCTGGTGAGTAAGGAGTTCGGCACTGGGTGCGTGAAGGTGACGCCGGGGCACGATCCGAACGATTACGCGTTCGCCCAGCGGCACGGCGTGGAGATGATCAACATCCTCGCGCCGGACGGGAAGATCAACGAGAACGGCGGGGCGTACAAAGGGCTGGATCGGTACGAGGCGCGCAAGAAGGTGGTCGTGGACCTCGAAGCGCTGGGGCTGATGGAGAAGATCGAGCCGTACGAGACGGAGATCGGCCACAGCGACCGCAGCAAGACGCCCATCGAGCCGATGCTCAGCGAGCAGTGGTTCGTGAAGATGGAGAAGCTGGCGGAGACGGCGATGGAGGCCGTCCGCGACGGCCGCATCCGCTTCTTTCCCGAGCGTTACGCGAAGACCTACCTCGACTGGCTCGGCGAGAAGCGCGATTGGTGCATCAGCCGGCAGCTCTGGTGGGGGCATCGGATACCGGTGTGGACGTCCGACTCCGGTGCGGCCTTCGCTGCACCCGACGTTGGCCCTGAGGATCTTCAGGCGGCAATGGACGAGGGCAAACTGATCTGTCGAGTCGTGCAGGACAACCGAGGAATCACTGCGTTGGCTGCGGTTGTTGGTGAGCAGCAAGCGCAACAACAAATGCTCGGTTGGAGCCCGCCGGGTGGCGCGAACATCCTGAAGCTCGCGTTCTGCCCTCGGGCCGACTATCTGCCGGAGTTCGAGCGGCTCGCCCAGAAGTTGGGCATGGAGCGCGACTCGGACGTGCTCGACACGTGGTTTAGCTCGGCGTTGTGGCCGCATAGCACGTTGGGGTGGCCGGGGGATGCTGCGCAGGGCCAGGGTGATCGGACTTCTACGTCGGCCACGGGGGGCCGACGCTACAGCACGCCGTCGGACCTGGACTACTTCTACCCCACCGACGTGCTGTGCACGGCCCGGGAGATCATCACGCTGTGGGTCGCGCGGATGGTCATGACCGGGCTGTACAACGTCGGCCGCGTGCCGTTCCACCACGTCTACATCCACCCCGTCATCCAGGACGGGCAGGGGCGGCGGATGTCCAAATCGCTCGGCAACGGCGTGGACCCGCTCCACATCATCGAGCTGTTCGGGACCGACGCGATGCGGTTCACGCTGACGCAGCTCGCCGGCGAGACGCAGGACATCCGGATGCCGGTGAAGTCGATCAAGACCGCCGACGGGCGGAAGATCAACACCAGCGACCGATTCGAGCTGGGGCGCAATTTCTGCAACAAGCTGTGGCAGGTGGCGACGGGGTTTGTGTTTCCGAACCTGGAGACGGCGGCGGCCGGCACCGCTCCCACGCCGCTCCGGCCCGAGGACCTCGCGGTCGAGGATCGGTGGATTCTGTCGCGGTTGGCGGGGTGTATCGAAGAAGTCAACCGCCGGCTGGACCGGTACCAGTTCAACGAGCTGGCCAACACGCTCTACGCGTTCTTCTGGAGCGACTTCTGCGACTGGTACGTCGAGCTGATCAAGCCGCGCTTGTACAGCAAAGGCGAGGAGACGGAGACCGCGGCGGTCGCGCGGCGCGTGCTGGCGACGGTCCTCGACCAGATTCTGCGCCTGCTCCACCCGATCGTGCCGTTCGTCACCGAGGCCTTGTGGAAGCAGTTCAACGAGAAGATGCCGCAGCGCGGCGTCACGCAGATTCGCACCGGCGAGCCGGCGCTGATTACGGCCGCGTGGCCGGATGCGGCGGCGTTTACGCGCGATCCGGAGGTCGAGCGCGAGATGACCGCGCTGCAGGACGTGATCCGGGCGCTGCGCGACACACTGGCGCGCATCAACACGAGCCGGGCGGCGGCCAAGCAGCCGGCGGTCGGGAAGCTGCCGCGGGCGGTCATCCGGGCGGACGCCGCGATCGTCGCGGGGCTGAAGGAGCAACACGCGGTGCTCGAACGTCTGGGGCGCTGCGAGAGCCTGGAGATCGGCGCCGACATTGCCAAGCCGGCGGATGCGGCCACGCAGGTGCTCACCGGCGTCGAGGTCTACGTGCCGCTCGCGGGTTTGATGGACCTGGCGGCCGAGCGCCGGCGGCTTCAGAAGGAGCGCGACGACTTGCAGGGCCACATCGAGCGGTTGGTGGGCAAGCTGTCGAACGACGGCTTCCTCGCCAAAGCTCCCGCCGCGGTCGTCGAGCAGGAACGCGCTCGATTGGCGGAGATGCAGGAGCGGCTGGGGCTGATCGACCGCAATCTGGCAGAGATCGCCGAATAGCCGGAATCGGCCAGCACGACAGAGGCCCAGCGCGGGCTGCGCCCGCTGCCCCACGCCCCGGGCGCGTGGATATACTGCCGTTCAATGGCCGGCAAACGTCGCTATTGCGATCCGCAACGGGCAATCCTCCTGGTGGCGGCGGCCCTGTGCGCCCGCCTCGCCCCCGCCGCACCCCCGCCCGCTGAGGTCACCGGCGCACAGGTTAAGCACGCGATCGAGCGCGGCGTCGCGGCGATCCGCGAGCAGCAGCTCGCCGACGGGTCGTGGAGCGAAAGCTACTACCCCGGCGGCATAACCTGCCTGGCCACGCTGGCCCTGCTCCAGGCGGAGCAGCCGGCCGATTCTGACACCGTCGCCGCGGCGCTGCGCTACATCCGCGACGTGCCCGACGAGCACACCTACGTCGTGAGCCTGAAGGCGATGGTGCTGGCGAAGGCGGACGCGAAGCAGTATCGCCCGGAGATCGAGGCCGCCGCCAAGTGGCTCGCCGGGGCCCAGAACCGTTCCGGCCTGTGGGGCTACTCCGCCGAGGGCGAGCGCTTCGACCATTCCAACTCGCAGTTCGCGTTGCTCGGGCTCGATGCGGCCTCGGACGCAGGCGTGGCCGTGCCCCGCGCGGTCTGGGAACACGCCCTGCAAGCCGTGATCCGCACGCAGAACAACGACGGCGGCTGGGCGTACCAGGCCACGGGCACGAGCTACGGGAGCATGACCGCCGCCGGCGTCTCCGACCTGCTCATTCTCGCCCGCGACTCCGACCAGGGGCGGGAGCACGGCTTCCGCGACGGGGCCGCCCCGAACTGCAGCCACTACCGCGTCACCCGCGCCCTCGCCAAGGGCCAGGAGTGGCTCGCCCGCAACTTCCAGGCCGGCCGCAACCCCGGCCGCGGCGACCTGCTGCACTACTGGCTGTACGGCGTCGAGCGCTGCGGCATTCTCTCCGGGCAGAAGTACTTCGGTCCGCACGACTGGTACCGCGCGGGAGCGACGATCCTCGTCCGCACGCAAGGCGCTAGCGGCCAATGGGACAACAGCGTGGTGGAAACGTGCTTCGCCGTCCTGTTTCTGGCGAAGGGGCACATGTCGCTGGTCGTGCAGAAGCTGCAATGGTCCAACGACGAGGCGTGGACGCCGGACCGCTATGACCTCGAGCACCTCATCCGGTTCATCGGGGACGCGCTCGGGCAGCCGATCGCCTGGCAGGTCGTGCCGCTCGACGGGCCGCTGGAGGAGTGGCTCGCGGCCCCGCTGCTGTACGTGAGCGGCCACACGTTTCCCAAGCTGACCAGCGAGCAGCGCGTGAAGTTCCGCCGGTACATCGAGCTCGGCGGCACGATCCTGGCCGAAGCGTGCTGCGGGCGCGAGGAGTTTCAGCGCGGATTCGAGGACTTTGCCGTGACGACGTTTCCGGAGGTTCCGCTGCACGAGCTGGGCGCGGAACACGCCGTGTACCGGGTGCTGCACACGGTCAAGCCGTACGGGCTGAGGGGGATCGACCTGGGGTGCCGCACGAGCGTGGTTTTCAGCCCGCGCGATCTGTCGTGCCTCTGGGAGCAAGCCCACGTGCCGGAGTTGAGCGACATGGCGTTTCAGCTCGGGGCGAACATCGCGGCGTATGCGGTGGGACGCCGGCCGCTGCACGACCGGCTCGACGTCGTGCTCGTCCCCAAGACGACCGAGGAGGCCGCTGGGACGACTCGGCCGGCGCCGGGGGCGCTGCGTCTGGCGCAGGTGGTCTACGAGGGCGACTGGCGGCCGTTCCCGGGGGCGCTGCGGAACCTAGCGGAGCTGCTCCGCGACCAGCTCAACATGGACGTCGTGACCGAGGCGCGTCAGATTCGCCTGACCGACGAAAGCCTGTACTTGTGCCCGGTGCTCGTCCTCTCGGGGCACTTCGGGTTCGAGCTGTCTGCGGCCGAGCGCAACGCGCTGGCGGCGCACCTGCGCCGCGGGGGCTTTCTGCTGGCTGAGGCGTGTTGCGGCACGGAACCGTTCGACGGAGCGCTACGGCGCGTGTTGCAAGAGGTGTTTCCGGGGCAGGCGCTGGAGCGGCTGCCTCCGGATCACCCAATCTTCGCCGGCAAGCCGGGGTTTGACGTGACGACCGTGCGGTATTCGCCGGACGTGGTGCGGGAGCATCCCAAGCTGTCGGCTCCGGAGCTGTGGGGTTTGCGGATCGACGGCCGGCTGGCGGTTGTGTACAGCCCGTACAGCTTGAGTTGCGGGCTGAACGGGCCGGCGTTCGACGGCTGTTGGGGGTTGACCAGCGACGATGCGCGCCGTCTGGCGGCGAACATCGTCCTCTATGCGCTCACGCACTGACCGAAGGTCGGTCGCGCACGCACGATGGTCACACTATAAGAAAAAACCCCCGCGCGACCGACAACCGCCGGTCGAGGCAACTGGGCGGCGGCCGGCCAGCGACCGGCCGCCGCTCGTAAGGTCTGACGAAGCGTCTACTGACGGCGACCGCGGCCGGCGAATCCGCCGCCGCCGCCGCGTCCTTCGCGGGCGCCCGCCTCGCGGGGCCGAGCCTCATTGACGGTCAGGGTGCGGCCGTCCACCTCGGTGCCGTTCAGGCCGTTGATGGCCGCGAGAGCCTGCTCGTCGTCCTCCATCTCGACAAAGCCGAAGCCGCGCGATCGACCGGTCTCACGATCCTGCAGAATCGCAACGCTCCGCACGGTTCCGAAAGCGGCAAAGGCCGCTTCGAGTGACTCATCTGTCGTCCGATAGCTCAAGTTCCCAACATAGATCCGCTTCAACTGTCGCTCCTCGATTCTCTGTGCATTGCGTTGCGCAGACGGGGTCACGCCCCTAAGCCAAACCTGATCAATTACACCCGATGGAGCTGGCAAACCAAAGGCAGGCACAATTCCGATCGGTCGCTAAAAGAGTAGCCCTTTTCAAGCCGAAAGTCAATCGCACGGGCGGAATTGGCGTCCGAAACCGCGCACGAAACGCGCTTGGGCAAAGGGGTATGGCGCGGGACGTTCATTCCGCCTTCAGCCGCTGCACGACGCCGGCCTCGCCCACTCGGGCGACCGGGTACACGTTCTGCCGTGCATCGGCGTAGGGCGACCGGCGGTAGAAAAAGTCCAGGCGCTGCTGCGGGTTTCGGGCAAATGCCTCGTCCCACGCCAAGCGCTCCGCGAACTCCCGGCGCAGCGCGGCGTCCTCCGCCGACATCTGCCGGGCCAGCGGCTCCATCACATACGCCTCCGCGTATTCCTTCTGCTCGAAGATGGCGTTGAAGAGGCCCCAGGCCACCAGCGAATCCGGCCCGGCCGGCTCCAGCAGATTCACCGCGAGCTTGGCACGCGGTTGATCGAGGGGGACAACGACCGTGCCGGCGACGAAATGCCGCCGCTCGCGGATGGACGTGGACTGGTAGTGGGGGAGCTGCCGGCCTTCGTGCGGGCGGTCGGTGAACGAAACGTCGTCAAAGCGATGGGACTCCACGTCCAGATCGTGGGCCTGCCGGAGACGAAAGAAGCGGATGCCGTGCACCTCGAGGCGCTGGATAGCGTCTGACCACTGCGGCGGGATGAGATAGGCCGCCGGCGGCGTCACTGCGAATGTGGGCTCGATCCCATCGAACAGCGGAATCTCCACGTCCAGCGGCGTCTGGGTGTACTCGATGACCGGGTCGCCGGTGATCTCGCTCTCGTGCAGCACCTGCTGATAGGCGTGGTAGGTGACCGGGTGGTGCTGGTCCGTGTGGGCAAAGGCGAGCGCGACGCGGCCGTCGTCCCCGCCGCCGTGTGCGGCGACGCACTGGGCGTCGGCAGCGCGAATGGCGGCGCGCAGCGTCTGGGGCCGCGCGCCGAGCGTGCTCAAGGTGTGGCGCAGGAAGTCGTACGTAGCGCGGACGCGCCGCGCGTATGGGTTCCAGGAATAGGTTTCCACAAGCAGGGCGGGGCGGTTGCACGCCGCGGGGTAGCCGGTGGAGAAGCGCGGGCTCATCGACCAGCCGGCCATGTATCCTTCTGTTGGGGCCTTGCGGTCCCGCAGTTGGCCGTAGGGGAGCGTGGCATAGCCGTCGGCGGTCAGGGCCGCCAGCACGTCGGGGAGAAGCTGCGCGCGCACCCAGCGGGCGACCGGTTCGGCCGTCTCCGGCCCCTGCGTGGCGTCGTAAAATAGGTCGTACCGGTGTCTTTCGCCGTCGGTGGTGTGCGTGTCGATGAAGAGATCGGGCTGCCAGGCGTTCCACAGCCGGAGCCAGGCCTGCGTCTCGACCGCATCCGCCTTCACATAGTCGCGGTTGAGGTTCAAGTTGGTCGCGTTGGTGCGCCAGCCCATCTCGCGCGGTCCGTTCTGGTTGATCCGGCCGTAGAGGCTGCGGCGCTCGTGCCCGTCGACGTTGTAGATCGGGATGATCAGCACGTTGACGTGCGCGAGGAGGTCGGCCTGCGTGCCGGTGATGATGATGTCGCGCGCCAGCGCAAGCGACGCGTCCTTTCCTTCGCATTCCCCGGCGTGGATGCAGTTCTGAACGAGCACAAGCGGCTTGCGGCTCTGCTGCGCCGCAGCAGGCGTAAACGCCGCATCCGTGGAAAGCACGAGCAGCGGGAGCGCCCGCCCCTCGCCGCTGACGCCGAAGGTCAGGTAGCGGGCGTACGGCGAGGCGGCGGCCAGCCGGCGACAGAAGCTGACGGCCTCATCGTACCGGCCGGTCTCGTCGTAATTGGTTCGCTCGGCGTGGAGGCGCCAGGTCTCGGGCAAAGCTTCGGGGCTCAGATAAGACGTCCGCGGCGTCGTTTCGCAGCCAAGGGTTGCCAGCACAAGCGACGCGAGGACGGGGGTCAGACAGGGCCGCTTCAGGGGGCACGCTCCAGATCTGCCCGGCGGCTGGGCGGCTGTGGGTGAGCTACCGATCGGCCGCCCGCAACTCGCCCGCGGGCGTAAGACCGATGAACTCCGCGATGAACACCTGCGGCGACTCGAGCCCGCCGCGGCGCGACGTCCACATCAGGTACCGTCCGTCCGGCGAGAACACGGGCAATCCGTCAAACGCGGGATCGAAGGTCACGCGGTGCTGCTCCGAGCCGTCGTCGCGGATGACGTACAGGTCGAAATTGGGCCGGCCGCGGAAATTCGCCTGCGTGAAGATCAGCCACTTGCCCGAGGGATGCCAGAACGGGCACCAGTTGAACGTGTCGTTGCCCGTCAGCGCGCGTTCGTCGGTGCCGGTGAGGTTGTTGAGGAAGATCTGGAGGTTGTCGTTGCCGGCGCGATCCGAGCGATAGCAGATGCGCTTTCCGTCGGGGCTGAAAAACGGTCCGCCGTTCTTCCCGCCCGCATGGGTGATCTGCCGTGCGTTCTGACCGTCGGCGTCGCAGATGAAGATCTCCTGGCTGCCCGTACGGAGCGAGGAGAACACGATGAGCTTGCCGTCGGGGGAGTAGGCGCACTCGGCGTCGTAGCCGTCAGAAGACGTCAGTCGCCGCAGCGCGCCGGTCGCGAACGTGTACTCGAAGATGTCCATGCCGGGGTAGTACACCCAGGCGTTGGGCGCCGAGCTGCCGCCGGCGGGATGGCTTGCCCCGTGGGGCGGTCCGGCCGGCTGCGATTCAGCGCCCGGG
>PMMM01000188.1 GCA_003162245.1 Phycisphaerales bacterium
CGCCCCCGGGAGCCGCGCGCGCTCCGGGCGCGCCGCGCCCACCGGCTCCCCACGAAAGTCCGCCGCAACCGGCGCTGCCGTCGCTAAGCGATGAGCAGGCGCTGGCGCTCAAGCCGATGGACCCAGTGTACGTCCAGCGCTTCCGCCGCGCCGGGCGGGTGGTCCGTGTCACGCCGGCCAAGAAGCTGGTGCTGGTGGACGTGGGGTTGCTGGAAGTAGAAGTTCCGTTCGACGGCTTGGCGCTGCCTGCGGCTCCGAAGGCACCGCGCCCGCCACATCCCAAGCCGGCGCCGAGGGAATCGGCCGCGTTGGGCCCTCCCACCACGGTTGTCACAAGCCACCCGCCAATGGCCGCACTGCCGCCGCCCGTCACTACGCCCGCTTCGGCGGCGCCGGTTGACTTGCCGCCGATGGCGATGCCGGCCCCGCCCGCGCCGCCCGACCCGCCGCCCGCATCCAGTCCGGCAAGTTGACTAGGCGAAGCCCAGCCGACCGGAGTAGTACGCGCGGGCACCGCGGCTGACACCCCAATACCAGCTCTTCGGACCGCCGTAGCCCACCGAAATGGTCACCAGCCCGCTGAGTGGCGTGAGCACGATGTAGCGTTTGCCGAGGACGACGGTTTCGAGGACCGTACCCCCGCTGAAGCTGAGGGTCGCCGGCAGCGTCGTCGTCAGGCCGCCGCCGACGCTGTCGGCCAGCCAGCAGTCGAGCACGCTGTAGGCCCCGGTGATGGCGGCGATCGTGGTCTGGACGGTGTCGGCAATCTCGTTGCCGACGGTGAAGCCGATCTGCACGGCCGAATCCGGGGCCAGCATGTCCGCCAGCTCACGGATGAAGGTCGCGTGGTTCCGCACGTCGTCCGCGGAGCGCCCCAGCGGGGCGCGGAGTTGGGCCAGCGCCGTGGCGATCTGCAAGGCCGAGGTGTTGATTTGCGCCGCGCTGTACGGCCCGCGTGACAGATCCGGTCCGAAGAACTCGAGGTGTCCGGTATCCATAGTGCACTCCTGCCGGCGCGCCACGCGCCTGCCAGAAGTATACACTAGGAATGCTAGATCGGCGCCCCGCCGGCACCGTTTTCATGGACCGACGCACATTCTGGCGGACTTTGTGCGTTTTTCGCGGATCCTGGCGCGCGAATTCTCTACGCCTGGGCGCTTCTGCGTGAGGCCGACCTGTCCTACAGCTCCCGAAACCGTGCCGTAAAGTGCCGCAGCGACGGCGGCTCCGCGGCGATCTCCAGCGGCCGGAGCTGGTCGCGCTGCCCGAACAGCTCGATGATCGCCTCCACCACGTAATCCACGTGGCTCTGCGTGTACACCCGCCGCGGAATCGCCAGGCGTACCAGCTCCATCGACGGCACCGTACCCCCCTGCCCGAACATCACGCTGCCGATCTCCACGCTGCGAATCCCCGCCTGCCGGTACAGCCCCACCACCAGCGCCTGCCCCGGAAACCGCGCCGGCGGAATGTGCGGACAGAAATGCTTCGCGTCGATATAGATCGCGTGCCCGCCGGGCGGCTCGACGATCTGCACCCCCGCCGCCAGCAACTTCTCGCCGAGATACGCGGTGCTGCGAATGCGATACTGCAAGTAGTCCTCGTGCACCACCTCCTCGAAGCCCTGGGCCATCGCCTCCAGATCGCGCCCCGCCAACCCGCCATACGTGATGAACCCCTCGGTCAGGATCAGCAGCTCGTCCGCGCGGCGGACCAGCTCGGCGTCGCGCAGCAGCAGCAGCCCACCGATGTTGACGATGCCGTCCTTCTTCGCACTGATGGTCGCCCCGTCGGCCAGGTCGAACATCTCGTGCACGATCTCGCGCACGCCGCGGTCCTGCTGCCCCGGCTCCCGCTGCTTGATGAACCACGCGTTCTCCGCGAAGCGGCACGCGTCCAGGAAAAACGGCAACTTGTGCTTGGTGCAAATGCGCCGCACCGCGCGCAGGTTCTCCAGGCTGACGGGCTGTCCGCCGCCGCTGTTGTTCGTGACCGTGACCATCACAAGCGGAATGTGCTCGACCCCGACCTCGCGGATCAGCGTTTCGAGCTTGTTCAGGTCCATGTTCCCCTTGAACGGGTGGCGCAGCGTGGGCTGCTTGCCCTCGTCGATCACCAGGTCGACCGCCTTCGCGCCCGTGTGCTCGATGTTCGCCCGCGTGGTGTCGAAGTGGCTGTTGTTCGGCACGACCTTGCCCGGCCCGCCGACCAGCTCAAACAGAATCCGCTCGCTCGCGCGGCCCTGGTGCGTCGGCAGGATGTGCTTGAAGCCGGTCAGCTCGCGAATCTTGTCCTGCAGGACGTACCAACTCTTCGCACCGGCGTACGACTCGTCGCCGCGCATCATGCCCGCCCACTGCAGGCTGCTCATCGCGCCGGTGCCGCTGTCGGTCAGGAGGTCGATGAGCACGTCCTCCGCTCGGATGAGGAACAGGTTGAAGCCGGCCTCGCGGAGGATCTGCTCGCGCTCTGGCCGCGTGGTCATGCGGATCGGCTCGACGACTTTGATGCGAAACGGCTCGATGATGGTCTTCATGTGCGTGTCCGTTCGAGTTCTGAACCTCGCCCGCGCGAGATTATGGGTTCCAGCCCCGCAGTGCATCAAGCAGCGCGCGCTCGTTTGCGTCGGCTGCACCACCCAGCGATTCGGCCACTGGCGAGGCCATCGCACTTTCGTAGCTGCCGCGCAACCGGTCGGCGGCAACCGTTGTGGCCAGTGCGACGCCGCTGAGCACCAGCCACGTGATCGCCGTACAACGGGCCACCCCGGCCAACCGTNNCCCGCCACGCCGCGCCACGAATCCGCCGACCGCGGCGGCGAGGACGAAGCCGGCCGTGGCACCGAATATGGGCAGGCGCGGCACGCCGAGGTCGCGCGCGTCAGCACGCTGGAAGTCGTCCCACACGAGACCACCCGCGCCGGCGATCAGCCCGATGCCGCCAGCGCTGATCGCCACGACCGCCAGCAGCGCACCGGCGACGCAGCGGCGCCAGCGCGCGGCGTCGTGGCCCCGCCGCAGACCGAAGACGGCGGCTGTTAACGCAACAACGCCGGCCCCGGCCACCGCCGCCGCCGTCCACGCCGCCCAGGCCAACGTCCAAGTGAGCGGTGCCGCCGAGACGCCCGTGGGCTCCTCGCCGACGCGCAGCAGCGCCGGCGCCTTCGGCAGCGACGCGGCTGCCGTGCGGTACGCCGCGCGCCAACCACGGCATTTGTCGGCCATGCCCGCTGCGCTGCCGTCGCCGGCCAGCGCGTTCGCCAGCAAGTCGGCGGCCAGCAGGCGCAGACCCGCCGGTCCCGGTTCAAGCACCCATGTGCGCAGCAGCCGCCGAACGACGTGGTCGCACTGGGTGGCCGCCACTTCATCGCCGGCTCGCCGCAGCTCGTCCGCGACGCCCCGCGTATGCTCGACGAAGAGCTGAAGAAAAGGCCCGTGTGCGTGGCCGAGGCTCAGCAGCGCCGCCCGCCGGGCCGAACCTGGCCCCAGCCCGAGCCGTTCGCAGGTCTGCGCATCGGCTTCCAGCAGCTCCGGCAGGCAGTGGTCAAACGGAGCGTGCTCCAGCCCGTCCAGGTAGGTCCGCAGGCTCGGCCACCACGCGCCGGACGGCACGCCCTCACGTTGCAAGCGCAGCATCGTCAGGGCCGCGAGCTGGAGGCGTCCAACCTGCGTTTCGCGCAGCTCGGCGATCCCGGCCCGCGCATCCTCGATCGCCGCTGGCAGTCCGTCGGGGTTGTGCAGCCCCCGCGTGAGGTGCTCGCTGAGGACGACAAGCACGAACCCCGCGCGGGCCTTGCCGCTGAGGCCCGCACGCGTCTGGCCCACCGCGTGCCAGTCCAACCGAGCCAGACTCTCCGCCGGCAGCCGGTGCCAAGTCGTCACGAGCATGGCCGCGGCCACACCCGTCAACACCGCGGCCGCCAGCAGGCACGTCAGCAGAATCGAGGGGAAACGTCGCGCCGGCGCCTCCGCAACCGGCGTCCCCTTTGCGGCCTGAACGGTATCGGCCCGCAGCTTGCGGCGTTTCGCCATGCGAGCAGGCTATGCGGCCCCGTGCAGGCGAGCAAGCTGACCGCGAATACCCCGCGTCAGGGGCGCGGGCACGCCGCTCCGCTCAAGACGTGACGAGGCCGATGAGGCGATAGACCAGCTTCGCCGCGAGAAACTCGGTCACTGTGTTGGGCGGAATCGGCCGGACCTCAACCACGTCGGCCCCAACGATCCGCCGGCTCCGCGTCACCGCCTCGAGCAACTCCACCACCTGGTACCAATCCAGCCCGCCCGGCTCCGGCGTGCCCGTCCCCGGCGCGTAGGCTGGATCGAACGCGTCAATGTCGATGCTGACGTACACTTCATCGCTGAGTTGACCGACCGCCCCGCCAATCCACGCCGACTCGCGGCACTGCCGGGCCGAGAAGATCGTCTTCCCCGCCGACTTGATGAACCGCGCCTCCTCGGCGGAGTAATTGCGAATCCCGACCCCCACCGCCGGCACGCTGAGATCGTGAATCCGCCGCATGACGCACGCGTGACTAAACGGCGTGCCCTGGTAGCTGTCGCGGAGGTCGGCGTGCGCGTCCAGTTGCAGGACGCTGACCCGCTTGTGTCGCGTTTTGACCGCCCGCACGAGTCCGGACGTGATGCTGTGCTCCCCGCCGAGACCGATCAGGAACTTGCCGTCCTGCACGACCCGCCGGGCCGCAGCATAGACGCGGGCGTGCATCGCCTCCGGCCCGCGGGCGTCCGACTCTAGCGGCGGCAGCGTCGCGACGCCGGCTCGGTGCGCCTCGCGCCCCACGTGCTCGTCGAAGAGCTCCACTTGTTGCGAAGCGGTGATGATCGCGCGGGGGCCGTCACGCGCCCCGACGCCGAAGGTCGTCGTCGCATCGTAGGGAATTGGCAGGACCGCGAAGCGGGCGTCGCGGTAGGCCGCGAAGCGTTCTTCGAGGCCGAGGAAGTTGTCCGGAACGATGTGCGGAACAGGCGCCATGGCTAATGGAACAGGAATATGGCCGCCGCGACCACGGTCGTCCACTTCCCGTTCTTGTCGCCCTCGGCGGTCTGCACGACCGCGCGGGTCTGCACGATCTCGCCGCTCATCTTGTACACCTCGCGGCGGGCGTCGTAGGCGAGGTCCGGGTCGAACTCGATACCGAGCGTGGTAGCCAACATGCTGGCCGCCATGTCCTCGACCAGGTCGGCGGTCTTCCGCTCGGTCATGCCGAAGCCGTGGTGCTCCGAAATGTAGCCGAAGTGGTCCTTCTTCTTGGGGATCGCCAGGCCGATGCCCGCGGACACCATGCGGCTCGGCTCGTCGGTCCGCGTGTCGGCCATCACGCAGTACGTGATTTGCCCGGGAACCAGCTCGCCCAGGCCGACCTTGCGGCTGATGATCCGGCAACCCGGCGGGTAAATGCTCGAGACCCGGACGAGGTTGCATTGCGCGATGCCGGCATCGCGCAGCGCCGCCTCGAACGACTCGAGGTTATGGGCGTGCTTGCCGACCCCGCTCGTGAAAAACACACGTTTCGGGACAATGGGCGTCATTCGCTTGGTCTCCGACCTGTGGCCCGACGGCCACGCTGTCGTGCTCTTCTTCCAGTGATTCAGCGCCGTACCGTGGGCACCCACAACCCACTCGCGCCACACCCACAAGGGGGTCGAATTATAGCACCCGCGTGGGGGTGTCAACCGCCGGCGGGGAAATCCCGCCCGAAATCCCGGCGCCGTTTGCCTATGCGACTTTCGATTCGAATGCTTGTTGTATTGGGAGCCGCAACTCGGGCGATGCCCGAGTCGATCAATGCGGGAGCCGGACGTCTTCGTGCGATCCGGAGGGTAGAGAAGGAGCATGTCCGGATGGGCCGGCGTTCTTCGGAACGTCGGCCCGCTTTTTTTGCGCGCCCGCGCAGATTCCGCCTCGGCACGCGCGGCCGGCCTTCGACGGCTGGGGGCCGGGCACGCCGCCGGTTATGATGCCGCCCTGACGGTCGGGAACGATCGCCACCAGGCCAACAGAAGGTGCGCGAATGAGGCTCGATCTTGCAACGTTGACGGCCGGCACGACCGTCGCCGACGGCGGCTGGTCGACACGCCTCCAGATGCGGGGATTGCCGACCGACGTGATGGCCGAGACCGCCAACCTGACGCACCCCGAGCTGATCATCGAGCTCGGGCGGGCCTACCTCGACGCTGGCGCCCGCTTCATCACCACCAACACCTTCGCGGCCAACCGCTGGAACCTGACGCGCCGCCGCGTGCAGGCGAGCCCGGCGGAACTCAACCAGCGTGGAGCCGAGCTCGCCCGCGAGGCCATCGGCGACCGCGACGCGCTCGTGGCCGGCTCCATCGGCCCCAGCGGCAAGATCCTGGCCGTTCGTGAGACAACGCCGGAGCAGCTCGCGCCGCTCTTCGAGGAGCAAGCCCGCGCGCTGGCCGCCGGCGGCGCCGACGTGATCGTGCTGGAGACGTTTTCGGAGACCGCCGAGCTTCTGCTGGCTCTCAAGGCGGTCCAGGACGCGACGGGCCTCCCGGTCATCGCCAGCATGTCCTTTGACTCGGGACCACAGCGGACTCGCACCATGATGGGTGCCAAGGCGGAGGACTGTGCCGCCGCGTTGGAGGACGCCGGGGCCGCCGTGATCGGCTGTAATTGCGGGAGCGGAATCGAGCACATCCTCCCCGCGGTCGTCGCCCTGCGGGCGCACACGTCCCGGCCGTTGTGGGTCAAACCGAACGCGGGCGTGCCCGACCTCGAGGACGGCCACCCCGTATACCGGCAGACGCCCGAAGAGTTCAGCGCGTACGTCCCGCCGATTCTGGAGGCCGGTGCGAACATCGTCGGCGGCTGTTGCGGCACCGGCCCAGAGCACATCAAACGCGTGGCTGCGCTGGTCGCCCGGCGCGGCAAGTAGTTGCCCTGAGAGAGCCGGCGGAAACTGGCCCCCCCGACCGCTATTTCTCGCGCGGCGGCGTTCGCTCAAGGTACGCCAACACGTCGTCCACCACCGCGCACATCCGTCGCCAACCGCCGCGCGTGCGGGCGGCGACATGGGGCGTGAGGATGCAACTCGGGCAAGAGAAGAGCGGATGCCCTGACGGCAACGGCTCGGGCTCGACCACGTCCAGCGCCGCGCCCGCGAGCTGGCCGGCTTGCAGCGCCGTCGCTAGGGCCGCCGTGTCCACTACGCCACCACGCGCCGTGTTAATCAGCAACGCTCCGGGACGAAGCCGGGACAGCACCGCGGCGTTGACCAGGCCCCGCGTCTGCTCGGTCAGCGGCACATGCAGCGTAACAATGTCGCTCTCCGACCAGATCGTCGCCTTGTCCGCGGGCTCGGCGGGAAAGTCGAACGATCCCACTTCCACAATGTCGTTGTACCGCACGCGGGCCCCGCAGCCGGCGGCACACCGCCGCCCGACCGCCGACCCGATCCGCCCCATCCCCACAATCCCGATTGTCAGCTCGCGGAACTCCCGGCCGTGCGGCTGCTCGCGGGCGGCGTGGAACCGTCCGCCAGCGTATTCCCCGGCCAGGCGCGGGACCGGCCGCAGCAGTTGGAGCATCAGCTCCAGCGTGAAGTCCGCGACGGCGTCCGTGGCGGCGCCGGGTGTGCTGAGGACCGCAATCCCGAGCTCTTTAGCGGCAACCAGATCGACGTGGTCCAAACCGACGCCCGCGATGCCGACGACACGCAGCCGCCGCCCCGCTTCGAGCACGGCCCGCGTGACGCGCACGTACGTCCGCGCGACGAGCGCGTCACAGTCTCCGATAAGCGGCCGGAGCGTCTCCGCATCGCCGCGCGGCGCGCGCACGACGGTCGCGCCGGCCGCCAGCCGCCGCTCCGCATCCGCCTCCAACGTCTCGACCAGCAGGACCCGGTACATGATCGCGGAATTGTAGCCCCTCAACCGGAACCAGGAACGGGCCGCACCGCGCGCAAAGTCTCAAGCCCGGCGCGTCGAAACAGACCGGCCGACCTGCATGTCCGCCACCGAAAGCCGCAGCGTCGCCCCTTATGGCGGGCTGCCGCCCGGCCGAGGCGCCGGGGCAGGCGCAGGAGCAGGCACAGGCGCGGGCCACGTCGTCGGCAACTGCCCGGGCGGCACGGGAACCGCCGGCCGCGCCGTCAACTGCCCAGGCCGCGTCGTTGGCATCTGCTCTTGCGTGGTAGGCGTCTGCCGGCGCATCACGCCCACCTCCAGCTTCTGGTAGTCGGGATTCTGGCTGTCCGTGAAGATCACGATCTTGCTGCCCGTTTCCGGCACATCCTGGTATGCCGGCAACGTCACCCGAATCCTGACCGTGCCCTGCGGTTGCGGGTTCGGCGTCGGCGGGGCCGGAAACACCTCGTATTTGAATCCGGGCAGGTCTGATTTGACCTCGGTGATCTTCACCGCCGTCTCCTGCCGATACACCAGCGAAACAGTCTGCTCGGACGGCTGCGTCTCCTTCGGCTCCACGACCACCGTGAAGGGCATCGTGAAGACATGCGGCTGGGCGTTGGCAAACACGTACAACGTAATCGGCGCCACACCCGACACGTCGGAATTGAGCACGACGCTGGCGCGATTCTGGCCGATCCGGAGCGGCGGCATCGTGGTCACCGTGAATTCGTACTCCTGGCCGGGCGTGATTTCCTTGAACTTGATGTCCAGCCGGCCAAAATCCTGCCCTTCCTTCAGCGTCAGGTTGACCGGGCGCGCGTACTTATTTGTGAGCTTGATCGACTTCGTGACCGCGGGCGAATTCGGCTCCAGATCGTCAAACACCAGCCGGTCCGCGGGCTCGCACTCGAACACCGGATTCACCTTGCCCTTCACCTCGATCATGACTGTCGGCTGCGCGGGATCGTTTGTCGTCAGCGTAATGGTCTTGTGCGCTTCACCCTTCGCCCGCGCGTCGTACGTGATCGTGAAGCTCGTCGTCCCCCCCGGCTCCAGGGGGCTCTTCGGGCTCGTGGGCACCGTGCAGCCGCACGAACTGCTTACCTGGACCGTCAGCGGCCCCTCGCCCGTGTTCTTGATCGTGAACTCCTTCGTGGCCGGAACGCCCTGCCACACCTCGCCGAAGTCGAAGGCTCTCGCACTAAGCTCCATCCGCGGCGGCGGGCCGCTCGGCTGCGAGGAAGCAGGTTGCGTTGGCGCCGGCATAACCGGTCCGACTTCCTGCGGCTTTTGCGCGGCCACGCTTGCGCTGGCCGCCGCCAAGACGCCCGCTACGACCAGACACACGCCATACCGCTTGCTCATCATGCTCGTTCTCCAGTTTCCCAGGGCACGTCCGCTGCGGGGCCCGCGCGGACGTGCCGCCTCGCCCAGGATCAGCAATCATAGCCATCGGCACCGCGCACGACAATGTGCCGGCGCCCGAGGCCATTACGTGCTATGGACGGCCCATCGGCCGCAATCCGGTCTGGAACGCCGGCCGGCCCTAGACCGGATTCTCCTCGGGCCGCAGCACCCCGACCTCGCTCGCTCGCCGGCGTAGTTGCCCGCACGCCGCCTCGACATCCTGCCCGCGGGAGGTCCGAATATGTGCGTTGATCCCGCGCTCGCGCAGGGCCGCCTGGAAGGCCTGCGCCGCCTCCCCGCCCGGCCGGCGGAATGCCAGGCCCGGCACCGGGTTGTATCGCAGCAGGTTCACGTTGCACCGTAGTTTCCCCGCCACGACCGCCAGCTTCGCCGCGTCCTGCGGACGCGTGTTTACGCCGTCCAGCAGCACATACTCCAGCGTGATTTCCCGCCCGGTCTTCTTGAAGTAGTACGCGCACGCGCCCAGCAACTCGGCCAGGGGCACCTTGCCCCACGGAATCAGCTCCTGCCGCAGGGTCTCGTCCGCGGCATGGAGCGATAATGCGAGGTTTAGCTGCAAGCCCTCGTCCGCCAGACGGCGGATCTGCTTGGGCAGCCCGACGGTGCTGAGCGTGATCTTCCGCGCCCCGATCCCGAGTCCCCACGGGGCGTTCAGTATTCGGATCGCTCCCACCACGGCGTCGTAATTCGCGAGCGGCTCGCCCATGCCCATCAGCACGACGTTTGAGAGGCGCGGCGGGCGTTCTTCCGGGGTCGTCCCCCCGGAACTCGCCACCAGGCGATGAATCCGCCACGCCTGCTCGACAATCTCGCCGGCGGTCAGGTTCCGCTGAACGCCGTCGAGCCCGCTCGCGCAGAACCGGCACCCCACCGGGCAGCCAACCTGCGACGACAGGCACGCCGTGTGCCGGTCCTCCTCGGGAATCCAGACCGTCTCGACGGATTGGTTGTCCGGCCAGGTGAGCAGCAGCTTCCGTGTGCCGTCGCGACTTACCGACTCCGCCGTGATCCGCGACCGGCCGATCTCCGCCCGCTCTTCGAGCCAGGCGCGGAGGCCCTTCGACAGGTTGGTCATCTGCCCAAACGACTCGGCGTTCTTAGCGTAGATCCAATCCAGGATCTGGTCGGCCCGGTAACCAGCATGTCCGGCCGCTTCGAGCCAAGCCCGGAGCGTGGCGGGGTGCACGCCGAGCAGATGCAAACGGACATCGCTTCCGACATCAGACATAGTCCTTCATTCTAGGCGACCCGGCGCAGAATTGCGGCCCTGCCCGCGCAACGACATGCCGGTTTAGCCGCGCGCTGACAGTGCGGCGCAGAACGCGCCGCCGATGGCCAGCGGCGCCGCATTCAGCGCCAGCAGGACGTACGGGTGAAACCAGGTCCAGCCCATCAAGACGTCCCCCCGCGACGGGAAGATGCCTTCGAGTATGTTGGCGGGGAAAGCCCACCAGTATCCGCCCTCGCAAGCGGGCACGCCGTGGAGCGCGAAAACCACGTGATTCGACGCGAGCACCAGCACCGCCAGCCCCAGTCCGAGCAGGATACAGCGCCCCGCGACCATCCCCGCCGCCCGCTGCACTACCCCGCACAACAACCAGCCGAGGGCGAAGGCGAGCGGGGCGCGCAGCCACACGATGATGAGCATCAGCGGCAGATAGACTGCGAGCGGGATCAGAAGCAGCGCCAGGAGGACGGCCGCCACCAACCCGCGCTGCGTCCCGCGCCACAGCCCAGCCGCGGGCGTCCACTCATCGTCCCGGCGTGCCTTCTCGGGGTCAAAACCGTTATCGGGCGTGTACATGTTGGGCCTGTGCGCGGAGCGCAACCGTGCGCGAACCGCAGACTGTCTCTAACGCCTTCGCGTGTCCAGCAGGTCAGCCATCGTGCGGAGATCCCCAACCGACTCGACGACCGCCGTCTTGTCGAACGTCACGCGGAACGCGACCTGTTCCGAGAAGCGGTAATCAAAAACGAAGCCGTACGGCGCTGCCCCTCCGGTGATGTCCGCCTTCAACGCGTCGGGCGTGAACCGCTGCGGCACGCCCGGCTCCAGCATCCGCACGTCCTGCCCACCCACCTTCTTGACCCGCTCCACGAGGAGCGCGTACTTGTGCGGCGCCCCGGCCGCATCGACGACTTTGACCCAGGGCATGCCCGGCGTTAGGGCCGCCTTGGCTTTGCGCCCTTGGGCGGTTGGATCAAACGAGCCAACGCCGCCCCAGTGGTACGCTGCGAAAACCGCGACGCCCAATAACACCAGGCTGGCAATGATGACCTTGAACATGATGTGCGTCCTCCAGACATGGGCCCACCGACCGCGTGGATTCCCGACCCCACGCGGCCACATGCCCAGTGGGCCAACCGCGGCCATTATACCCCCGCAGGGCACCATGCACCGCCCCCCGAGCCGACTAAGTCCGGTGGGTGCCCGGCCCCGCCAATGTCTCTTGCAACGGGCGCGGCGATTGCCTATGCTCAAGTTATGCTGGCACCCAGGTGCCACAACCCGAGTTGGGTGGGGGGCGCGAATCCCTGCAACAGCGAAACCCGAGTCCCGTGTGATCGTGTCGTCCGCCAGGTTTTCGGAGGCCCGCCATGAGCGTTTTTGCCAGCCAGCGGCCTGACGTTGCAACGAGTGAGGTAGTCAAGGCGACCCTGGATTGGGCGAGCCTGCCGTTCGGCTACCAGAAGACCGATTACAACCTCCGCTATACCTGGCGCGACGGCGCCTGGGACGACGGCGTGCTGACCTCCGACGAGATCATTCCCCTCCACATCGCTGCCACCTGCCTGCACTATGGCCAGGAGTGCTTCGAGGGGCTTAAGGCGTTCGAGACGCGCCGCGGCGACGTGGTTGTGTTCCGCATGGACGAAAACGCCCAGCGGATGGTCCGGTCGTGCCGGAAGATCCTCATGGAGCCCGTGCCCGAGCCCATGTTCATCGACGCGGTGGAACGGATCATCAATGCGAATCGCCGCTTCGTGCCGCCGTACGGCTCGGGCGCCAGCCTCTACATCCGCCCGCTCGTCATCGGGACGGGCCCGCAGATCGGCGTGCGTCCGGCCAGCGAATACATGTTTATCGTGCTGGTCACACCCGTCGGCCCGTACTTCAAGACCGGGTTTACGCCGGTGGACCTCGTCGTGGAAGAAGACGTCGATCGGGCGGCCCCGCTCGGCGTCGGCGACGTTAAGGTCGGCGGAAACTACGCCGCCGGCATCCGAGCCTCGGTCGCCGCCAAGAAACGCGGCTTTTCCGAGGTCCTGTACCTCGACGCCAAGGAGAAGCGCTTCATCGACGAGTCCGGGCCGGCGAATTTCTTCGGCGTCACGAAGGACGGGCAGTACGTCACGCCGGCGAGCCCGTCGGTGCTGCCGTCGATCACGAACAAGTCGTTGCTCACCCTGGCCAAAGAGATGGGCATGCGCCCCGTGCAGCGCTCGATCGGCGTGGAGGAGCTCTTCGATTTCGTGGAGGCCGGCTGCTGCGGGACGGCGGCCGTCATCACGCCCGTGGCCTCGATCACGCATCGCGAGCGCAAAGTCGTTTACGCCAAGGACGGACGCGCCGGCCCGCTGACGACCCAGCTCTATCAGCAGCTCCGCGCCATCCAGGTCGGCGACGTCCCCGACCCCCACGGCTGGGTGCGCCTCGTGCCCACGCCGCACGAGTAGCGTTGGCCCTCCGTGGCCAACGTACCGTTAGCCCCCCGCCGCCCACGTAGCGTTGGCCCCCCCGGCCAACGTAGCGGGCGAACGACCGTCCTCTCGCCCCCGGCCCTGGCCCCTTATTGCCCGCCGCGACCTCTTGGGCGACAATACTCCGCATACCGAAAGGCGGAGGCCACCATGCCCGGCATCGCGAACCACGTTGCAAGCGAGAACTACGATCCCGATCCCAACCTCAGAATCTGGCTGAGCGGCGAGCTCGTCGCCGCCGCCGACGCCAAGGTCAACGTCTTCGATCACGGCCTGCTCTAC
>PMMM01000164.1 GCA_003162245.1 Phycisphaerales bacterium
CTGGTGACACGTCGTCGTCGCCTGCACAACGCGGTACGTCATGTGGACGGGGAACACCAAAACACATTCTGATTACGGACCCGCTTACGGACCCGAACCGCGCCGCCCCCGTAGCGGCCCGCGCCCTCGCGCGGCCGCGATCCGCACCGCGCTCGTCGCCGGAATTGCCGGTTCTGGCCGCCTTCCGCGCCTCCGCTGCGCGCCTGCATCGCCGTGGGGCCGGTCGCGTCGGTGTGCGACCTGCCGGGCGTTTGGCTTCGAATGCCACGACCGACTTCGTCAGACCCAGCCACCCGCCGCCTCCACAAGTGGTGGTCACACCCCCACAAAGTCAATCTGCAAAATGACTTGCAGTCGGTAATACAACATAATACAATCTGCCAGGCGTGCGACGGCTCGGCAGAGCGCTCGGCTTTTCCGCCGGACCGCCGTCCCGCGAGGTTCTGCGATGGCCAACAAGCAGAAGGAGATCGTGGTCACGTTCAAGGCCGACGCGTCGCTGCTGGACGCGCTCAAGAGCGTGCCCAACCGCTCGGAGTTCATCCGCGCTGCGATCCTGGCGGCGCTGGACAGCTACTGCCCGCTTTGCGGCGGGACGGGTGTGCTCACGCCGAACCAGAAGAAGCACTGGGGCCAGTTCGCCGAGCATCACCCGCTTCACGAGTGCGACGAATGCCACGAGGTGCACCTGATTTGCTCGCAGGAGGACGGCCCGCATGAGCACGCCGCAGCGAGTTGATCGGCGCATCCGACGGGTGGCCCGCGCAGCCTGCGTGGCCCTGGCTGTTGCAGCATTCCCGGCGATCGCCCAGGAGCATCCGCCGGAGAAGCTCAACATCGTGGTGAGCATCCTGCCTCAGGCGTACTTTGTCGAGCGGGTCGGCGGGGACCGGGTCGCCGTGGATGTCCTGGTGGGCCCCGGCCAGTCGCCGCACACGTACGATCCGACGCCGCGACAACTCGAGGGCATCTCGCACGCGCGGGTGTACTTCCGCATCGGGATCGACTTCGAGAACGGACTGGTGCCGCGCATCGAGCACATGTTCAAGAGCGTCAAGGTCGTGGACACGCGCCGGAATGTGCCGTTGCGGATGATGACCGCAGACGAGGCGGTGGCCGAGGGAGATCATGAGGGGCACGCGCATCACGAGGAGGCGGCGGGCGAGCCGGATCCACATATCTGGCTGAACCCGCTGTTCGTGAAGATCCAGGCGCAGACGATTTGCGACACGCTGGCGGAGTTTGATCCGAGACATGCGGAGGAGTACCGGCGGAATCTGGCGGCGTTCGACGCGGACCTGGACCGCGTGAACAAGCAGATCGCCGAGGCGCTGGCGCCGCTGAAGGGGAAGGCGATCTTCGTCTTCCATCCCGCGTTCGGGTACTTCGCGGACGCGTATGGCCTGAAGCAGATTCCGGTCGAGATCGACGGGAAGGAGCCGACGGGGAGGCAGCTCGCCGGCCTCATTGACCGCGCCAAGGCGGCGGGCGTGAAGGTGATCTTCGTGCAGCCGCAGTTCTCGCAGAAGTCGGCCGGGGCGGTGGCGGCGGCGATTGACGGGGCGGTCGTGCCGCTGGACGATCTGGCGCGCGATTATCTGAAGAATCTGGAGGACGTGGTGGCGAAGGTCAAGGCGGCGTTGCAGAAGTGAGCAGGCGCGCGGCGCGCGGGCAGTCAGCCGCCGGGCCGCACGAGGGCGAGACGTTGACGACGGATTACGCGATCGAGGTCGAAAACCTGTCTTTCTCCTACCCGCTGACGCCGGTGTTGGAGGACGTGACGCTCGCCATTCCGCGCGGCGATTTCGTGTGCATGGTGGGGCCGAACGGCGGCGGGAAGACGACGCTGCTCCGGCTGATCCTGGGGCTGCTGACGCCGGCGCGCGGCACGGTGCGCGTGTTCGGCCGGCCGCCCGTCGAGGCGCGCCGACGGATCGGCTATATGCCGCAGCACGCGCAGCTTGACCCGCAGTTTCCAGTCCGGGCGCTGGACGTGGTGTTGATGGGGCGGCTGAGTGCGCGCCGCTTTGGCCCGACGCCGCGGGCCGAGAAGGCGCGCGCGCGGGCCGCGTTGGACGAGGTCGGGTTGGCGGCCTACGCCAAGCGGCCGTTCGCGGCGCTGTCCGGCGGACAGCGGCAGCGGGTGTTGATCGCCCGCGCGCTGGCGTGCGCGCCGGAGTTACTCCTGATGGACGAGCCGACCGCCAACCTCGACCCGCTCGTGCAGGACGAGATGGTCGAGCTGTTGCGCGAGCTGAACAAGCGGCTGACGATCGTGCTGGTGTCGCACGACGTGGGGTTTGTGGCCCGCCACGTGCGGACGGTCGTGTGCGTGAACCGGCAGGTGATGATGCACGCGGCCCAGGAGATCACGGGCGAGTCGATCCGCGCGCTGTACGGTCACGACGTGCGCATGGTGGAACACAGCCACTCGCACCCACATTGAGCACCGCTCGGCCGCGCCCGGCGCGCGAGATTGACGCTACGAGTGGTCGTGGGGGCCATGCGCGACCCCGTGCGCCTCGTCCCACTTCCAGCCGGGCCAGCCGATTGTCGTCGGCCGCTTTTGCCAGCCGGATTGCACACGTGCCTGCACCGCCGCCCACGGCTGAATGCCGCTCGTCGCATCCGGACGCTCCGCACAACACGCCCCGACGGCCACGGCGGCCGTCACGGTCTCTTCTAGCGCGAGGCCGCTCAACAGACCCGCTAGGAAGCCGGCGATCGTGCTGTCGCCGCAACCCGTCGTGCCCGCAACCTCGACCTCGAAACACGGCGTGAGTAGCTCGCGGGCGGGCCAGTCGGACAATGGGTAACCGGCCGCGGTCCGCAGCGCGGCGAGTCGCTCGGGCCGATCGGTTGTGCGGACATAGAGGCCGCGGTCGCCGAGCTTGAGGGCGACGACGCCGACGTTCATCGCCAGCAACTGCGCCGCGATGTCGGCCAACAGAACTCCGTCGCACTGTGCGACGAGGTCGCCGCGTGCGCTGAGGCGGTCGAACAGCGCGCGGTCCAGCATGAAGACGACTTCTTCCAGGCTGGGCAAGAAGACATCGACGTGCGGCAGGGTGCGGGTCAGAATCGCCCGCCAGTCGGCGTGGCCCGACTCCGACGCCGGGTCAGGCCGCGACATGTCCAGGGAGGTCGCGACGCCGCGCTCCTTGACGCGTCGCAGAATGAGTTCGAGCTCGGCGCCGCCGTTGGTGAAGAAGCGACGCATGACGGGCGGGTAGCCGAGGTGGAACAGGCGCACGCCGGCCAACTCGCCGTAGGGGATGTCGTCGTCGCTGAAGGTGTCATTGGCTCCGGGGCAGTGCAGGAAGACGCGATCGACGCCCGGCGGATTGATGACCACGGTGTAGGAGCTGGGTTCGCCGCGGGCGACGAGCATCCCCGCGGCCAGCGCGGGCTCGTGGCGTCGGATGATGCGGAGGATTGCGTCGCCGAACAGGTCGTCGCCGACCTTGCCCATCAGGCGTGTCGGCACGCCGAGGCGGTGCAAAGCGAGGCCGGTGTTCGCGACGGCCCCGCCGGTGGAGAGGACCACGGGGCCGACTTCGACGAGCGTGCCGGGTTTCAGCAAGTGCGCCAGCCCGCCGCCGTGCCGTCCGAAGGCGGGGATGATGTCCAGGCAAATGTGACCGGCCACGACGACCGCGGGCGTGCCAACCGCCACGTGAGTTCCTCCACGGCCGGAGTGCCGCGCTCCCTAGCGGCGGCTAGTCGCGCGCCCGCGCCGCTTCAATCGCCGCCTTGAAGCCGGGCAGGGCGCGCTGGATGACTTTCCGCTCCACGCAGAACGCGATGCGCATGTAGCCCGGCGCCCCGAAGCCCCGTCCCGGCACCACCAGAATCCGCTGCTTGAGCAACAGGTCGACGAAGGCCACGTCGTCCGCCAGCGGCGTGCGCGGAAACGCGTAGAGCGCGCCGCGCGGTGTGGTCAGCTCGTAGCCGTACTCGCACAGTGCGCCACAGAGCAGGTCGCGGTTCGTCTGGTAGAAGCCGACGTCGCACAGCGCATCCGCGCAGCGTGCGATCACGCGTTGTCCCAGCGCCGCCGCGTTCACGAACCCCAGTGTCCGGTTGAGCATTGTCAGGGCGCCGAGCAGCAGCCCGCGGTCCGGCACAGACTGCGGGACGGCGATGTACCCCGCCCGCTCGCCGGGGATGCTGACGTCCTTTGAGTAGCTTGAGACGACGATGCTGCGCGGGTAATGGGGGACGGGCGTGGGACACCAGTCCAGGCCATAGATGATCCGGCGGTACGGGTCGTCGCACAGCAGGTACAGGGGGCGCTCGGGGCGATCGTGCCGGGCCAGCAGGGCCGCCAGCTCCCGGCACTTCTCCTCGGTATAGACGACGCCCGTCGGGTTGTTCGGCGTGTTGATGATCATGGCGCGCGTGCGCGGCGTGAGGGCGGCTTCGACGGCGGCGAGGTCGGGTTGAAACTCGGCGTCGGTCTGAACCAGGACCATCCTGCCGCCAGCCTGCTCGATGTAGAAGCGGTATTCCGGAAAGAAGGGGGCGAGCGCGATCACTTCATCGCCGGGATTGCAGATCGCGTGTAGCGCGACATTCATGCCGCCGGCCGCGCCGCTCGTCAGGATGATCGACGCCGCATCGAACGCCAGGCGGTACTCCCGACTGACGAAACGCGCGACGGCCGCGCGGGTCTCGTCGAAGCCGGCGTTCGGCATATAGCGGTGCAGCGGGGCCTTGCGCTCGGCGGCCACCGCCGCGAGGGCGTCGAAGAACGCCTGCGGCGGCTCGGCATTGGGGTTGCCGAGCGAAAAGTCGCAGACGTTGTCCTCGCCCAACTCGGCCTTGAGCCGCCGCCCCTTCTCGAACATCTCGCGGATGAACGACGCCGCCTGCATGTCGGCGAGGACTTTCTGTGCAACCGCGTTTGACATGGATCGTCCCTTCGCGCGACGCCACCCGGGCCGCCGTGCGGCAGCGTACTGTCGCCGCGCGCCGGACGCCAGACCCCGTTGGCGAAGCGCGCCGTGCCGGGAAGAGGCAACGGCGACGTGTCCACCGCTGCCCACGCCCGGTTAACCCTTATCGGACATCGTCGCGGTCCGCGTCGGCGCGCCCGCCGGTGTCCGCCGGAGAATTGCTGCCGCCGCGCGCCTAACTCAATCGCGTGTGTGCGCAGCACGATAACCTTGAAGAGTCATACAGCGACTCGGGAAACGCTCGCGGACTGGACTGACGGGCACGCCCCACAAACGGGGCGCCGCGCGGCGACGGCCCCGTGGCGCGAGAGGACGCGCAGAACATGACCACAGCACAAGAAGCGATGGCGGGCCTGCGCACTGCGGCCGCAGGAGAACTGGGCCGAAACGACCTCGGGCGACTCGCCCAGATGCATTCCTGGGCGCAAGCCCTGGGTGAAACGGAGTTGCCGGGCACCAATCCGTCCGCCGATCAGGCCGTGCGGCGGCTCGCCCAAGTCCTGGTCGAGCTGCTGGAGCGAATCATCCTGGACGAGGCGGCGGACGCGAACGCGGGCCTCGCTCTGCTCCCCGAAATCACCAACGTGCTCTCGACGGCCGGGAAAGGCCAGACCGTCGACATTGATCCGGTCCTGGCGCGCGCCGCGACGGCGATGGGGAACGCATCCAGGACCGTGTCCGCCGCGCCACCGCCGACAGCGGCAGCACCGGCCAGCGCGAACGCGATCCCCCAGTCCGCGGTTTGTGAGCCGCCCGCGCCGCCCGCGCCGGCGTCCGCGTCGCAGGTCGAGCCGTACATCAGCGAGCCGCTGGTGCTCGACCTCGACGAACGGGAGCACCTGGATGGTTTCCTGGCGGAAGCCGCCGAACACATGGACGCGATCGAGGCCGGCCTGCTGGCCGTGGAAGCCAACCTGTCGGACGCGGACAAGCTCAACGAGCTGTTCCGTCCGTTCCACACGATCAAGGGCATTGCGGGCTTCCTGAACCTGCGCGACATCAATCGGCTGACGCACGAGATCGAGACGATCCTCGATCTGGGCCGCAAGGGGACGATGCGGATTACTACGACGACCGTGGACCTCATCTTCACCGCCGTCGACACGTTGAAAGCGCAACTGGCGGCGATCCGGCAGCATCTGGCGGCGCCCAGCGGACCGGCCTGCCCGCAGCCCGACATCGCCGCCGTGATGGCCGAGCTGCGCCGCGTGGCCGCCGGATTGGGTGACGGGGAGCCCCCCGAAGCACCGCCGCGACTCGGCGAGTTGCTGGTTGCGGAGGGCGTAGCGGCCGAGAGCGACGTCTCGGCGGCGCTGGACATTCAGGCGCAAGAGCCGCCGCCGTCGCGCAAGCTCGGCCAGATTCTGGTCACGGAGGGCGTGACATCCGAGACGCAAGTGCGGCGTGCGCTGGCCCAACAGGGGGAAAACGCGAAGGCGCTGATGGACACGTCGATCCGCGTGGAGACGGCCAAGCTCGATGTGCTGGTCGACGCGATCGGCGAACTGGTGATCGCGCAGGCCATGGTCGGGCTGCATCCGAAAATCCGCGAGGACGAGAAGCTGCTGCGCAGCGTCGCGCAAGTCGGCAAGATCGTGCGCGACGTCCAGGAGACCGCGCTGGCGATGCGGATGGTGCCGATCGGGAACACGTTCCAGAAGATGCGCCGCCTGGTGCGCGACGTCGCCCAAAAGGCCGGCCGGCGCGTCGAACTGGTCATCACCGGCGAGGAAACGGAGCTGGACAAGAACGTCATTCAGCAGATTTCCGATCCGCTGGTGCACATGGTCCGGAACGCCGTCGACCACGGGATCGAGCCCCCGGAGCTGCGGCGTCAACTGGGCAAGCCCGAGGCCGGGCGCGTGCAGCTCAATGCGTTTCACCAGGGGGACAGCATCGTGATCGAGATTCAGGACGACGGGAAGGGGCTCGACCGCGACGTGTTGATCGCGAAGGGCGTGGAGAAGGGGCTCGTAAGCCCCGACGAATCGCTCACCGAACAGCAGGCCTTTGCGCTGATCCTGCAGCCGGGCTTCTCCACCGCCGAGAAGATCACGGACATCTCGGGCCGCGGGGTCGGCCTGGACGTGGTCAAGCGCAACGTCGAGCAACTGCGGGGCAAGATCGAGATTCACTCCGAGAAGGGGCAGGGCAGCAAGTTCAGCATTCGCCTGCCGCTGACGCTGGCGATCATCGACGGCATGTTGCTGCGCGTCGGTCGCGAGCGGATGATCGTGCCGACGATCCTCGTCGAGCAGTCCCTGCGCCCGACGCCGAAGCAGATCACGTCGGTGCAAGGGCGCGGACAGATGCTTCAGGTCCGCGGCGAGCTGTGCCCGCTGATTCAGCTCGGGGCGCTGTTCGACTGCGGCCCGCCGGAGGACCCCTGCGCCAACCTGGTCGTGATCGCCCAGAGCGAAGGGCAGAAGATCGCCCTCGTCGTTTCCGAGCTGATCGGGCAGCAGCAGGTGGTCATCAAGTCGCTGAGCGAACGATTCAAGGGCGTCCAGGGCGTGTCGGGGGCCGCGATCCTCGGCGATGGGCGCGTCGGCCTGATCCTGGAGCCGAGCGGCGTGCTCAAGCTCCACAACACACGGCCCTGCGCTGCGTTCCAGCGCGCGTCGCAACCCGTCGTGGCGGCCGTGCGGGCCGCCGCCTCACTGGACGCCGGCCGTCCCGCACCGCTCGAACCGGCCACAGTAGGAGCCTGAGCTATGCAAACGACTTTGGAGCCGTGCACCACGCGCCCCACCGCCCTCGGCGGCAAGTACCTCACCTTCAGCCTCGCCGGTGAGGAGTATGGTCTCGAGATCCTCAAGGTCCGCGAGATCATCGGCATTATGGACATCACCACGATGCCTCAGGTTCCGCCGGAGGTGAAGGGCGTGATTAACCTCCGCGGGAAGGTCATCCCGGTGATCGACTTGCGCCTGAAGTTTGACATGGAGCCAGCGGAATACACCGAGCAGACCTGCATCGTCGTCGTCGACGTGGGCGCGCTGGTCGGCGTCATCGTCGACACCGTCCTCGAGGTGCTCGACATCGACGAGCGGCAGATCAATCTCCCGCCGCCGCTCGGCGCCTCCGTCGATACATCGTTCATCCTCGGCATGGGTAAGGTCAAGGACGACGTCAAGATCCTGCTCGACATCGACAAGGTGTTGGCGGGCAGCAAGATGGCTGGCGTCCTGGAGTCTGTCGCGCGCGAGCCAGGCTGACGCGCGGCACCCCGGCGCGCCGGGGTCCACGGGCAGAGTGCGAACCTGAGTACTCCATGATTATCGTCGTGGACATCGCGGATCTGGCGGTCTCGCAGGATCCCGCCGCCACGCTCGTCACCTACTCGCTCGGAAGCTGTATCGGGGTCGCAATCTGGGACCCCGCGGTGCACGTGGGGGGAATGCTCCACTACATGCTGCCGGACTCGCAGCTCTCGCCGGACAAGGCCCGCACCAGTCCGGCGATGTTCGCCGACACGGGGATTCCGAAGCTCTTTCGCGCGGCCTACGAGTTCGGGGCGCTGAAAAGCCGCCTGGTCGTCAAGATCGCGGGCGGCTCGCAACTCCTCGACGACCACGGCACGTTTAACATCGGCAAACGGAACTACCTTGCCCTGCGCAAGATCTTCTGGAAGAACGGGGTGATGATCAAGGCGGAGAACGTGGGCGGGAACATCAGCCGCACGTTGCGGCTGGAGATTGGTTCCGGTCTCGTCAGTTTCCGGTCGCGGAACGAGGAGGTGGTGCTGTGAGCGCCATCCTGATGGACGACGTCATCGCGCGCGTCGGTACCTTGCCGCCGCTGCCTGACACGATTTACCGCCTGGTCAACGTGGTCAGCGACCCCGCCAGCACGCTGGCGCAGATCGTCGAGACGATCCGCTACGACCAAGTGCTGACCGCGGAGGTGCTGCGGCTGTGCAACTCCGCGTACTTCGGGCTGGCCCGCAGCGTGGAGTCGCTCGACGACGCCGTGCGTCTGCTGGGCACGGTCAAGGTCCTGCAACTGGTCTTTGCCGCGCACGGCCGCTCCATGTTGAGCCGGCCGCAATCCGGCTACGGGCTCCCGGCCGGCGCGCTCTGGTCGCACTCCGTGGCGGTGGCCTTGGCGGGTCAGCACTTGGCGCGGCGCATGCAGCTTTCGCAGGCGGGCCTGCTTTTCACGGCCGGTCTGCTGCACGACGTGGGCAAAGTCGTGCTCAACGAGTTCGTCGCCCAGGAATACGCCGAGATCTGCCGGCTCGTAACGGATGAACACCGGTCATTTGCGGAAGCGGAAGCGCTGGTGCTCGGGTTCACGCATTCCGAGATCGGCGGCCGCCTGGCGGAGGCCTGGAACCTGCCGCCGGTCATCGTGCGCTGCATCCGCTACCACCACGACCCAGAGGCGCTGCCGGCGCCGGATGCGCTGGTCGACGCCGTCCACCTCGCGGACGTGGTCTGCATCACGCTGGGGGTGGGGGCCGGAGATGACGGGTTGTCGTATCGGGCCTGCGCGGCCGTGCTGGGGCGCTATGGCCTGGTCGAATCGGAGCTGGAGACCGTCGAGGCGGACGTGGTGGCGGAGCTGAAGTCTGTGCAGGCGCTGTTCGCCGCCCAATAGGAAGACGACCATGGGTGCCAACATTCTCGTCGTGGATGATTCGGGCACGATGCGCGGGCTGATCAAGCGCACCCTGTCCATCAGCGGTCTGGACGTCGGCGAGGTTTTCGAAGCCGCCAACGGCATCGAGGCGCTGGCCCAAATGGCCACGCACGCAATCAGCGTCGTGCTGCTGGACATCAACATGCCGGTGATGAACGGCGTCCAGCTCGTCCACCGAGTTCGGGACGACGAGCGCCTGCGGGCGATTCCAGTAATTATCGCATCCACGGAGGGGAGCGAGCCCCGGATCCAGGAGCTGATGCAGGCCGGCGCCCGCGGGTACGTTCGTAAGCCCTTCCGTCCCGAGCAACTCCGGGACGCCCTGGCACCGTTCGTCGGTCTCGCCATGCCGACGCCATCGGCCGTCGGCCCGGATGAGGACAGTTCGTCGTTCTGAACGCCCGGGCGATCCCACGGCTCCGCGTTGCCGCCGGCCGCCGCCCCAACGCCGGGCACTGCCACCGCCCGTGGCCGATAAAAAAACATGCACACGCGGCTGGATACGGTGCTATGTCTGATTCTCACGCTATAATGCCACCGATAATTCCTGCTGGTGAAGCTATGGTTGAGAAGACCTGCAATCTGTGGCTGGAGTCAGCGGAGTATCGGTGTATTCTCACGTCGGGCGCGCTCAACGCCGGGGAGGCCGTGCTGGAAACGCGGTCGGCCCGTGAGGCCGCCGCGAAGTTCTCAGGGCTGGCCGGCGACCTCGGACGCTTCATCACGTCACGCGGGAACCACACCCATGTGGTCCGCCCCGGATTGTGCTCGTTCCCGATCAAGCAATACCAGTGGTCGGGGCCCACCCTTCAGATCATCGAGCGCAGCGTGCACGAGCTGTGCGAGCTGGTCGGCACAGCTAAGACCCTGCTGCCCCGCCCCGGTTGCGCCGAGGGGGAGCTGAAATGGGAGGACGTCGCCAAGGCGCTCGCGTTCCTGCCAGACAACATCATCGTCGTCAACCAGGTGTAGCCCGATCTGACGTTCCGCACGATGCGCCCATAGTGCAAAGCGTCGCTTTGCGCCGCCATTCTCCTTTTGATCGCTCAACTCAGCCGATAGCCCACCACGACCGGGATTCCGCCCGGCAGTAGCCGCGGCGGCGGCGTCACCGTGACCGCAAGCTGAAGTACCGCGGGCGCGTCCTCGAGCGGACGGGCCTGCACCGCCACTTGCTGCTCATCAGGCGCCATGCCCGCCATCGTCATCCAGTCGCGGACGTGAGCGAGCACGAACGCGACGAGCTTCTCCTGCGGCAGCCCCACCAAGTGCGGCTTGAGGTCGAGCAACAGGCTCGACAGCCGCCCCGCGAACAACTGATAGGGCAGGCTGACTTCGAGCATCGCCGGCCCCTCCGGCCGATCGGGGCGCGCGGCGCTGAAGCCGTTGCAAACGATGACGTCAGTTTGGTCGCGGACGCCGATCACGGCGTTCATGCCGCCGGCGGCCAGTTCCTGGGCCTTGTCGAGGTTTAGTTGCGTGTCGGCGGGGCCGTATTGCTTGTCACCCTTCTTGCCGCCGTGGCCGACGGCGAAGCCCTCCAGGCGGCCGACGATGCCGGTGGGCCAGCCGCACTCTGCCACGCTGGCAGCGATCGTGCACGTCGCGGCGATGCCGCCGCTGGCCCAGACGAAATCGCTCTCAGCGAGACATTCCTCGCGGTATTTGAGCTCCAGGTCGTCGCCTTCTGCGGGGGTCCAGGGCGGACGGAGCAGGCACCGGCCGAATATCAGGCCGAGGTAGCGTGCGTAGGGCTCGGCGCGGAGGCTTTTCCATTTCGCGTACTGCCATTGGTCGAAGAGCGAGACGATCGCCGGGAGCGTGGCGACCTGCCAGGCGCTCTTGACCCCGAGGAACTCGGCGCCGGCGCCCGCCAGCACGACGGCCGGCAGGCTGCCCGCGTGCTGCGCCAACTCATCCAGGGTCTCGATATCCGGGGCAGAATTGGCGAACAAGCCGTCGACCACGAGGAGATCCGGAGCATCCGCCCCGGCGTCGAAAATCGGGTTAATCAGCAACTCCGTGACCCGCTGCGCCAGCGCGGCCCGCGGCGCGTGGAGCACGGAGAGCCGCAGGTGCTTGCGGAAGTCGATGTGCGACACGAGGAAGCCCAGGGCGCGCCAAGCGGCTTCCAGCCGCTGCACCGGCGCCGCATGGAGCACGGCCGTGAGCCAGGTCGATACCCGGCGGTCGATCTCGCCCAGCGCCCGCCGGAGCACGGAGGTCTCTTCCGCTGGCAGTGTTGTCCCGCCGCCGGCCATCGCCGCGACAGCGGCTCCGATCGGGGTTTTGCGCGGGGGGCGGGCGGGGGTGTCGGCGGATTCGTCGCCCAGGTCGAGCTGTCCGAGGACATCGTCAACCGCGTCCTCCGACGGTGGCGGCGTCGCGGCCGGCGTCCAGCGCAACGCATCGGGCAGCCAGGCGAGAACGGGCTGGCCGGCCGCCAGGCGCCCGATTTTCTCGGTGAGCTGCGCCGCAGAGAGCTTGCCGCGCAGCCGCGCGACGAGTTGCTCGCGGGCCGCCAGCAGCGTCTTGGTGGCCGGGATCTGCTGGGCGATCGCTTTGGGCTGGAACGCCTTGAGCGAATCGAAGGCCAACTCGATCTCGACCATGACGTTGCCGGTCGCGAGTGGATCGGTGGTCTTGAAGGACACGCCGGGGCGTGTGCCAGCCAGCAGCTCGTCGAACGTGTTGGCGTTGACGTCGACGACGCTCTCGGTCAGCGGTCCGCGCAGCTTCCCGGCCTCGGCGCCGGCCAGGTCGGAGATCAGGAGGATGTGGTAGGGTCGTTCCGTGGTCACTTTCAGGCCACCGGGCAGCGGCAGGTTCACTTCCAGATCGGGCGGCAGGGGTTCGTCGGTCATGCGTGTTCTCCCTCGGCGCAACAGTGGCCGATGTGGTGCGCGCTGCGGCTACGCGCCCGCAGCACGAGCAGCCGGTGTGAACCCCGCGCTGGCGCTCGGGGCTCGCACCGGATGACGCGTATGCGTGCCAGGTCGTCTACAGACGACCGCGGCGCGGGTTCTTGAGCAGCCAGTCACGGATCTGCATGCGGATGGCGTAATCGGACGTTTCGCAGCCGCCGCCGCCCAGGGCCAGGTCCGTGATGCCCGAGGCGACGCGGGCTTCGGGCCCGGCGCCGAGGCCGGCCCAGCGAAAGGGCTCGTCCAGATCGCCGCCGGACATGCGGGCCAGACTGCGCATGCACTCCACGATCGTGCCGCAATCGTACGGATGGTAGTGCAGCCTCTTGATCAGATAGTCGCCAATCTCGGCTTCGACGAGCGAATTCATCTCAGCTCTCCTTCACAATGAGCCCACATCGTTACCCGTAGCGGCGCGTTGTTATTAGTATAGCGGCACGGGTGTTGGACTTACGCCAGTTCTCCATTTCACGCTCTTGGTCGTCGGGGGACAAGTCCGCGAATTCGGACTCGGTGTGCAGCGGGGACTCATGCACGCCCAGCACATCCAACATGCGGGCGATGAGCCGGCAGGCGCGGTCACACACACGCTCCGGGCGCGGGACGGCGGGGCTGCTTTCGCCGAGCGCACTGGCATCGAGCAGCAGCGCGTCCAATTGCAGCAGGACCAGGTTTCGCTGGCGGACGGCGGCCTCGACCGCCGATTGCAGCAGCATGATGCGTAGCGGCCAGGGACCATGACCGGCCTCGTCAAGAAGCGCGGCGAAGGCCAGCTCCTCGAGCTGGAGACCCACGAGGCAGGCCTTGCTGGCGGATTCGCGGCCGCCCCGGGCCCATTCGTGGACGATGGCGCGCGGGGCGTCGTCGGCCGCGCTCGCGATGTCCTGGGCCAGCCGGCACAGGCCGACTTCGTCCGCAACGTTCAGATGGGCCAGGCGCTGATTGAGGTCCTCTTGCGCCATGCTACTTCCGGTCCTTCTGGTCGCCCTGATCGAGGAGGTCCGACCAGGTTTGTTTGTCCTTGTACCGCTTGATCTCGCGGTCGCGCTGCAAGTCGGTCAGCTTCAGAAACGCGGCCTCGGACTGCAGCGCGGTCATCTGCCGCTCGTCGGCCTTCAGGAGTTGCCGCAGCAGCAGGTACGCCGCATCGCAGACGCGCATCGGGGGGCGTTTCTCCTCGACCGACTGGCGCAGGTTGGACGACGGCAGCTTCGTTTGATCGTCCAGCAGCGGCAGCAGGGAATCCGACATTCGCCGCTGCGTAGCGCGATACGAGTCAATGATCGGCTCGGCGGCTTCGAGCCGTTGGGTGGCCGCGATACGGCCGAACGTGGTCAGCCAGGCGCGGATGCCGAGCTCTTCCAGCTCGCAAAGGACGCGGGCGGCCTTGCGGCGGTCGTCGGCCGACTGTGAGGTCCAGACCCCGGCCAGGGTATCCAGGGGGGCCCGTGACTGGCTGTCAATATCGCGGGTGAGCGCCTCGAGCTTGTCCCACTCGTTGCGTTTGAGGGCGGCCAGTCGTTTGAGCGCTTCCTTGCCGGTCATGGGTTCGTCGTCCGCGGGTCCTCAGATGATGCGCCAGGCGCCGGAATCCTCGTAGTACCGCAGCTTGGTTTTGATGAGGCTGGTGGCGCGGTCGCGCGACCATTGCAGGCTGGGATACCACGACTCGAAATCGTTGCGCTGGGGATAGGTGAACAGAGCCGTCAGCCAGCAGGGCACCGAGAGGCCGTCGCTCTCGGATGTGCAGAAATAGGCAAACCGGTCCGTGTCGGTCCGGGTCCACCCTTTGCGCTTTCGCAAGATCGGCCAGTTGTGCTTGAAGGTGCTGCATGCGAAGACGCAGAAGCAGCGGCATTGCAGGTCCGTGGCGCCGAGATCCATCGGGGCGCTGATCGTGTTCTCCCAGCCCGCCCACAGCAAGAGGCTGCCGTCCTCGCCGTCGCCGTAGCCCCAGTATTCGGCCGCCAGCGGTCGACCCTGCCCCAGCACTTTGGCCCGCAAGTCGTCCGGCAAGGTCACGCGGCGGAGGCGGCTGGGCGTGTCCGGGTGGAGCTGGTCGCGGGCCGGTTCTTCGTCCCCGGCGGCCACCGGGTAGAAGCTGTACCCGTGGTCGCGGATCTCATGTAGCGGGACGCCGATGATGGGGAAGCCCATCCGCCAGAGTCCCGTGGGCGAGGCGGAGCCCTGCTCCCAGTCTTCCGATGGCTGGTCACCGCCGGGGCCGAAGCAGGGCCCACGGCCATACCGGGCATGCCCGTTGTAGATGACGTGCAACCCCGGCGTCTTGAGCGCCTGCACGAACGCATCCTTGGTGTTTACGACGCGGAGCTTGAAGCGCACGCGCTGCGTTTCGCTCACGTACTCGGCCTGGTCACCCTGGATGACCATGTCCGGGAAGTCCTGCTGCAAGCCCTGAGGCATCTGCAGGTACTGGTAATATTCGCCGCGGATACCTGCGGTTTGCGCCACAACGGACTGGTAATAGGCGTTCGTGAACTGGATGCCCTGGGCCAGGACGATCTCGCGCGTCTCGTACGCGGTGTTGAGCACGTTCGACGTGTCCCCTCCCGCCGTCGAGCGGGCTGCGGTACTCGTCTGCTCCTGGTCGGGCATTCGCGAACTCCGTGCTTAACTACCGTGCTTCTCGCGCAGCTTCTGGCGGGTGGCTTCGTCCGCCGACCCGGTGTCCGGCAAACCGTTGTCGCGCTGGAACGCGCGCAAGGCCGCCTCCAATTGCTTGTCGCTCGCGTTCTCGGGGCAGTTGTAACCCAGGTTGAACAGCCGCTGGCACACGCCGCGCCGCGAGGTGATGGGATCGACACCCCCCAGCGCCAAGTTGTAGCGGTACTCTTTGCCGTCGGCGGCGGTCACCACGAGCTTGGCCCGCCGCGAGTTCCCCGGGATCCGCACGTCCACCTCGCCCTTGGGCCCGGTTGTGCCAGTGAACGTTTGGCCGTCGACGTCCAGCTCGTACGGTGCGTTGGCGATTGGCCGGCCGTTGTCCTGCACGACGAGTTGCAGACGGCTGGGCTCCCCGCGGCGCAGGAACTTGTGGTGTTGATCCGTCGCGCCGGTTTCGGTGCGCGGCCGCTTGTCGGGAATGAATACGGCGTCGTCGGTCAACAGCACGTTGGGGCTGCCGCGGCGCCGCTTCAGCTCGGCGTTGTTCGCATGGTTCCAGATCGTGTCCCAGAAATGTCCGGTGCGGACCGCGATACTCGAGATGCAGTCGCCCGGCGCGGCCTTGATCCAGCGTCCGCCCTGCACGGGCCCTGGGGGTTGACTGACCGGGCCATCGTCGGACGTGGACTGCGGGGGAGCATTGGCCGACGGCGCGGAGGGCGGCGGGTTGGCCGTCCAACGCTGCCAGGCGGCCAGGTCCAGGTCGGTGAAACTGATCTCGCACGAGCCGTTGCGCTTGAGCCCCTGCACGCGATACATGCCGCGCATGTCGGTCCGGTTGCGGATCTCCTTGCTGCGCTCGCCCGACGGGAGCGTGATGAGGAACGGCTCGCCGACGACGGCCTGATCGGCCTCGTCGACCAGCTCAATCTCGATCCAGTGCGTGCCGGTGTCGACCTTCTCGCCCGAGGGGCCGGGGGTACGCTGCTGCGGTTCTGGTGGCGGGGTCTCGGTGGGCGGGGGTGGTTCTTCGCTGGGGGGCTGGTCGCCGCCGCCCCCACCGCCACCGCCGCCACCGCCGCCGCCGCCCCCATTAAGCTCTGCCGATTTCACGCAAAGCGTCGATGTGACGCCTCCCGTCTCCGCAGAAGAAGGCTGCATAGTAGCAAAGACGAAGACTTTATCGCCCACATATTTCTTCATATCCTTGCAAGTCAATACATACTTCTCCNNACGTGGCGGGACGGGTACTGGAAGCGGGCAGATGTGCATGTCGGCAAGGCCGGCCATCGCGGACATGACGGCGGTAGCGGCGACGGCGGCGGCGGCCTTGATCATCTCGGTGTAGGTTTGGTTTGCAGCCGGCTGACCGCCGGGCGCGGCGGAGGCGGTTGTCCAGGTCGCCGTCAGCGTGACGTTGGTCGAGTTGAGCGTGGCGACCTGGCTGCCAGCGGCGGNNGCAGCCGCCCCGCCTTGCGTGAGCTTCGCCGAGATCTGGGCGAGGTCGGCGGTTGCGTCGGCGGGGGTCATGACCGGCTTGGTCATGAAGGAATTCATCGCATTGGAGATGCCGTCGACGGCTGAGGCGACGGAGGACGGTAGCGCGCGCCACGCCGGCATATTGCCAATCTTGACCGTCAGGCTGCCGGGCCCGGGGTTGAGCGGGTTGCCGTGCGAGGTCGGATCGTTTGTACGTGCGGCGAAGGGCATGTGGAGCCTCGGCGGTCAGCGCGCGGTGGTTCAAACGATCAGGTCATCCTGAACGCGCTGAAAGTCCTTCACGTCGTCCTTCTCCTCTTCCGTGAGGGTCTCGAGGAAGAACTCGCGGGCGCGATAGCCGCGGGTCTTGCGGAATTTGGTCAGCGCCGGGTCGTCCTTGTTCGGGTCGATCTTGGCCATCGCCGCGGTCACGGCCTTGACGGTGGCCGGATCGCCGGCGGCGCGGCCGTCCTGTACGAGCGCGAAGCCGGCGTGCCGGTCCCACTGAAACGGCGAGGTGCTGTCGTACGCAAGGTAAGCCTCGGCCCAGCGTTGCAGGCGCTGGGGGCCGGCGGGCAAGCTCAGGATCGAGTCCTTCCGCGTCTTGGCCGAGATGACCCAAGGTAACAGGCGGATGTCGAACTCCATGTAATGGCCGAGCTTCTCTTCCGGGCCTTTGCGCTCGCACTCCGCCAGCAGGTCGGCGACGCGCTTCGTGATCGCCGTGGACGCCACCTTGGGCGGCAGGCTGAAGAACGTGTTGATCAGCGTCTCCATTCCGTCCACCGCCACCGGGGCGGCAAGCAGACGTTCGAATTCCTTCACGGCCGCGCTCTGCTGGGCCGGCGTACCGAGCTCGCAGAGCGTGACGATAAGGAAGCAGGCACGTTCAAGATCGGTCTGGGTTTTTTCGTTGTGGGCGAAGAAGCCGGCGAGCTGGTCGATGCGGTCGCGCAAGGCGTAGAAGCGCACGACGTCGGTCGCGCGACGCATGGGTCGGCCGCTCAGGTCTTTCCTGACCGAGTCGCGGACGAATTTGGACACCCACTCGGGGCGCAGATCGGTGGTGAAGGGATCGGCCGCGCACTCCTTCGGCAGGATGTACTGCTCGAGGACGCTCCGGGTCTCCTCTTCCGTATAATTGCCGATGCGAGGCATCTCAAGCTCCCTTCGTAGCTAACCCAGCGCGGCGGCTTTCGAGGGAAGACTCACCACTCCATCGTCGGCTCGCGGTCGGTGGGCGCGCCGGCCGGGTCGCCCGTAACAAACATGCTGACGCGTGAGGCCGCCGTCCCGTGCGTACTGCCCGGGCCGAGTTCCTCGAGGCCCTTGTACGCGCCGCCGGCGTCAAACACCTGGTACTTGATCTTCATGGGGACATCCATGATCCGGCGCCGGCCGGGCATGTCGTAGGCGTTGCCAGCAGCTTGGCCGCCCAGGACCATCAACTGCTCTTTCTCGGCGGCGGTTATGCAGTGGCCGCTGTACACGAGGCAGTGGCCCATCTCGTGCGAGAATGTGTAGCGCTCGTCCTGCGCCGGCGTCATCCGGGCCTTCTCGACGATGATGGCCGGTCCGAACGGCAGGTGAATCCAGGTCGCGATGCCGAACAGGGTCGAGCCACCCTCGACCGCGAACTTGTTGATGATGATGGCGTCGAACCACTTCGTGTCGCAGCAGGCCTTGAGCACGCGGTGCTCGTGCTTGTTGTCGTCCTGCGGAAAGGCGCCCAGGATGGCCGTGGTCAGCGGCGTGAACGTGGCTGACAGGCGCGTGTCATCCGAGGTCACCGAGGTGATCTCGGAGTACTGAGTGTGCGCGGCGTCCTTGAAGATCAAGATGTCGCGCGACGCCTGGGCCGGGGCCACCGGCGGCGGGTTCGGGGTGTGCTCCAGGATTCGCGTGAACAAGCCCTGGGCCTGAATCGCCGCCGCCACGCCCGCGGTCACCGTGGCGATCGCCGCGTCGCGACCAGGCTTGTAATCGATCGTCTTGCCGTCCACCTTGACCGTGACTTTCGACGTGCCGAAGGTGGTCTTAAGGGTTCGGATGGCGCCGCTGGCGCTGAGGCCCGAACCGGTACGGGCGCCGATCGTCAGGATGTTCTTGGGCGCGGGGTGCTGGTAGATCGCCTTGAGGTGCGGCCGCAAGCCGGTCTGGGCATACGCCCGTCGCACCTGCTTGTACACGACGCGGCGGACATCCTCCAGCGAGCAGGCGTTGTCCATGATGTGAACGGCGAGGCGGGCTTCGCTCTTGAACTCGCCGACGTCGGCCAGCGCCTCGGCGCGGCACTTCGCGGGGTCGCACATCAGCGGCGTGTAGCGGGCGCGCACTTTCTGTTCGAGGATTTCGGTGTAGCGTTTTTCGTCGCTGTTGCCCCCGTCGTCGTAGTAGTCGCCGACGAAGAGCGTTTGCCCCTCGATCTTGTCTTCTTGGTGCGTCACAAGCCGCAGGTACTTCGAGCGGTAGATGTTGGGCTTGCTCGTGGAGCGGAAGCACTCGATCGTCACCTTGCGGTCCGCATTGGCCGGGACCTTGAAGCCGGGCGGGCAATCCGGATCGGGGCGGCTCGTTTTGTCCCGCACGATCTTGCCCTTACCGCCGACCGTAGCGCGCTTGTACAGCGGCTGAAGGACCTGCAGTTCGACGTTCACCTTCGCGAGTTTCTTCTCGCCGGCGACGACGTCGTGTACCTCGACGCGGAAGTGATCCGGGTCCGCGTGGGTCCGCCCTTCGGGCGGCGTCATGGTATCGAGCGTATCCGCGCCCTTGCCGACGTAGAAGGAGAACTCGGTGCCGTGGTCGGTCTTGTTGGCCTTGTCGGTGATGAAGTTACTAACGCCGAGGCGCGTCAGGCCACCGCTGCGCGGCTCCCCCAGGGGCATGCCGAGCCCGAGGAACTTGACGCTGCCGGGGCGATACTCGACGCGCTTGCACTTGACGACGGTCTTGTCCTTGCCCTCGGTGTCCTTCTCGGTCTTATTGGGGATGACGACCTTGTCCCCCTCGTCGAGCACGGCCTTGTTGTTCAGATGCGTGTTGATCTGCCGGAAGTCCTTGCAGTCTCGGAACCCCTGGTCGGCGGCAAACCGGCAGAGGAAATCGCCGGCGCGCGCCGTCACGATCTTGGCCCCCTTCGGGAAGATGGGCTGCCCATCCTTCATCCGCACCGGGGGCGTCGGCGGAGTGACCGTCGGCGTGGTCGTCGATGTGCTTGGCTTGCTGGCCATGGAAACTCCTCGTGCCTGCCCAACAGCCTAAGACGTGCGGTCCCAGGCCTCGTCATCCAGGTTCGGGAACGTGACCTCGCACTCGCCTTCCGGCACAATGACGTGAGCCTTCCCGTTTGCGTCGAGCCCACCTTCGTGCACCTTGTTGTCCGAGTCCGTCACGCGGTAGCGCTCGCCGGGGACCGGGTTGCCCTCTTCGTCCGTCAAGAGGATGTCGATGAAGCTCGGCTCTTTCTTCTTGGGCGGCTCCTCGCCCGGCCATTCGTGACCGGGGACCTCCGGCGGCGGCGCGGGAGGCTGCGGCTGCAAAGCCTGGCCGCCGTAACGCGTGTCCTTGCCCGGCTGGGAGCTGTCGGCCGGCGCGGGATCATCGACGAGCGCCGGGCCGGCGGCGGTGCAGCTCGGCGGCGAGACGGCCGTTCCCGAGCCGCTGTTGATATTGACCATTGTGCCGGTGATGAAGATGCCCGAGGCATCAATAGTAATCGTCCCGCCGGCACCCTTGAGCTCCAGCGTCCCGCCGGCCTGGATCGAGATGTCCGCGCCGGCCTTGCAGAGATAGGTGGCCGCCACCTCGTGCTTGTGGTTGGCCTTGTAGTCCTCGGCGACGTCCTTGCTGACGGTGACGGACAGCGTGCCCCCGACACTCATCGCACGGCTGCCGTCCACCTCGAGGCCGTCGTCCTTCTCGATCCACGTCCGGCGCTCCTCTTTGACGTGCGTCTGCTTGAGCTTGTGCACGAGTTGGCGGTACTCGCCGTATTGCTGGCCATCCTTCTCGCCGCCGACGGTCAGGTGGTAGCTGCCACCGACGGAATGGAAATGGTCGGCCTTGACGTTGGTGTCCATCCGCTTCTGGGCCTGGATGAAGAGCTGCTCTTTGTCTTTGAGGTCCTCGAAGCGGATTTCGTTGTTGCCGCCGCCGCCTTTGCTGCTGTGCGTCTTGATGACGCTCTTGGTCTTCTCGTCGGGGAGGGTGTAGGGCGGCATCTGGTCGGCGTTGTAGACGCGGCCGACGATGAGCGGCTGGTCGGGATCGCCCTCCAGGAAGTCGACGACGACCTCCTGGCCGACGCGCGGGATGAACATGATGCCGTAGTTGCCGCCGGCCATGCCCTGGGCGACGCGGATCCAGCAGGATGAATCGGCGCCGAAGAGCTTGGGCTGGCCGCCCTCGCTCCCTTCGCGGTCCCAGTTGAACTGCACCTTCACGCGGCCGTACTCGTCGGTGTGAATCTCCTCGCCGCTGGGGCCGACGACGCGGGCGGTCTGCGCGCCGCGCATGACCGGCCAGGGGGTGACGCGCGGCGGGCGGTACGAGACCGTCGAGGGGATGCACTCGAAGCGGCACTCGTAGACGGGGGCGTCGAAGTCGACCAGCGCATTGTGGGCCACGTCGTCGATCAGGTTGCGCAGGGAGATCGCTTCCATCATGCTGGCCCCCGCGCCAGCGGCGACATTCGCGAGGTCGGTCGAGACCTGGCCGGCGTGATAGATCCAGTAGGACAGCTCGCGGTGCGCGCTGGCGTCGCCCACGCCCAGGCGCCCGGCGATCTGCAAAAGGCCCTCCGCCAATTGCCGGACGTTCTCATCCTGGCTCTGACGGGCGACCAGCAGGGACTGATGCACCTGCCCGTCAAGGATGCCGGTGCGGCCCGCCGCGCCGGTTGAGGCCCGGAGTGTGGCCTGCTTGCCCTGGTGGGTGAGCGCGATGATCAGGTAGGTGGCGTTCAAGGCGTCGATCGGATGCTCGATCAGGTTGAACGTCTTGGCGACCGCGAGGCGGTAGGAGTTGCTCTGGGCGACGCCGATGATGCGGTTGCCCTCAAACTCCTCGATGCGGGTCTTGGCCAGCTTGCTGCCGGCACTCTGGTCGATGTACTCGCCGGGGTAATCAAAGAACTCGAGGCTGGGGTCGCGGCCGGCGTCGGCCTTGGCGTCCAGCTTGAGCTTGGGGTTCTTGAAGTTGAAGTCGGTCAGCATGACCGCGCCGGGGCGGACGGCCTGGCCGAGCCGGAAGCGGAAGATGTGCTCGGTCTCGTGGCCCATGCCGGAGGGCGGAACGAACGGGACGTCGGCCTCACCCGTGATCGGCTTGTAGGCGGCGGTCGCATCGGCCATGACCAGGACGTGCGAGTCCTTGGTCTGCTCGAAGTACCACCAGATGCCCTCTTCCTCCAGTAGGCGGCAGATGAAGTTGTAGTCCGTCTCGCGGTACTGGACGCAGTATTCGCGCGGCTGATAGCTGCCGGAAAGCACGAACTTGAAGCGGTCGGTGGAGAAGCCGGCCTTGGTGAGCACGTCGGAGACGATGTCCTTGACGCTCTTGTTCTGGTAGATGCGGGAGCTGTAGCGGTGGGTGAGGAGCCAGATGCCGGGGACGAGCTCGGCGCGGAAGTACGCCTGGTCCTGGGTCTGGTTGGTCAGCTCGAAGCGGCTGATGATGCCGTGGAACCAGCGCTCGTGGGCCCCGGCCGCGGAAGCCGAGGCGGCGGCGGCGGGGGCGTTGATGCTAAAGACGGCGGATTTGCCGACGATGTCGTCGAAGGCGACGGCCAGGTCATCGGTGGCCAGCTCGATCTCGAAGCGGTAGAGCTGGCAGAGCCCCTCGCTGCCGCGATAGCGCATCACCTGGAACCGGTCGACGTCGCCGCCGGCCATTTGGAAGGCCAGTTGCGAGCGACTGCGATCTTGCACCAGAGGCATGGCGGGCACCTCAAGCACGCGACAGATGACGGGTGAAAAGGGAAAGGTGAGAAACGGCACGACGCCGCCCGTCACCGGTCACTTGTCACCTTTCACCTGTCACGTCTCACCTCTCACACTCGTCACGCGAAGTCATAGACAAACTCGTTGTTTTCGGCGCGCATCGTGATCCGTTTCGGGGGCTTCTCGGCAGCCATCTCTTCCAGCAGGCGGCGCGAGAGGACCGGCAGCACCTCGCGGTCGATCACGTGGTCGATCTGCCGGGCACCGAGGTCGACCTGCTGGCAGCGGGCCGCGGTCGCCTCGTAGACGCTGTCGTCGACCTTGAACTCGATCTTGTGGGCGGCATCGAGCCGCTGGCCGACCTTGCGGAGCTTGATTCTCGCGATGGACTTCAGGATGTCGGGGCCCAGCGTCAGGAACGGGACGACCGTCATGCGGGCAACGAGGGCCGGCTTGAAGTGCTCGCGCAACTGCGGATAGACCGCGTCGCGCAGGTCCTTGATGTCGACCTTCTCGCCGGACTCGCACATCTGCTGGAGCACGTCGGTGCCCAGGTTGCTGGTCATGAAGATGACGGTGTTCTTGAAGTCGATGACGCGGCCTTCGCCATCGGCGAGGTTGCCCTTGTCGAAGACCTGGTAGAACAGGTTCATGACGTCGGGGTGCGCTTTCTCGACCTCGTCCAGCAGCACGACCGAATACGGGTTCTGCCGCACGGCCTCGGTCAGCACGCCGCCCTCGCCGTAGCCGACGTAGCCCGGCGGCGAGCCCTTGAGCTGCGAGACGGTGTGCTTCTCCATGAACTCGGACATGTTGATGGCGGTCAGGAAGCGGTCGCCGCCGAAGAGCAGGTCGGCGACGGACAGAGCCAGCTCGGTCTTGCCCGTGCCGCTGGGGCCGACGAGCAGGAAGACGCCCATGGGCTGGGACGGGTTGCCGATGCCGGCCCGCGAGGCCCGCAGCTTCTCCGCGACGGTCCCCAGGGCGTGATCCTGGCCGACGACGCGGTCGCGCAGCCGATCTTCCATGTGCAGGATCGCGGTGATCTGGTCGCGGACGACCTTGCCGACCGGAATGCCGGTCCAGTCGGCCAGCACGGCGGCGACGGCGGACGCGTCGACCTGCGGGAACAGCAGCGGATCGTCGCCCTGGAGCCCGCGCAGCACGGTGACGGCCTCCTCGATCTGCTTGCGCAGCTCCGCTTCATTGATCGGTTCGGCCGGGGGCGCCTCGGCGGGCGCTGTCGCCTTCGCGTCCGGCTTAGCGGCCTTCGCACCTGGCGCAGCAGTCTTGGCCTCGGGCGCCGCGGCTTTCGCGGATGCGGCCTCCTCTTTGCGGGCGATGGCGTCGGGGCTGTCGGCGCCCTGGAGCTTGGCGCGGAGGTCGCGGATGCGGTTGACCGCCTCCAGCTCCTTCTGCCAGCGCTGCTGGGTCTCCTCACGCTTCTTCAGCAGCGACTCGCGTGACTTCTGCATTTCGCCGAGGGCCTTGTCGTCGATGTTCAGACCGGCGGCATGGTCGCGGTGCAGCGCCGCGACGGCGGTGTCGAGGTTCGTCAGCTCGCGGTCGATGTCTTCCAGCACGGCCGGCCGCGTGGTCAGGCCCACGGCGACGCGGGCGGACGCGGTGTCGATCAAGTCGACCGCGGAGTCGGGCAGGAAGCGGCCGTTGATGTAGCGTTTGGCCAGCTCGGCGGCGGAGACGACCGCCTCGTCGAGGATCACCATCTTGTGGTGCTTCTCGTACTTGTCCTTGAGCCCGCGCAGCATGACTACCGTGTCCGGGATGGCCGGCTCGTTGCAGCGGACGAGCTGGAAGCGGCGTTCGAGGGCCGCATCCTTCTCGAAGTATTTCTTGTATTCGGACCAGGTGGT
>PMMM01000107.1 GCA_003162245.1 Phycisphaerales bacterium
AACTAAGCGGAATGCGTATTATAGCTTGTGCGTTTGCCGCGACCCAAGCGGTCGCAGTCGCGGAGTCCCCCGCGGGAACCGGCCGAACGACTCAACACGCGCGGCGCAGATTTTCTGAGGCTCTAAGACAGACTCGGGGGTCGGCCGCTACATTGGGTTGCGAACGAAGCCCGCGCCGGGCTTAACGCCGGCGTCGCAAGGACGCGAGTGCCAGGAGCACCAGTGCGCCGAAGGTCCCCGGCTCCGGGATTGCGCCGGGCGCCCACGCGGCCCCGGTGGCACGCTGCGTGGCGTCGGTCAGGGGCACATAGATCGTCGTCCCGTATGTCCCGCTCACCGGATCGTAGGGGTAGATGTCAATTTGGGCTGCGTTCGGATCCTGCTCGGTCATCCAGTACTTCCCGCCGCCGATCGCCAGACCGTCGATCTTCGTGCGTCCGGCGGGGAAGTCGGCGACCTTGGTCATGGCGCCGGCCCCGAACGCGTCGATGCTGTACAGGCCGCGCGGGGGCGGATTGGCGTAGTTGGGATCGATTGCCGACAGCGTCGCGTAGAACAGATTGTCGGCCGGATTGAATTCCAACCCGCCAAACGTCAGCGCGCCGCTGTACGTACCGGACGAAGTCGGGTCGGTCCAGATCTGCGTCATCACGCAACGGCTGTTGACGGCGACCGTCGCGATCTGGTAGATGCCGCGCTTGTAGACCGTGCTGGGGTACGACGTGGAGCCGTAGAGCTGGCCGTTCGCGAAGGCCAGGCCGTCCACGCCGGTGGCGGTAAACGTATTGGGGTCGCTCGTGCGGTACATGCCGGCGATCGCCGTCGGCGCAGTGCCGACGCTGCCGTAGTTCCAGACGTTCAGCCGCGCCGCGTCATTTGCGTAGAGCTTCTGGTTGACCGCGTCAGCCGCCAGGCCGTTGACCTTCTTGTTCGCCGCGGACTTCCACAGCGTCGTCACCTGCCCGCTGCCGACGTCGTAGTACATCCCGCAAGGGTTGTTCCCGTCCGTCGTCGTGCTGCCAAAAACGAGTTGGGCCGATGCGTTAGAAGCGCACGCCGCCAGCAGCGCGCAAGCACACCAAGAACAGACCCCAAGACTCCTCATGATCCGTCTCCTCTCCTGCTTCACGCAGCTTCTGCACATAGCGGCAGGGTCAATCGTCATGGGCGGCGGGCTGCACCGCCGCTCGATGGCGGAGTTCGAATTGAACTCCTCTCCAACCTCCAAAAGCAGGCGGTTAGTATACTTGGCCACGCCGGGGGTGTCAATTCTTGTTTCCCTCGAAACGCGCGGCACGCGCTGGACAGATTCCAGGCGGCTCGCTAGCTTGTCGGCGCGCGCGGGCATTCGCTAGCGGTCGGCGAACTCACCTCGGCTGGCTCTATGCGGCGAGACTCCGTACTGACGGTCGGCTTGCTCGGAACCGTAGGCAGTCTGGTACTGGTTGCGGCAGCGCAGCCGGTGCCCACGCAGCCGACTTCGCAGCCGGCGCCCGGCGCCACGGAGCCGGCCGCGGCGACGCCGACGGCGGCACCCGCGCCGCGGTCGCTCTTTGATCTGAAGGAATTCACGCTCAACCTGGGGTTTGAAGGCTCGTACGACCAACGCCGGGTGGCCTTCGAGACGAACGACCCATTCCGGCTGACGCAGCGGCAGACGAACCGCAGCCGGGTGTTCGAGGAGACGCTCGGGCTGCACACGGTCGGGGCCGTGCTGGACGAGAAGATCGCCCAATTTGACATCGCGGCGCGGTATGGCCTGGCGCAGCAGTGGTACCGCGAGACGGGGTCGGGACGCAACCAGACCGAGAACCCGAACGGGGACATACTCGAATACGACCTGAATCTAACGCTGTTGCCCCGCGGCAAGGTCTCCGGCAACGTCTTCGCGCAGAAGCTCGATAGCCGCGTGCCGCGGGCGTTCCTGCCGAGCCTGGACCGCACGCTCGAACGCTACGGCGGCGGGGTGTTCCTGAACGACGCGACGTTCCCGATGAAGTTCACCTTCGAGCACGTCTGGGACGAGTTGACCAGCCGGACGCGCGACCTCAACGACGACGAGCAGCGCGGCAACAACACGTTCCGGTATGAAGGGACGTGGCAGATCAGCCCGCAGCAGTCCTTGCGGCTCGATTACGAATACACGGACCGGCATGAGCGCTATTCCGGGACGAAGACGCGCTTCGACACGACGCGGCACTACCTGACGCTCGAGCACGTGCTGCGGTTCGGGCCGGACGGCAAGAGCTCGTGGGAGACGTTGGCGCGGTACCAGGACGAATCCGGCGACCTGGCCCGCGACAACACCGAGCTATCGACGCGGCTGCGTTTGCAGCTTACCGACGCGCTATCGGGCAACGTGGCCGCCCAGTTCCTGCGCGACACGTTCAGCGACCTGTCGACGGACACATGGCGCGGCGAGGGCGGGCTGACGCACCAGCTCGGCGAGACCCTGACGACGACCGTGCAGGCGTATACGCTCAAGCAGAACGCGAACGAGCGGCCGGACTTCCGCGAATGGGGCGGGCTCCTCAGCACGAGCTTCAGCCACGAGAACTCGCTGGGCCGGTTCTCGACCAACGTCGCGTACAACCACACGGCGACGGACAGCGACAGCGACACGCAGCGCGGCATCGTGATCGGCGAATCGGTCACCTTCCGCGATCCGCTGCCAACATACCTCGTGCATCTGGATGTCGACCCGGTCAGCATCCTCGTGACGGACGCAACGCGCTCGCGGACGTACCTGCCCGGGCGCGACTACACCGCGCTACGCGTCGGGCACTACACTGCCCTGACGCGTGTGCCGACCGGCAACATCGCCGACCGGCAGGGCGTACTCGTCAGCTACACGTACAAGGTGCCGGCGGACTACAAGGTCGCGCGCGAACGGTTCGACGTGCGCATTCAGCAGGACTTCAAGTTCGGGCTGACGCCGTACTACGCGGGGTCGCTGCAAAGCGAGGACATCGATTCGGCGCGGCGCTCGCCGTTCCGCGAACGCAACGTGAACCGCCAGCGGCTGGGGGCGACGTATCGGCAGAAGCGCTGGTCCGTCGGCCTGGAATACGAGTACAACGACGACTCGATCGACCCGTACTCGGCGGTACATGGCAACGGCGACGCGGTGCTGTGGCAGAAGGCGAATCACCAGCTCGATGCGACGGCGACGCTTTCGCGCTTCTGGTTTACGGGGGCCGAAGAAGTGTCGGCCCGCGATACCACGCTGGTCGACCTGGGGGCCACGTACCGCTACCTGCTCGCGCAGAACCTCGAAGCCAACGCGAGCGTCATGTACCGCTTTGAGGACGATTCGCTCAACGGCCGCACGAACGGCGTCGATCTGACGGCGGCGATCGACTGGAAGCTGGGGTACTTCGCACTGCGGTTCGAGGCCGAGTACGACCGGCTCGATTTGCGGGGCTCGCAGGACCAGAGCTGCTCGTTTTGGGTCAAGCTGAGGCGCGACATTCCGCTGATTGCGCGGGGTGAGCCGTGGTAAGGCGCGTGTCAGTGGTGGGCCTGTGGTGCGCGGTGTTGGCCGGCTGTCAGGCGCCCCTGCGCCCGATCTTCCCGGCGGTGGCGCCGCCGATCGTGTGGCCGGCGCCGCCCGATTCGCCGCGGATTCGCTACATCGGCGAGTTGCGGGGCGAGGCGAGTCTGGGGGTGTCGCCAAGCGGCTGGCAGGCGTTTCAGGCGGTGCTGATTGGTCCGCGGCCGACGGCAGAGTTCGTGCGGCCGAGCGCCGTGGCGGTGGCCGGCGAGCGAGTATTCATCGCAGACCTGGGGCTGGGCGTCGTGCATCTGCTCGATCTGGAAACGCGGCGCTACGCCATGCTGCGCGGGTCACCCGACGACCCGCTGCGTGTGCCGATAGACGTGACGATTGTGCCGGGTCGCGCGCTGGTCGTCGCGGACCGTGGACGCGGCGCGCTCGACGTGTTCGACCTCGACGGCAATTGGCAGGTCACGCGCCACGTCGCCGGGGTGTCTGCGCCGATCTCCGCCGCCTGGGATGCCGCGCGAAACGCGTTGTGGGTCGTCGATCCAACGGTACACGCGTGCCTGGCGGTGCCGATGGCGCCCCTCGCTGCCGCTTGGGCTCCGACGGAGCAGGTGACGCAGCGCCTCGGCGGACGGGGCGACGCCCCGGGCGCGTTCAACTTCCCGACCGCCGTAACGTGGCACGCGCAGGTCGGCCTGGTGGTCGCGGACGCGATGAACTTCCGCGTGCAGGTTTTCGACGATGCGCTGGCGGCGGTCGCCAGCTTCGGCCAGAAGGGCGATGCGGCGGGCGACTTTGCGCGGCCGCGCGACGTGGCAGTGGACTCCGAGGGCCACATCTACGTGCTCGACAATCAGTTCGAGAACATTCAGGTTTTCGATCGCGGCGGGCGGCTGCTGATGGCGTTCGGGCAGGGTGGCGACCGCCCGGGCGAGTTCGCGCTGCCCGCGGGGCTCACGATCGACGCCCAGGATCGCATCTGGGTCGCGGACAGTTACAATCGCCGCGTGCAGGTGTTCCAGTATCTGTCGGAGAAGGCGTCATGCGTGCAGTGATCCTGACGCTGACCGCGCTGTGGCTGTGCAGCGGCCTCGCCGCGGCCGACGACCGCGTCGTGCACTCGAAGCACGACCTGTCGATGTTCGGCCCCGGGCCGGTGCGGGCCATCGCGGAGAATCAGGTCTGCGTCTTCTGTCACACGCCGCACAACGCCAGCCCGGCCGCCCCGTTGTGGAACCGGTACAGTCCAACGACGTATTATCGCATCTATCGCAGCCGCACGATGGACGCCCGCCCGGATCAGCCGGGGCCGGCCAGCAAGCTGTGTCTGAGCTGTCACGACGGGACGATTGCGCTGGGGCTGACGCTCGACCGGCCGATCACCGACCCGATCCCGATGTCGCACATGTACATGCCGACGGGACCGACCAACCTCACGACCGATCTGTCCGACGACCACCCGATCGGCTTGCGCTACGACCGGGCGCTGTCCAACCGCGACCCGGAGATCCGCTCGCCCGACCTGGTCGATCACCGCATCCACCTCGGCGAGCGCGGCGAGCTGGAATGCACGGCCTGCCACGATCCCCACAACAACGAGCTGGGCAACTTCCTGCGAATCACGGATCGCGAGGGAGCCCTGTGCGTGACGTGTCACGACCTGGAGGGGTGGCGCGCCAGCGCCCATGCGCAGAGCCAGCGCATCGTTCCCCCCACCGTGACGAACGGCGAAGTGCTGTCATATCGCTCGATGGCGGACAACGCCTGCCGCTCCTGCCATGCTCCGCACAGCGCGCCGCGTCGCGAGCAATTGCTGTACGACCGCCCGGCCCGCCTTTGCATCGACTGCCACGACGGGATCAGCGGCCCCGACATCCTGCCGGTCATCGACCAACACTCCGGCCACCGCATTAACCGCCTGTTCGAGCGGCGCCGTACGCCGGAAGAGCGCGTCTTCCCCACGGCGCGTTTCGTCGAATGCACCGACTGCCACAATCCGCACGCCGCCGCGGTGAACCCACTGCCGAGCGGCGTGGCGTTAGCGCTGCAAGGGCCGGTGATCCCGCCCGAGCTGCGCGACGTGCCGGGCGTCAGTCTGAGCGGCGTGCCGGTGGCACGCGCGACCTTCTACTACGAAGTGTGCTTCCGCTGCCACGGCGATCGGGCCGTGCCGGTCCTCAAGCGGATCTACCGGCAGCAGGATGAGTTGGGGAACGTGCGGCGGCAGTTCCAGCTTACGGCCGCGTCGGCGCATCCGGTGGTGGCCCCGGCCAATCGCATCCCCGAGGTGCCGAGCCTGCGGCCGGAGGTGCGCACGCGGCGGCTCATCAGTTGCCAGGATTGTCACAACAACCCCGATGCGCGGAGCGTCGGCGGGTCGCAGGTGGACGGGCCGCACGGGTCGCGCTTCGACCACCTGCTTGTGGCGCGGTACGAGACGCGCGACTTCACGCCCGAGTCCCCCGAGGCGTACGCCTTGTGCTACCGTTGCCACGACCGCAATTCGATCTTGAACGATGAGAGCTTTGCGCTGCACCGGAAGCACGTCGTCCGCGACCACGCGCCGTGCAGCGCCTGCCACACGGCCCACGGCGTCAGCGGAAGCTGGACGGAGCACGGCCACCTGCTCAATTTCGACATCGCGATCGTCGGCGGCGAGCGGTTCTATCAGGACACCGGCCGCTACCGCGGCGCGTGCACGCTGACCTGCCACGGCGTGCGGCACCTGAACTTCACGTATGCGCCGTGACGAGGGCGCTGCTGGACGCGTGACCGGGCCGGGGGCACTATACGCCGTTGGACTGAAGGGCGAGCGGATTCATCACGGTACAAGGACACGGACTATGCGGACTTCGCGCGTAAGTTTCGTAGCGTTGGGCATCGGGTTGCTGCTGTGCGCCGCGGGCGTCATCGCTCAGGAGAAGGCCGATAAGAAGCACACGCCGGACAAGCCGAAGGTGACGAATCCGGGCTTCGAGAAGCTCAAGTCGCTGGCCGGCGAATGGGTCAGGGAGTCGGTCCAGGAAGGGGCCGACGCGAAGCCCGAGAAGAAGACCGACGACCAGGTCGCGATCGTCTACAAGGTCATCTCGGCCGGCAGCGTCGTCATGGAGCACCTGCTCCCTGGCACGCCGCACGAGATGGTCACCATGTACCATCTCGACGGGCCGGACCTGATGCTGACGCACTACTGCGCGCTGGGGAACCAGCCGCGGATGAAGGCGGAAAAGAGCGACGATGCGAACAAGATCGTCTTCAAGTTTGCGGGCGGGACGAACATGGACCCGGCCAAAGACGGCCACATGCACGACCTGACGCTGACGTTCGTCGACGCGGACCACATCAAGGCGGAGTGGACGTACTTCGAGGACGGCAAGAAGTCGGACGTGACCGTCTTCGAGCTGAAGCGGAAGAAGTAGGCGCCGCCCGGGGAGGTGGTTCCCAGGCCGCGGTCCTTGACGACCGGCTAATCGCCGCGGGTCAGGACGACCAGCTTCTGCGCGGGCAGGTCGATGTCGGCCATGCGTTCGCCACAGAAGGCCAGCAGCGCCCGCTCGATCTCGGCGAACAGGTCGAGGAAGAACGTCCGGCTGGTGGCATCGAGCGGCGAGTTCAGGATGTTCTGAATGCCCGTGCGCACCCGGTGGAAGTAGCCGCGCGTGCCGCTGTCGGGCCCGTCGACTCCCATCGGGTCGTTGGCGAAGAAGCCGGACGCGCGAATCGTGACGATGCGCAGGCCCACGGACCGCACCTGTTCCTCGAACTCGTAGCGGCTCCGCACCAGCATCCACTCCGTGCGCATAGAACAGCGGGGCAGGTATTCCGTCGTGATGATGTGGCCGCCGGGCGCGACCAGGCGGGCCAGATTCGCCAATGCCCGGCCGAACAGGTCGGCCTCGGGAATGTGGAACAGGACGTTGGCGATGTTGATGCAATCGAAGGGCTCGTCGATCGCCAAGTCTGCGGACGTGATGTCGCCCACACGGTACTCCACGCGCGTGTCGGGCGCCGTGGGATGCCAGCGTTGTGGCAGCTCGATGGATTGCGGCGTGACGTCCATGCCGCGCAGGAACGCGGGGCGGAAGTTCTCCAGAAAGAACCGGATCCACCGGCCGGAACCGCAACCGATGTCGAGCACGCGCCCGCCGTCGACGCGGACGGCCAGTTGCCGCAGCAAGCGCGCGTACAGCGGGTACATCACGCGGTCCTCGATCGGCGAGCTCGAGGCGAGGTCGTCGGTCGTGTGCGCGCGGTCGCCCTGCTCCTTCCAGTAGCGCTGGTAGAAGCTCCGGATATCGGTTTGCGTCATCGGCATGGTGTGTCTCCGCTGGACGGCGACCCGCAGCGACGTGCGCAGGTGCCTTTCCCTGGTCTCATCGGCCCGCGCTCTCCGCGCGGCTGATTGTTCCTACTGGCCGGCTCGCGTCGGCCCGCCGGGCGCGGCTGCGGGCGCAGGACTTGCTTGAGCCGGCGCCCGGCGGGCTTTGCGATTCCCGTCGCGCGCCGTACAATCTCGGTTTTGCCGCCGCCAGGAGAGCCCGCCTCATGCCGTTGTCGTTCAAGCCGTTCGACCAGATGACAGAGGCGGACTACCGCGACATCGGGCTGAAGGTGGGCCTCGAAATCCATCAGCAGCTTCGGACGCGGCACAAGCTGTTCTGCCGCTGCCCGGCCGGCCGCTACAGCGCGGAGTACGATGCCGAGATCCTGCGGCACATGCGGCCGACGCTCTCGGAGCTGGGCGAGTACGACGGCACGGCCCTGATGGAGAAGAAGACCAAGAAGAACATCTACTACCGTATTCACCATAATACGGTCTGCACGTACGAGTTCGACGATACGCCGCCGTTCTTCATCAACGACGAGGCCCTCGACATCGCGCTTGAGGTCGCGCTGCTGCTGCGGCTGAACATCGTCGGCGAGCTGCACATCGCGCGCAAGCAGTATCTCGACGGCTCGATCCCCACCGGCTTTCAGCGCACCGGCATCCTCGGCGTCGATGGCTGGGTCCCGTACCGGGACGGCCGCGTTCGCATCCGGCAGCTTTCGATCGAGGAGGATTCGTGCCGCGAGGTCTCGGACGTCGGGCACGAGCGCGTGTTCCTGACCGATCGCCTCGGCACGCCGCTGATCGAGACGGTCACTGAGCCGGACATGCACACGCCGCAGGAAGCCGCGGAGGTCGGGCAGGTCCTGCGGATGCTGGCCCGCAGCACCGGTAACGTCCGCACCGGCTACGGCGCGGCACGGCAGGACGTGAACGTAAGCGTCGCTGGCGGGACGCGCTGCGAGATCAAAGGTACGCCACAGATCTGGCGCAATCCGCATCTGATCTACAACGAAGCCCGGCGGCAGTGCAGTCTGTTGCACATCCGGCAGTTGCTCCGCGAGCGCGGCGTGACGCCGGAGACGTTTCAGTGGTCGGCGCAGGACGTGACGCGCATGGTGGCGAACACGAGCTACGAGCCGTTGCGGCGGGCGGTGGCGGACGGGCACGTCGTGCGGTGCGTCGTGCTGCGCGGCTTCGACGAGATTCTGAACGAGCCGACGCAGGAGAATACGCACTTTGCGAAGGAGTTCGCCGACCGAATCCGCGTGATCGCCTGCCTGACGCACACGCCGAACATGATCCACTCCGACATGGGGGCCGAGACGCTGTCGGGACGCGATTGGAAGGGATTGCGGCGGCGCATGCGGGCGGACAGCGGCGACGCGCTCATCCTCGTCTGGGGTAACGAGGCGGATACGACGACGGCGTGTAACGAGATCGCGATCCGGGCCAGGGAGGCGACCGTTGGGGTCCCCAACGACACCCGTCAGGGGCTGAAGGACGGCACGAATGGCTTCGAGCGCGTGCTGCCCGGCGCGGAACGCATGTACCCGGACACGGACTTGCCGCCGCTGGCGATCGAGCAGGCGCGGCTGGAGCGGGTGGGCGCGCGGCTCCCCGAGTTCGTCTGGGACCGCGCGGCGCGGTATCGCGAACTGGGCTTGCCGCCGAACATGATCCGGCCGCTGCTGAACTCGCCGCGGGCCGGGGTGTTTGACCGGGTGGTCAGCGAGCTCGGTGTGGAACCGATGTTTGCCGCGGGCGTGCTGGTACAGCGGTTGAAGCACATTCGGCGGGCGGGTCTGGCGGTGGAGCGCATCAGCGACGGTGAGATGTTCGCGGTCTTTGAGGCGCATGCCCACGGGCGATTGTCGCGCGAGGGTGTGCCCGAGGTCCTGCGGCTGCTCGCCGAGCGACCGCCGGCGGAGGAGCCGGAGGCCGATCGCGTGACGGCGGTGTTCGTGGACCGGCGGATCAGGCAATTGACCGACGAGGAGATTCACCACGTGGTGCGCGAGCAAGTGGGCAAGCTGCGCGACCGGGTCTTTGCGACGGCGGGCCAGAAATGCCGGTACGTCATCGGCGAGGTTCTGCGGGAGTACATGGGGTGTGTGGACGGGCGGCGGCTGGTGGCGTGGGTGTGTAACAAGTTGCAAGTGCCGCCGCCGGGGCTGGCCAGGACGGGGCGGCGGTCGCAAGTACAGACGAGTTCAACTGTCGGGGCCGCGCCGTAGCGGGCGGCACGAGCCCGGTGTAGGAGAGTCGGAGCCCTTAGCAAGTACACGGAGCAGATGGAATGGCAGACAAGAAGGCAGATCTGGCTGGTCCCGGTATTAGCACGTACCCCGAGGTCGAGAAGATCCTCCCCAATGACTACAAATCTATCCTCGACCCCAAGGAAACGCAGATTGCGCTCTCGGCCGTCAAGCGGTACATCGAGGACGGTCTGTGCAAAGAGCTGCACCTCTTCCGCGTCGAGGTGCCGCTGATCGTCGATCGCGAGAGCGGCGTCAACGACTATCTCGACCGCGACGGGTCGCGGACGCCGATCGAGTTTCCCTGTGGACTCGGCATCGAGCCGCGGATCACGGGGCAAGTCGTGCAGGCGGCGACGAAGTGGAAGCGTTCGGCGCTGAAGCAGTTCAACTGCAAGGTCGGCGAGGGGATCGTGACGGACATGCGGGCGGTGCGGAAGGACTACTTCCTCGATCACGACCACAGCTCGTACGTGGATCAGTGGGATTGGGAGAAAGTCATCACGTCCGAAGACCGCAACCTCAACTACCTGAAGGACACGGTGCGGAAGATCTGGAAGGTCATCAAGGGCGCGGAGGTCTTCATTCAGAAGGAATTCCCGAAGCTCAAAGACCCGCGGTTCCCGAACCTGCCGGACGAGCTGGTGTTCGTGCACGCGGAAGAGATGCTGGACCGGTTCCCGGATCTGCCGCGGAAGCAGCGCGAGACGAAGTACGTCAAGGACATCGCGCCGGCGATCTTCATCATCGGCATCGGCTGGGTGTTGCAGGACGGCTATCCGCACGAGATGCGGGCGGCGGACTACGACGACTGGGTGACGCCGACGGTGACCGACAAGGGCAAGCCGGCGCACGGGCTCAACGGCGACATTCTGGTGTGGAATCCGGTGACGAAACGCCGGCACGAGCTGACGTCGATGGGGATTCGCGTGACGAAGGAGACGCTGAAGCAGCAGCTACAGCTCTCGGGGCAGCTCGATTTCCTCAAGCTGCCGTACCACCAGGCGATCCTGAACGATCAGATTCCGCTGTCGATCGGCGGCGGGATCGGGCAGTCGCGAACGACGATGCTGCTGCTGCGGAAGGCGCACCTGGGCGAAGTGAGCGTGACGGTGTGGCCGAAGCAGCTCAAGGACATTTGCCGGAAGAAGAACATCAACGTGTTGGAGTAGGGACTAAGGGACCCAGGGACTAAGGGGCCCGGTTGGCGAGGCTGACCGGGCCCCGCGCTGTCTGGAGCGGGCGTCCGTCGAGGCGGCGCCGGCGCGGGCGGCGACGCGGTCGTAGCGGCGGAGGCGTTTGGCAATCTTGGCACACTTGATTGGGACCGTGCGCGGTTCGCGGGC
>PMMM01000244.1 GCA_003162245.1 Phycisphaerales bacterium
CCACGCGGCGGAGCGACCGGGATCGTCGGGGCGTGGCCGCAACCGGCGGGGAAGTTGATCTACGTGATCCACATCGCGGCGGCGCTGGGCTACCTGGTGATCAAGCAGCAGGATGCGGTCGGGCTGGGGATCATCGGCGAGCGGCTGGAGACGCTGCTGCCCGCCCGGGCACGCCGGGCGCACCTCGTCGAAGTGCTGGCGGCGCTGTCGGCGGTCGTGCCGCGCGGGCGGACGGGGCTGGCGCGCGGCGTCGAGCAGGCGCTGGCCCGCATCTCGCACCGCGGGCTGGTGGTTTTCCTGAGCGACCTGTTGACCGACACAGACGCGCTGCTGGAAGCCCTGCATCACATTCGCTTCCGCGGGCACGACCTGATCGTGATGCACGTGCTGGACGCCGCGGAGACGCAGTTTCCGTTTACCGGTCATGTACGGCTGGAGGACCCGGAGACGGGGGAGAGCCTGGTGGCGGATGCGGGNNTGGCGGCAGTGGCGGCGTGGCGCGAGAAGCTGCGCGATCAGATCGGGGCGCTGCGCGCCGACTACGTGCCGTTGGATACCGCGCAACCGTTCGACAAGGCGCTGGTCGAGTTCTTGCTGCAGCGGCAGCGGCGAAGGTGACGGGCGGCGCGGGCTGTAAGGGACTCAACGGAAGTGCATTGTCGGGGCCTTCTCTGAATCTGCTCAATCCTGTATGTCAAGCCAGCGCCGCTTCGACGCATTCGCAGATGTAGTGATACGCCAGGGCGTGGGCCTCCTGGATGCGGTCGCTGGAGGTGTGGGGGGCGTGAAAGACGTGGGTGCAGAGCGGGGCCATCTGGCCGCCGGTCTGGCCGGTGAAGCCGACGATGACGGCCCCGCGTTCGGCGGCGACGCGCAGGGCGGCCAGCACGTTGGGCGAATTGCCGCTCGTGCTGATGGCCCAGACCACGTCGCCGGGCTGCACGAGGCCGGCGAGCTGCCGAGCGAAGACAACCTCATAGCCCAGATCGTTGGCGATCGCCGTCAGCGTCGAGCTGTCCGTAGTCAGGGCGATCACCGGCAGCGCCTGCCGCTCGCGTTTGAACCGCCCGAGCAGCTCGCACGCGATGTGCTGGGCGTCGGCTGCGCTGCCGCCGTTGCCGAAGGTGTACACACGCCGGCCGCTCCGCAGACACTGCGCGAGTGCGGCCACGATGCGGTCGAGGGTTTCGCCCGCGGCGGCGAGGGCGGTGGCGACTTGCTGATGCTCGCGTAGGACGGTTGACCAGTCGCGACTCACGGCGGCTCCTGTTGAATGCTCGGCGGCGGTCGTTGCACGTTCTGCGGCCAACGCGGGGGTCGGCCGCTACAGTTTTCGAATGCGGGCCAGCTCGGCCGAGGTGCTGTAGCCCTCCACCAGCTCGATCAGCACGACCCGCCCGCCGCGGGCTTCCACGAACTTCTGCCCGACGACGCCTTTGCCGGCCCAGTCCGCGCCTTTGACCAGCACGTCCGGGGCGAGCTGCTCGATGACCCAGGCAGGGTCGGGCTGCTCGAAGATCACGACATAGTCGACGCATTCGAGCGCGGACAGCAGCCGCGCACGGTCGGCCTGCGTGCGGACGGGGCGATCGTCGCCCTTGCCGAGGGACCGGACAGACGCGTCGCTATTGAGGCCGACCACGAGGACACTGCCGAGCGCTTTGGCTTTCTCGAGCAACTCGAGGTGGCCCGGGTGCAGGATGTCGAAGCAGCCGTTCGTGAAGACGGCCGTTTCGCCGCGCTGCCGCCGGGCGTCGAGCTCGGCGCGCAGCTCGGCGGCCGCGCGGACCTTGCCGCGTCCACGCCGGTCGCCGTGCTCCAGCTCGTGCAGCACTTCGTCGCGCGTGATCGGGACGCAGCCGAACTTGCTCACCTCCAGGCCGCCCGCGATGTTCGCCAGCACCGTGGCCTGCTCGAACGTGGCGCCGGCGGCGACCGCCACCCCGAACATCGCGAGCACCGCGTCGCCGGCACCGGTGTTGTCGTACACGGCCCGCGGCGTGGTGGGAAAATTCCGGGGCGGCTGCGCGCGGCGGAGGAGCAGCGCCCCGTCGCGGCCCAGAGTGACGAGCAGGGCGTCGAAGTTCAAGCGGGCGATCAGCTCGGCCCCGCTCGCCGCCAGCTCGTCGTCGCTTACCCGTCGCCGGAGCGCGATCTCAAACTCGGCCCGGTTGGGCGTGAGCAGCGTCGCACCGGAGTATTTCTCCCAGGCCGGCGAGCGCGCGGGGTCGATGAAGACCGGTTTTCCGCTGCGCCGGGCTGCGTCAATGACCGCCGTGCAGATGCCGGGCGAGAGTACGCCCTTGTCGTAGTCTTCCAGGCAGACTACGTCCACGTCGGCCAGGGCTTCGCGGACGAAATCGAGCAGCTTGCGCTCGTCGTCTTCGGCCGGCGGGCGTACCAGTTCATCGTCGACGCGGATGATCTGCTGGCGGTGGCGGTGCTCGGCCAGGCCGACCAGGCGGGTCTTCGTGATGGTTGGGCGGTCGCCGACGCGGATCAGCCCGCGAATGTCGGCCCCCGCGCCGGACAGGGCCTGCGCGACGCGCTCGCCGAAGGAATCCTGGCCCAGCAGCCCGCAACAGACGACGCGCGCCCCGAGTGCGACGACGTCGAGCGCGACGGACCCCGCGCCGCCCACGCGTTCCTGCCGCTCGATCACGCGCAGCACCGGGACGGGCGCCTCGGGACTGATCCGCTCCGCGTCGCCGAAGACGTACTGGTCGAGCATGAAGTCGCCGACGAGAAGAACGCGGCGGCCGGCGAAACGCTCCACAAGCGAGGTCAGTTTGTCGTTCATTGCGCGCGCACCTGAATTGCGGGCAGTATAGCGGGTTCCCCGGGTTCAGACGATGGGGAGCGAGCGGCGGAGGTCGGCCTGGTTGCCGGTCATGGTCCGCACGTCAGTCGCCGCGAGACGTCGAGGTGCTCGCGTAAGAGCCGCTCTACGTGGGCGTCGTCGGCACCGGGGAACTGGCTGCGGATGCCAGCCCGCATGCGCTCACACAGGTCGTCGAAGAGCGCACCGCCCAGAAACAACTTCTCTCCTAGGGAGAGGCGCCGCGCTTCGAGAATCTCCTCGCGATAGAGGGCGTCGATCAACTCGCGCGTCGGTTCCATTGTCGGTCGCCGTCCTGCGCACTTCGGCGCAGGTCTACACCGCCGCGCAGACCTGCCGGGCCGCGTCCGTGAGGTTGTCGGCGGTCTTAAGGCCCGGAATGGTCGCTTTTTCGAGCATCTGCCGGGCGATGTCGACGTTCGTGCCTTCGAGCCGGACGACGACGGGCACGGTGAAGCCGACCTCCTTGGCGGCACGAATCAACGCGTCGGCGATCACGTCGCACTTGGCGATGCCGCCGAAGATGTTGACCAGCACCGCCTTGACGCGTGGGTCGGAGAGGATGATGCGGAAGGCCTCGATGGCGCCTTCGCAGGTGACGCTGCCGCCGACGTCGAGGAAGTTGGCCGGCTCGCCGCCGTGCAGCTTGATGATGTCCATGGTGGCCATCGCCAGGCCGGCCCCGTTGACCAGGCAGCCGATGTTGCCGCTGAGCGCGATGTAGCTGAGATCAAACTCCTTGGCGCGCAGCTCGGCCGGGTTCTCCTCGCTGGCGTCGAACAGGGCCGCCACGTCGGCGTGGCGGAAGAGGGCGTTGTCGTCGAAGGTGAACTTGGCGTCGATGGCGATGATCTCGCCGGTGGGGGTCTCGACCAGCGGGTTGATCTCCGCCAGCGAGCAGTCCCGCTCGACGAACAGCCGCGCGAGCTTCAACATGATGTCGGTGGCGATCTTGGCCCGGCCGCCGACGAGGCCGAGACCCGCCGTCAGCACGGCCGCCTGAAAGCGCTGCAGGCCGAGGTGCGGATGGAACCACGCCTTCTTGATCGCGCCGGGGTCGCGGGCCGCGACCTCCTCGATTTCGACGCCGCCCTGTGCGCTGACCATCAGGACGGGCGTGCGGCGGGCGCGATCGACGACGATGCCGACGTAGAACTCGCGGGCGATGTCGACGGCGGGGGCCATGAGGAGCTTGTGGACGCGCACGCCCTCCGGGCCGGTCTGGCGCGAGACCATCGGCTCGGCGAACATGCGGGTGGCTTCGCGGAAGGCCTCGTTGGCGGACTTGATTAGCTTGACGTAGCCGGCCTTCCCGCGCCCGCCCGCGTGCACCTGCGCCTTGATGACAGCCGTCTCCACCGCCAGCCGCCGAAATGCCCCGCGGGCGTGTTCCGCGCTCTCCAGCACCTCGCTGGGCGGAACCGGAATGCCCGCGGCCTCCAGCAACGCCCGCGCCTGGTACTCGTGGACTCTCATGCCGGTGGCTCCAACCGCAAGCGCTCCCCGTCGCGCACAGTCTAGCCCGGATCGCGTTTGAGCGCCAAACGGCGTGCGAGAAGGGGGCGGCGTTTGCGAACTGCCGCCGGCTTCGGTACGGTTTCCCCACGATGTTGCGCGACCTGGTGGATACGGCGGTGCTGGAGGATTTCGCCAGCGGTCTGTCCCGCAGCGCGGGTCTGCGCGTCTGCGTATACGACTCGCACGGCGGGTTGATCGTCGCCGCGCCGCCGAGCAACGAGTTCGCGCGGCTGACCGGCTCGGTGCTGGGCACGCTTCCGCCGGACATGACGCTCACGCCCGTGCCGGCCCACGACCCGCCCGGGCAGGTCGCGTTCGTCACGGCCGCCGGCGTGTGGTACATCGTCGCACCGGTGTACGTCGACGACCGCCAGGCAGGCTACATTGGCGTCGGCGAGTTCCGCGAGCACTCTCTGTCCGGCGAGCAGTGGCAGAAAGCCCAGGCCGCGGCCGGCAGCGACCTCAACACGCTCATCCAGGCCTGGGAAAACCTGCCCGTGCTGAGCCGCACCGGGACCTCGCAGGTGATCGTCACCGCCCGCTGGGGCGCCCGCCTGTTGGCCGAGTGGTGCCGGCGCGAGTCGCGCCTGGTCGCCGCGACGGACGAGGTCGCGCTCGTCGGCGATATCGCCGAGTTGCTGACGGGCGAGCAGGACCTGCAAGAAGTCCTGGACCGGATCGTCAGCGAGACGGCGCGCGTGATGCAGTGCCCGTCCAGCAGCATCCGGCTGTTCGACCCGCAGACCAACGAGCTGCGGATCAAAGCCGTCCACAATCTGTCGCGCGACTACATCGGCAAAGGCGCGGTCGTCCGCACGTCCGGCAGCATCGATGACCAGGCGCTCCGCGGGCAGGTCGTCTACGTCGAGGACGTGGCGTGCGACCCGCGGATTCAGTACCCCGAGCAAGGGCGCCGCGAAGGCATCGTCAGTTTGCTTACAGCCGGCATGGTCTACCGCGGCCAGCCCGTGGGCGTTATCCGGGTGTATACGGAGCGCAAGCGGCGTTTTCGCAAGGTGCAGCGCGATCTGCTGCGGGCGGTCGCGTACCAGGCCGCGACGGCGCTCGTGCATGCGCAGCTCGTCGAGGAGCGGTTGCGCAACGCCGAGACGCAGCGGCAGCTCGCGCTGGCCGGTAGCCTGCAAGCGCGCATGATCCGCACGCCGCCGCCGCAGCACCCGCGCGTGGCCACGGCCCTCGTGTTCAACCCGAGCTACAAGGTGAGCGGCGACTTCTGCGACTTCTTCACGCTATCGGATGGCCGGCTGGCGGCGGTGGTCGGCGACGTGGTGGGCAAGGGGATCCCGGCGTCGCTGCTGATGTCCACGGTGCGCGGGGCGTTGCGGGCGGGGGCGGACTACTGTGCCAATCTCGCCGAGCTGCTGAACCGCCTGAATCGCCAGATTTGCCGGGAGACGCTGGCGAGCGAGTTCGTGACGCTGCATCTGCTGGCGCTGGATGCCGAGGCCCGGCAGCTCACGTATTGCAGCGCGGGCCACGAGCCGCTGCTGATCCTGCGCGACGGACAGGTACAGGCGACAACGGAAGCGGACCTGGTGCTCGGCGTGGAGCCGGACGTGATCTATCACGAGCACACGCTGCCGCTCGCTCCGGGCGATTTTCTGCTGCTCTACACAGACGGCGCGATCGAGGCCCGGAACTTCGCGGACGAGGAATTCGGCCGCCAGCGGCTGCACGAATCGCTGCGTGCGTACGGCGCGCTGGCGCCACAGCAGATTCTCAACAACATTGTGTGGGACGTGCGGCGATTCGTGGGGTTGGCGGAGCAGGCGGACGATCTGACGCTGGTGGGGCTGCGCATCCTGGCGTGAATCAGCGGGCTTGCGAGGCGACCTCGAGCACCAGGAGCGTCACGTCGTCGGCGGGGTGCAGCGAGCCCTCGCGGCGATCGAGATGTTCCGCGATTGCGGCGACCAGATTCGCGGAACTTAGGCGCGCCCACTGAGCGAGCTCCGGGGTGAAACGCGTGACGTCGTCACGCCGGGGCAGGAGTAGCGCGTCCTCCAGCCCGTCGGTGTAGAAGAGCACTTTGTCGCCCGGGGCCAGCGGGACTGTGGTCACCTGGAATACCGTGGCGACGTCGGCGAGCCCCAGCAGGCTGCCTTCGCTGCGCAGCTCGGCGATGCCGCCGTCGGCGCGAATGTGCAGCGCGTACGGGTGTCCGGCGCGCGCCAAGTGCAGTTTTCCACTGAGAATGTCCAGCACGCCGTAGCACGCGGTCACAAAGTAACAGTTCGGCAGCTTCTGCTGCACCAGGCAATCGTTGAGGTTCGTGAGGGCCTCAGCGGGCGTGAGGATGGTATACGAGTCGCCGTCGATGCGTTTCGGCGTGAGGGCTTGGCGCAAAAACATCGTCAGGAGGCCGGCGGCCACGCCGTGGCCCATTGCGTCGGCGATGAACAGCCCCAGGTGGCCTTCGTCGATGCGGAAGGCGTCGTACATGTCGCCGCCCACCCAGCTTGCCGGGCGGTACAGGACTTGGCAGGTGTACGGCGGCACGTCGGGCAGGCGGCGGGGCATGAAGTCGCGTTGGAGGCGGCCGGCCAGCCGCATCTCCTGGTCGATCTCGGTGAAATACTGGTTGAGTTGGTCGCCGAGGCGGCCAAAATGCTCCAGCTCGCGCTCGAAGGCGTGCAGCAGGGGGGCGTAGCGCGTCAGGGTGCCGATCTTGGCCGCGACCTCGTCGAGGCCGGCGTCCGCGGCCAACCACTCCGTGAGCGGGCCGCCATCGGCTTGCAGGCGGGCGTCGCCGCCCCAGACGAGCGACGCGACGTGGTCCGTCGCCAGGCGCTGTACGAGCGGAACGAGCAGCCGGTCGTCATCCGAGCGCGCGGAGCCTGCGGCCACGACGACCGCGGCTCCGCTGCCGACCGCCGCGGCTCCGCGCAGCCAGTCGGCCACCGG
>PMMM01000051.1 GCA_003162245.1 Phycisphaerales bacterium
AGTGTGCCAAGGTGTGTACCCCCCCCCTTGGCACACTTGATTATCCGGACGTTCGTGAAGCTCTCAGCCATCAGCTTTCAGCTCTCAGCCGGAGGTGCGGACAGAAGAGAACATGGCGCAGACCTTCTGCGGGCGGCGCGGAACATCCGCGCGGATGGGGTAAGTATTCATCAGGAAGGGGCGGAAAGCACGTGGAGTTGGCGCGGTTGTTAGAGTCTGGCGGGTTTGGGCGGAAATTGGCGGAAAAACAACAGGGGCACCGAGGCGAGGAGAAGATCGGATTGGGGTTCGGGGTCAAGGAGCGCGGGGTTGCCGACGGACGCGGGAAACGGGCGGTCCGCAAATTACGCGGACTGACGCAGATTCGGGGCGGGCGAACGGGAATGGCGAATAGCGAATGGCGAATTAGAGAACACGGCGGCGGTCGGCGTTCAGTGGTGCTCCGTCGTCGCTTCCGCGCGATGCGTCTTCCGCGCTCCAAGAGGGCTGAGCCCGGCGACGATCCGGCGCGCGCCGCGCCGCCAGAGGGCGAGCATGATCAGGGCGCCCGGCAGCGTCAGCCACAGCGGACGGAAGACGAAGCGTCCTGAGCCCACGGGAAGGTGGTCGCGGACGGATCGGAAGGGGGCGGATTCTGCCGGTGCGGGGCGCCAGGTGCCGTCGAACATCGCCTTGCGGCGGCAGACCGCAAACTCAGCTTCGGAACGCACATCGGGTGCGCTCGAGTCGACACCGTGGTCGGCGAGTATCGCCAACAACGCATCCGCGTCGAATGGGCGCTCGACGTGCAGGGGGCCACCCGGCGCGTCCTCGAGCGAGTATCCGGAGTCGCCGGGGTCAATCCGCAGGCGAACAAGAGGGCCGGCGCGCGTGCAAGCGTCCAGGCGTATGCTGAAGAACGCTGGCCGGCGTGGATTGTGCGTACCAAGCGGTACGAGCAGTGCCGCGGCCCAATCGTGGCGCGGTACGATGTACCAGATTTCCGAGAGCGCCACGCCGGTGCTGCTGGACTCGATGAAACGCTCGAACGACGCGGCGTGTGCGAGCCTGTGACTGGTCGTGTAATCGCGGTAACCCGGGAGCGCAACGAATTCGAGTCCGGCGAGCAGGCCCACGCACAGAATGGTCCAGCACGCCAGCGCTCGCCGTCGACCAGCCCGGTACGCGCGCAAGTCGGCCACGTCGCGCTCCGCACAAGGCGCCGCGCCGCACTCGGGGCACGCCGACGTTTCGAGCGCGAGGCCGTGAAGGGAGTAGCCGCAACGCGCGCACCAGGGACCGTGGCCGGCCTCCACGCCGGAGGCTTCGTACGGCAGGCGAGACCTCGCAGTTAACAGGACGGCGGTCCACACGACGATCAAGACGGTGAACGCACAGGCAACCGCGAGCGTGTAGGGGTCCGGATACACGGTCGTGCATTGTAGTCTGGCGCGGGGGCGAGGGCGGGGCGGAGGCGGGGGTACATCGGCCACGGGGGGGGCCGGCGCTACACGAGGGGACGCCGTCAGCCACGGAGGGCTGACGCTACTGGCGGCGGGCGAGGACGAAGTCGGCCATCGCGCTCAGACGGTCGCGGGCGGGGGAGGGGGGGAGGTCGGCGAGGGCGGATTTCGCGGTCTCGACGTGGTCGCGGGCGACGGATTCGGCGTAGGCGAGGCTGTCGGACTCGCGCAGCAGCGCGGCGATTTGGCGGTAACGCCGGGGGTCGGAGGCGCTTCGTGCACCTGTCAAAGCCGTGCTGGTTCGACCCTCCGCCAGCCCCTCCCGGGGAGGGAGGGGGGTTGTGTCAGGCTGCCCCAGCAAGGTCGTCAGGCGCGTACGCTCGCCGGGGGACGCCGTGCGCAGGGCGTGGATCACGGGGAGCGTCAGCTCGCCCTCGTAGACGTCGCGGCCAAGGGATTTGCCGACTTCGGCCTCCTGGCCGGTGAGGTCGAGGAGGTCGTCGACGATCTGGAAGGCGAGGCCGAGGGCGTGGCCGAAGTCGCGGAGGCGGCGGACGGTGGCTTCATCGGCGGCGGCGTACTGGGCGCCGAGGTGGCAGCAGGTTTCGACGAGGGCCGCGGTCTTGCGGGCGATGATGTCCATGTACTCGCGCTCGGTGAGGGCGAGGTTGCCGCGGCTGGCGACCTGCATCATCTCGCCTTCGCACATGGTGATGGCGGTCTGGCCGACGACGCGGGCGGCGTACTGCGACTGGAGGCTGCTGCAGAGGTGGAAGGCGTGGCTGTAGAGGAAATCGCCCATGAGGACGGCGTGCTGGTTGCCCCAGAGGCGGTTGACGGTGGCGGCGCGGCGGCGGATGTCGGCCTCGTCGAGGACGTCGTCGTGGACGAGCGTGGCGAGGTGGACGAGCTCGACGACCGCAGCCAGCACGGGGTGCTCGGGGCGCACGCCGCCGGCGGCCTGGGCGGCGAGAAGCAGGAGGGCGGGGCGGAGCATTTTGCCGTGGAACTGGCCGACGTGGCGGCACAGGTCGCTGGTGAAGGCGTGGTCGGAGATGAGCTCGTCGGCGAGCAGGCGCCGGGCGTGCTGGAGGTCGGCGGCGATGGGCGCGTAGAGGTCGGCGAGGCTGAGGGTTTCGGGTTGCCCGTCGATGCGCACGGCGTTTGATCTCCGTGTAGCCTGAAGCGGCGATTGAGTGTCTGCGCGGGGGCGGGGAATGTCCAGATTGTGTGGAATGTTTCAGAACGATTGAAAATTGGGCGGTGCGGGCAAACGAGGACGGTGGCGGAGAGCGCGGTAGCGGTCATTCGAGGTCGGAGAGGCGTTCGACAGGAGGGGGCGGCAAGGGGCTCAGCCAGGCGCGGAGGAGCAGGTCGACCTCGTCGCGCGTCGCGAACTTCCGCGCGGATTCGACGCCGTCCGTGACGAAGACCTGCCGTGACTGGCCATACCAGCGCACGGCAAACAGCACGCTCCTGGTGCGCTCAAACAGGTGCAGATTCCAGCGCTTCTGGAACGCCCCGGCCTTCCGGCGCACCATGCCGCCGGGGACAATGAACCACTGCTCCGCCACTTGGCCGCGCACGGGGCCGAGGAACAGGGCGCCGAAGAGGAGGGCCGTCCAAAACACCGCGCCCAGCGTGACCCTCTGTCGCAGTAGAGCCTCTCCGACATTGAAAGCCCACAGCGGGACAAAGATGAGTGTGGGCCACCAACCCCCTTTCCGGCGAACATTTCGGCGGACTACGCGCGCGAGGTCGGAGTGGCCGAGGCTGGTCATCCGGCCGGCCGCGCGCGTTGCGTCGGCGGCACCGGATGGGTCGACCAGCAGCGAGGAGTAGGCCTCGTCCAGCGGCTGGGGCTCGATCGGCCAAATCAGCGGCTCGATGGTGCGGGCTTCTTCCGACTTGCCGATGCGTAAAGTCAGCCCCTGGTGGCCAGCGCTTAGCAGCGTCCGCAACGCGCTGTCACAGCCGTCTGCGGCGGACCAGCCGCGCACGGCTCCGCAAAAGGTCGCCAGGGCAGGGCCGATTCCGTCGCGTGCGACCGCAACGGCGATCGCTTGGCCGCGCCGCTTGTTACGCGCGCGCAGGGCAACCCCGACCCCGAACAGAATCGCGAACATGGCGACAGCCAGCGCAAGCGAAGGCGCCATCCTGGCGGCCGGTGTGAACGAAGGCAGCAGCGTGCTTGCGGCCACCGCGCAGATCGCGCTCAGGATCATGGCGAGCACTATGACCAGGAAGGTCTGAGTGGCGGAGTGTCCGAGCGGATGCGGGAAGCGAACGTCGATGAGAGCGCCCGGTTGGGGCGCGGGATTCGAATTGGCGGGCGGCGGCGACTCCATCCTACTGGACCTCGACAGCTTCCGTTGCGTCGGGCGGGCGGTGGAGGATCAGGACGTGGCCGACGCGTTTGACGAGGTCGCAGGGGACGCGGGCGGCGAGGTCGGCGGCAACGGCGTCGCAGGCGGCGGCGTGGTCGGCGTTCACGCGGACCTTGAGGAGCGTGCGGCCGGTGAAGGCGGCGCGGACCTGGGCGACGACGTCGTCGGAAAGGTTGTCGGGGGAGATCGTGACGAGCGGTTTGAGCGGGTGGCTGGCGGCCAGGAGTTCGCGGCGTTGTTTGGCGGTCAGACTCATGCGGCGCCCTCGTGTGCCCACAAGGCACTGTACAGGTGTTCGTCCGTCGCTACCATAGCTTGTACCAGGGAGGCTCGGAAGGCGGCCCGGACGGTTTCGCCGGCTACGCCGCGGTCCGGGCGGCTCGATGGAGCCAAGGATGGCCGTGCAGTCTGAACCGACAGCGCGCCGAATGGAGACGCCCAGCCTGTTTGACCCGCCGCCGGTGCGCGCGATTCCGGTGGGGACGGTCAGTCAGCCGCTGTGGGACGCGGGGACGGACGACGAGGCCGATGAGAAGGAAAGCATAGCCACGCCCAGGGTCGCCACGGCGGCAAAAGCTGCGACCGACGAGAGAAAACCGGCGCGCACGGTGCGCGAGCGTGCTCCTGCGACGCCGAAACCGGCGCGGAAGGTGACGAAGCCGGGGCGGGCACCGAAGGCGAAGAAGGAACGGGACCAAGAGAAGCCGGCCGTTGAAGATCGCCAGCCGGGGCACGACGTGCCGGCGACGCAAGGTGACGCGGAGCGTGCGGAGGCGGCTGAGGCGGCGGACGAGTCCGCGCCGGTGACGACGGCCGCGGAGACGAAGCGTCCGAAGCGGACGCGGACGGTGACGGCGGAGACGCTGGCGGCGCAGCAGCGCGACATCTCGGTGTCCGAGTTCTTTGCGAAGAACCGCCACCTGCTGGGGTTCGACAACAAGCGGAAGGCGCTGCTGACGACGGTCAAGGAGGCGGTGGACAACAGTCTGGACGCGTGCGAGGAAGCCGGCATCCTGCCCGAGCTGTGGATCACGATCGACCAGCTCGCCGAGGAGCGGTTTCGCGTCACGGTGCGCGACAATGGGCCGGGGATCGTGCGGGCCCAGATCCCGAACATCTTCGGGAAGCTGCTGTACGGTTCGAAGTTTCACCGCCTGAAGATGGCTCGCGGGCAGCAGGGGATCGGCATCTCCGCGGCCGGGATGTACGGGTTGCTGACGACCGGGAAGAGCGTGCACATTACGTCGCGGACGAGCCCGAAGAAGGAAGGCCACCACTTCCAGATTCAGATGGACACCGCCAAGAACAAGGCGGACGTGGTGCTGGAGGACACGGCCGACGTGCCGTGGGAACAGGGCACGGAGGTCAGCATCGAGCTGGTCGCGAGCTTCTCGAAGGGCCGGCAGTCGGTGGACGAGTACGTCGAGCAGACGGCGATCGCGAACCCGCACGCGGTGATTCACTACATTTCGCCGGCGCCTGAGCACCGCGAGTTTCCGCGCGGGACGGAGGACTTGCCGGCCGAGACGCGCGCGATCAAGCCGCATCCGCACGGGATCGAGCTGGGCGTGCTGATGAAGATGCTCAAGGAGGCCAAGGGCGTGAAGCTGGCGGGCTTCCTGCAGCGCGAGTTCTGCCGGGTGTCGGCGAGCGGCGCCCAGGCGATTTGCGAGCAGGCGGGGTTGAGCCCGAAGTCGCCGCCGAACCAGATTGGGACGCACGAGGTCGAGAAGCTGTACGCGGCGATGCAGGGCGTGAAGTTCATGGCCCCGCCGACGGACTGTCTGGCGCCGATCGGCATGCGGAACCTGCTGGCGGGGCTGCTCAAGGAAGTGAAGGCGGAGTTCTTCACGGCGACGACGCGCGACCCGGCGGTTTATCGCGGCAATCCGTTTCAGATCGAGATTGCGCTGGCCTACGGCGGCAACCTGCCGGCCGACCAGCCCGCGCGGGTGATTCGATTCGCCAACCGCGTGCCGCTGATGTACCAGCAGTCCGCGTGTGCGGCGTACAAGAGCGTGCTGGACGTGGACTGGCGGAATTACGGGGTGTCGCAGCCGTCGGGCAGCCTGCCGGTGGGGCCGTTGGTCGTCATGGTGCACATGGCGAGCGTGTGGGTGCCGTTCACGAGCGAGAGCAAGGAGGCGATCGCGGACTACGACGAGATCCGCAAGGAGATGAAGCTCGCGCTGCAGGAGTCCGGGCGGAAGCTCAACGCGTACGTTCGCCGCCGGCGCCGGCAGCGAATGGAGAGCGAGCGGCGGAACATCTTCGGGCGCTACATCCCGGACGTGGCGGAGGCGCTGGCGAGCCTGTCGGGACAAAGCGAAGACCGGCTGCTGCGGGACCTTCAAGCGATCGCCAAACGCCGGACAGCGGAAGCCGACGTCGAGCTGGATGAGGACGGGAAGCCGATCGCGCAGGGGGACGCTGCGAACAATGGCGGGGCGACCGACGACGAGCTTGCGGGCGACGGCAGCACGGTGGTCGTGCCGGAGAACGAAGCGCCGGCCGCGCCGACGGAGTTGTTTGGGCAGTAGGAGCGTGCGGGGCGGAGCGTGCGAAGCGCGGCGGTGGGCTGGCAGCGAGAGCGGACATGAAGCTTTTCGTCCCGGGGCGTATCTGCCTGTTTGGCGAGCATTCGGACTGGGCGGGCGCGCACCGGCGCACGAACGCGGAGCTCGGCAAGGGCTACACGATCCTCTGCGGCACGAACCAGGGCCTGTACGCCGAGGTTAAGGCGCATCCGTCCAAGCTCATCGTGCGGGCGACACTGGACGACGGCCGCACCGAGGGGCCGCGCGAGCTGCCGATGCAGCGCGAGGCGCTGCTGGCGGAGGCCGAGACGGGCGGGTTCTTCTCGTACGCCGCCGGCGTCGCGTACCAGGTGCTGACGCAGTACCGGGTGGGCGGGCTGGAGATCGACAACTACCGGACGACGCTGCCGATCAAGAAGGGGTTGTCGTCGTCGGCGGCGATCTGCGTGCTGGTGGCGCGGGCGTTCAATCGCGTGTACGACCTGAAGCTGACGACCCGCGGGGAGATGGAGTACGCGTACCTGGGCGAGATCACTACGCCGTCGCGGTGCGGGCGGATGGACCAGGGGTGCGCGTACGGGGACCGGCCGATCCTGATGACGTTTGACGGCGACCGGATCGACATCGCAGAGCTGAAGGTGCCGCGCGACCTGCACCTGGTGATCGTCGACCTGCACGCCGGCAAGGACACGAAGGAGATTCTCGCCCGGCTCAACGGCTGCTATCCGTTCGCCGAGAATGATCTGCACCGCGCCGTGCAGGAGTACCTCGGCCCGATCAACGGCCGGATTGTGCAGGCGGCGGCCGGCGCGATCCGCGCGGGCGACGCGGAACAGGTCGGCTACCTGATGACGGAAGCGCAGCGCGAATTCGACGCCCACCTGCGGCCGGCGTGTCCCGCGCAGCTCACCGCGCCCGTGCTGCACAAAGTCCTTGCGTATGAGCCGATTCGACCCTTCATCCTCGGCGGCAAGGGCGTCGGCTCGCAGGGCGACGGTTCGGCGCAGTTCGTGGTCAAAGACTCCGCCGCCCAGCAGAAAGTGATCGAGATTCTCGAACGCGACCTGGGCTTGACCGGGCTGACACTCACCATCGCCGCGGCGCGGCGGGTGCGCAAGGCGGTCATTCCCGCGGCGGGGTTCGGGACGCGGCTGTTTCCGGCCAGCAAGGCGATGAAGAAAGAGCTGTTCCCGATCGTCGGGCGCGACGGCCGCGCCAAGCCCGTGATTCTCGCGATCATCGAAGAGGCGCTCGCGGCCGGCATCGAGGAGATCTGCATCATCATTCAGCCGCAGGACCGGCCGTACTTCGAGGAGTTCTTCGGGATGCCGCCACCGGTCGAGCTACTCCACAAGCTGTCGCGCGAAGACCAACAGTACGTGCAGTACCTGTTGGACGTGGCCCGGCGGATCACCTGGGTGCCGCAGTCGAGCCAGGAGGGCTTCGGACACGCGGTTTACTGCGCCCGCGCGTGGGTTGGCGACGAGCCGTTCCTGCTGATGCTCGGTGACCACCTGTATGCGTCGGACAACGACGTGCCGTGCGCCCGGCAACTGCTCGACGTCTTCGAGCGCGTTGGACACAGCGTGGTCGGGTTGAAGGTCACGCCCGTGGAGGAGATACACAACTTCGGCTGTGTCGGCGGAACGTGGGTCGAGCCCGGTTCGTTGCTCGCGATCACCGAGTTCTACGAGAAGCCCGACGCCGCGTACGCGCGCGAGCACCTGCACGTCGACGGGATGGACGACGGGCAATTCCTGACAGTTTTCGGGCAATACGTGCTCACGCCGCAGGTTTTTCAGTACCTCGACGAGCACATCGCGCACAACGTGCGGGAGCGTGGCGAGTTTCAGTTGACGTCGTGCCTGGAGCACCTGCGGCAAGAGGACGGCGTCGCGGGTTACGTCGTGAAGGGTCGCCGCTTCGACATCGGCCTGCCCGATGCGTACCGGCAGGCGATGATCGACTTTCGGACCGCGTAGAGCGGGTCGGGGGGTTGCGGGGCCGTTGAGCGAAGCCGGCTCGCTGGTCGGCGCGGTTGCGCCCGTCATCGCCGCGGGGTTTGTAAAGAAGCGTCAAGCCACGTTTGCGCAACTTTACGCCGGGGCGCGGGACCGGCGCTGCGAATCCAGCGATAATGTGGAGCCCGTGCTGCTGGGCGGCAGGTGGACTTTCCGCGCCGCGGACGGGATACTGTCGAAGAGTTCGCAGACCCCAGGTTTCCACACAGCATTCCGAAGCCATAACACAAGGAGAAGCAGATGAGAACGGGATTGATGATCGTCCTGGTAAGCGTGGTCCTCGTGGTGCCGGCGCTCGCTCAGCCCGAGTCACGCCCCAGCCGACCGGAGCGTGCCGGGGGTCCGCCGGGGCGCGGTGCCGGCGGCGGGGCCATGTTCGCGTCGCCGCTCGATGTCGCGCACCGGCTGGCCGAGACCCTGAGCCTGACGGACGAGCAGCGGACGAAGTACGACGCGCTGATCGAGAAATTCCGGCCGCGGTTCGACGAACAGGCGAAGCAGTCCGAGAAGGCGCAGGAGCTCATGCGTCAGAGGCGCGACGCCCAGCAGAGCGGCGACGACGCCAAGGTCGAGGAAATCCGGCAGCAGATGGAGGAGATGCGCGCGGCCAGCCAGCCGCTGCTCAACGACTTCTTCAAAGAGGTCAAAACGCTCCTGACGCCCGAGCAGGTCGTCAAGCTCGACGACTTCCGCGACCGGATGGAACGCGTCCGCGGCGGCGCGGGCGGTATCGAGCAGCTCATTCAGCGGCTGCCGGAGGGCTTGCAGCTTACGGATGAGCAGCGGGCCAAGTACGAGAAACTGACGACCGAGTTCCGCGCGCAGCAGCAGGAACTCCTACCGTTGGTACAGGAAATGCGGAAGGCCCGGCAGGAGGGGAACGAGGCGCGGGCCACCGAGCTGGAGAAGCAGATCCGGGACAAGCGCGGCGACGACGGCGGCGCGGGCAAGTTCCTGGACCAGGTCGAGCCGATCCTCACGGATGAGCAGAAGGCCAAGCTGCCGGAGCTGTGGGCCAAGTACACGGGCGGCGGCCCCGAAGATGTGCGCACCGTGCTCCAGGCCGCGTTGCGCCTGGAGCTCAACGCCGACCAGCAGAAGCGTCTGCGCGAGATCGCGCGCGACGCGATGCGGGCCAGCCGCGGCGAGGCGACACCGGAGAAGCGGGCCGAGCAGTTCAAGACGACCAAGAGTCAGGTGGTGGCCCTGCTCGACGCCAAACAGGCGGCCGAGCTCGAGCGGCTGCTCGAAAGCCGGCAGCGCCCGGACCGCGGTGCGCGCCGCGCGCCCGGAGAGGGTCCGGGCCAGCCCCCGCCAGGGAGACCGTAAGAGCGGTTGATTAGCAAGCCCCCCCAAAAAGCAGCGGCCGCGCGGGCTGAACGCGCGGCCGCGTCGCATAGTGGCGTGGCGCGCTGACCGCATGTGCCCGCGCGCCGCGCGGATGTTACTGGCCGGTGGACGAAGCCGTTCCCGTTGCCGTCACCGTCTCCGTCTCGGGCTGCTCCATCTGGTCCAGAATCGCCAGTTGCTCCGGCGTGAGGATTGCGCGGAACTCGTCGCGGGCCTGCTGATGACGGGCCTGGACGGCGGTGCGCAGATCCGTGCGAATCTGCTCGATCTGCGTCTGCTGGTCGGCGGTCAACTGTAACTGAGCCACCAAGTACTGCGAGAATGGCTCCGATCCGCCGCCGCGCATGCCCAGCTCGCGGCCATGCATCCCGAAGCGGTGCGGCGGCGGCATGAGCGGGCCGGAAGGTCCGGATGCGCCCGACGCTCCTGTGGCCCCGGCCGGCTGCGGAAAGAGCTGATTGAGCTGCGCCTGCTGCGCGGGGGTCAGCACCGCGAGAATCTTGTCGTGGGCGTCTTGCCGTAGCGTCTGAAGGTCGTCGTGCAACCGCTGGGAGATGTCCTGGGCCTGCTGCACCTGTGCGTCAGTCAGGTTGAGCGGATCAGCGGCCGCGAACCCCGGCGGTTGCGCGAACGGCCCGCCGCAGAAACCGAACCCGCCGAACGCGGCGTTGGGGTCGCCGTTCCCGATGATGCCGTCGACCTGCGTCGCGAATGCCTGCTGCGTGATCTGGCCGTTGTCCAGTTGGGCCTGCAAGCCCTCGAGCTGTTGCTGCTGGTCGGACGTCAACTGGACCGGCGCTGCCGCCGTGGAGACCGACCCGAGCTGGTTGGCGTACTGCTGGAACCCGGCCACGAGGTCGCTAACGGTCAACTGGTTGAGCGCCGGCACTTGCGCCGCGGTCTGCGCCAACTGCGTGAGCGCCTGGGCGATGGACTGATTCGGGTCCACGTTTCCGGCGCAACCACTCACAGCGAGGACGAGCAGACCCCCGGTGAACAATGCCGTCAGGGTTCGGATCTTCCAGATCATGCGCCGACCTCCATTCTAAGCGCGTTGCTGCTCACCGTTGTGCAAGCACCCGGTGTCCGGCTACACGCACGGCAACAGCCGTTGTCCGTGCTTCCATGACTCTTATATACAACGAAGACGACAGGCGGTTATTCCTGTTCGCCCTCCACGCCGAATTATGTCATTAAAGAAAAGCGCCCCTTGAATTGCTCGTGTCTTCAGGGTGCGGCTGCGAATGCCCTGCGGCACAAGGGCGACCACATTCCCGGCCGCGCGCAATAATTCGTGCCCCCGCGCGGGCCTGCTACCCCGCCGTCTTGCGCTCGATGCACTGCCGGACGTGCGCGAGCCAATCCCGGTCGAGCGCTCCGTACGGCCGGAATTTCTCCAGCAAGCCGCGCTCTTCACTGAAGAATAGCGCCCTGTAGAGACCCAGCCGGTTGGCTTCCGGCGAGTCGATGAGGTTGCTCGAGTCCGCCGCGCTCATCTGGAACAGCACCCGGTTGTCGAACTCCCGCTGCGTCTGGCGGTCCAGCGTGCGTTCGAGCGTGGCGAGCGTGTCGGACCAGACGAGGACGTGCAGACCCAGGGCCGGGCCCTCGCGCAGTACTTCGACAAACTGCCGATCGGTCGCGGGCGCGGCGTCCGCGTCGGACGCAGAGAAACTGAAGGTCTCTTCGCGACGCCGCAACACCCGGTAGCGCTGCAAGCCGTAGATCAGGATGTACACGGCGGGCGCATCCTCGGGGCCTTCCGCCAGGCGCCGCTGGGTTTCGGCCGCGAGGGCCGCGAGCGCGTCGGGCACTTCGCGCCAGTCCACCCACTGGACCGCGTGCGGCAGAAGGGCGACCATGTCCTGCAATCCGCCGGGCGCGGGGCTGCCGGCGGCCGCGCCGCCGAGGATCACGAAGCGGGCGGTGCCGGGGGCGTGTTGGCTGCCCAGGCAGAGCATGGCGGCGGCGAGCATCGCGAGGGCGGCGTCGTCACGCTGCCCGACGAAGAGGAGGTTGGCGCCGCTCTGCCGGCGAAAAGCCACGCCGGTCGGGTCCTTGATCGCGACCGGTTCGCCGAGCCAGGCGTACGGGGCCGCGACGGACGTTGGCCAGCGGGGCGTCTCGATCAGGCGGGCGAGCAGTCGATTCTGTTGCATGTCGGCGGGTGCGTTGCCCTCGAAGACGATCGCCGGCTCGCCGCGCCACTCCCGGGCGACGGCCAGCGCGTGGACTTCGTCCAGGTAGGCGCTCTGACGTTCGTCGGGGAGCCAGGCGACCTGGAAGCTGTTGTTGCCGGCGACGAGGCCGCCGGCATCGTTGTAGATCGCGTCGCCGGGGCGTGAGAGCAGGCGGGCGGCGACGTTCGTGTCGTCGAGAATCAGTTGCGAGTCCGCCTCCGAGCACTGGAGTGCGATACGGACCGCCATCTGCCCCATCGTGCTGCGCGCCAGGCCGGCGGTGCCGGCGAGCGTCTGCGAGCCCAGGAGCACGTGAATGCCGAACGCGCGGCCCTGTCGGACGAGGCGGTCGAGCAGGATCGCCGCGTCCTGCGCGAGCTTGTCGTCCTCGGTGAAGAAGACCTGGAACTCGTCGACGATGAGCAGCGTGCGCGGCAGCCCCTGGCCGGTGGCCGCGCGGTACGCGGGCAGGTCCTGGACGCCGGCGGCGCGGAACAGGTCGCCGCGGCGGGTCATTTCCGCGTCGAGGCGTTGCAAGACGCTCACGCCGAACTCGCGGTCGCTCTCGATCGCGATGGCGCGGGCGTGCGGGAGGGCGTGCGCGACGTAGGTCTTGAACTCCACGCCCTTCTTGAAGTCGACCAGGTACAGCTCGACCTCCTCCGGACGGTACGAGAGCGCCAGGTTCGTGATGATCACGTGCAGCAGCGTGGATTTTCCGGAGCCCGTTTTCCCGGCGACCAGCACGTGCTGCGCGAGACCCCGTCCCAGGCGGAAATGCTGGAGCCGCACCGCGCCGGCCAGCCCGATCGGGATGGTCAGCTCCGTGGCGGCGTCGCGCGTCCAGCGCTGATCCGCACGCGGCACGATGTTGTCGAAGGGCACTTCGACGCGCAGCGCGTCCTTCGCGCCGCGCCCCACCACCTGCATGATGCGGGTCAGAACCTCTTCCGGCGGGGGCACGTCCAGCGTCAACGGGAACTGGCGGAGCAGCTCGTCCTGGGCGACGAACCGCTCGCCGTCGTGCACGAGGTGCAGGCTCCCACCCGCCAGGTCCTCCAGGGGCAACTCGACGGGCAGACTAAGCCGGTTGTCGTGCATGATGAGCGTGAAGACGCCGCAGCGCGCACCGCTGCTGATAATGCTGCTCAGCCGGCGGGCGGCGCCCTCGGTGAAGTTGGTGGGGAAATCCGCCACGACGAGGAAGCGATAGGGCTCCGCGAGCTGGCCGGCCTGCCGGTTGTAGGCGTCGATCGTCGCAAACTCGTTGCGAAGGTATTTCTGGATGACGTTTTCCATGTGGCTGGTCAGCTCGGTGAGCCGGGCTTCGATCTGCTCGCTGTCGGTCCAGATGCGTCCGCCGACGAGCGCTTCCTCGTAATCGACCAGGTGCATGAAGCCCGCGAAGCTCTCGCCCAGCCCGACGGGGTCGATGATCGTGAAGCGCACGCGCCCCGGGGGCAGCGCGGTCAGCAGACGCAGCATGACCACGCGCAACGTGTCGATGGCCTGCGATCGCCCGGCGCGCTCCGTCTGCAACAGGAGCGAGCACCGTCCCGGTACCGCCAGCAGCGCCGGCGTCGCCGCGGCCGGCGGCCGCTCGTCCAGAAACCCCGCCAGCGCACGCACGCTGGCCGCGAGCTGCGTCAAATCCACGCCCCAGCGGCCAAACGCGATGAGCGCGGCGAACTCGTCGGCGGACGACGGCTTCTCCAACTCACCGCTCTCCCAGCGCGCACCGGTCGGGATACGGAGTTGGTCGCCCGCCGCGAGGAAGCGCTGGATGCGCTCCAGGCCCGCTTGCCAGGCGGTGCGCTGCGCCGCTCGCTCGGCCTCGTACTGCGCGCGGCTCGCATCCATGCCCTGCCGATGCGCCTTGCGGACGGTCGCCAAACCATGCTCGTGCCGCTCCCGCAGGTGGCGGCGCCGTTTCTCGATCTGCGCGGACAACTCCCGCAGCGCGACCGCGCGGCGGTGCTCGATCTCGGCCCGCTGCTGCTGGTCGACCTCCTGGAGCCTGGCACGTGCTTCGGCGTCGCGCCGCTCGACTTCAGCCAGCAGCCCTTCGAAATGCCGCCGGACGGCCGCCTTCTCGGAGTTGTGCCGATCGGCGCCGGTCGCCCGGGGCCCCTGCCGCTGATAGCGTTCCTGCGCGAGGGCCAGATGGTGGTCCAGCGCCCGCCCGCCAGCCGCCACGGCCCGTGCGAGCGGCCCATAGAGCGTCTGGATGCGGGCCTGTCCGCTGTGCCGGATCACCCAACCGATGAACAGCGAGACCAACCCAGTTACCGCCAGCGCGACCGGCCCGCTCACGGCGAACGGCGGCGCGCCAGGCAGATCGAAACGGCTGAGCGCCCACGCGCCGCCGACCGCCAGGGCGCTGAGCAGCGTGGGCCACACGTACAGCCGCGCGCCGCCGAGCAGGCGCGGGCCCCACAGGCGCTCGATGGCGTTCAGGTGCTCGAGCGCAATCTGCGCCTGGTGGTAGTACGCGGCCCAAGCGTCGCCCGGCGGCGCGCTCGGTTTCGGTGGCGCCGCGCCGGCCGGCGGGATGCTGATGCCGTACCGGCTCAGCACGGACTGCGCACGTCCGTGGAGTGCGTCCAGACGCCGGCGGCCATCGGTCACTTGTTGCTCGACGGCCCCGAACTCGCGCTCCATGCGTTCGTGGTCGGCCTGGGCAACCGTGTCCGCCAGCAACAGCTTGTCTTCCATCTGGCGGTCAAGCTCGGCTTCCGTCTCGTGTGCTTGCGCGGCGATGCGCTCCAGCGCGGCCCGCGTCTTGTCCGCGTGCTCCGCCCGGAGCGCGGCGTAATCGGCTTCGATCCGCGCCGTCTGCTCGGCCTGGGTCTTCTCCGCCGCGGCCAGCTTCTCGTTCAGCACCGCCTCGGTCTCGCCGAGCGCCGCATGCAGCGTTTGCTCGGCGGATTCGCAGGCGTGCCGGTAGCGTTCCTCGATGCCCGACTCGGTCGGCGTGACCGCGACGGCCGACAGCGTGAGCAGCTCGTGCAGCCCGGCCCGCTGTAGTTCCAGGAAACCCACCCCCGCATCGGTGCTCACCGGCGCTGCGTTAAGGTCGGATCGGTCCGGCATCGCGTCTGGCGACTCCGTACGCACACCCACTTTCGCCGGCTTGCCCGGGTTGATCGGCATGGGCTCATTCGCAGTCGTGGCGCACTTCCTGTAGCACGACCGTCATGTGGGCCAGCAGCAACTCCACCTTGCGCACGCGGGCGAGCAGCGGCGTGACGTAGGTTTCCTCGAACCGGCGGGCGTTCTCGTCGTGCCAGGCGGCCCGCGCCTCGTCCCACTGTGCCCGCAGGTCCTTCGCCGCCTGCTTCAGCTTGCCGAGTCCGGCACCCGTGCTCATCGAGGCTTCCAACGGCCAGCGGGTCGCGCTGGCCGGCCACACTCACGACGGCCCGACGTTCGCGGCGGACCAGAGCCGCTTGTTCTCCGCGTCGAACACCGCCTCCAACCTGGCTCCGTCCAGGACGACCAGGCAACCGGGCGGCAACTCCAGCAGCGACGCGAGATCGGGTCGCGCCGCGAGCATATCCGCCACACGCACCGCGTCATACCCCGGCGGCGCAACGTTGTCCACGCTCCCGATATACCAGCCGCTGTCCCCGGCGCCGCACCCGGCCAGACGCTCCAGGTAGATTCGCGCCGGCTGCCCGGCGCCGCGGGCCACCACGAGGCGATCTTCGGCCGCGATCGGCACGCGCGCGAGTCCCAGCCGTGCGAACTCCGCGGGCCAGGTTGGCACCGAACCGTCCGCACGCCGCCAACCGGCGTCCAATTCCGCCCGCGGAGCCGCGTCCCGCACGGCCGCCGGCGGCGTCTGCGCGCGCAAGCGCCGGTAGGCCTCGACGTCCGCTGGCGCGGGCGGAGCCGCACGGGCCATCGAGCTAAACTCGGCGCCGGCGCCTGGCTCCGCACCCAGCCCCGCCGCTGACGAGACGCTCTGCGCCGGCGGCGTCGGGGTATCGGCGTACGCCTCCAGCGCCGTCAGCATGTTGTCCAGTTGTGCCAGGGCGTTGGGTATGTCCGCGGCCAGGGCCTCGCTGAGCCCGCCGGCGACGGCCAGATACGAGTAGGTTTCCTCGTCCAGCCGGCGGCTCCAGCGGCGAACGTTGGCCATCTTCCGCCGGGCCTCCTCCACGCGGCGTGTCGCCAGCGCCACTTCCTGCTCTTCCTCGACGCACGACGGCCGGCCGCCGAGCGCGGTCGGCTGCAGCTTCTTGCGCGTGAGCGCGCTCTTGGCCCGCGTCAGCAACTCGGCCCGTCGCTCCCCTTCCCGCTTCCAGTAACTGCTCTGCTCCGCTTTGACCCAGGTGTTGGTGCGCTGCAACTCCGCCTCGGCCTCGTCCAGACCCGCGCCCGCCGTCTCCGCGAACCGGCACATCGCCGTCCGCAGCCGCTTAAGGGCCTGGAAGGACTCGATCGAGGCGTATCCGCCCATGCGCGCTCCCTAGTGTTGCTGGAGGTAGTCCTCGATGTGGCCGGCCCGCTGTTGGAGGAAGCCGACGTGCCGGTCCGCCGCCTCGGTGAACCGCGCCAGCGTCTTGATGGTCTGCTCGAACTCTTCGGTGAATTTCCGCTGCTCCTGGTCGCGCCAGGTCTTCTCCAGCTCCCTCATGCGCGAGTTGAGGCCGCTCATCAGGGCCTGGAGATCGTGGCTGAAACGCGCCAGCTCGCGCGCGAAGCGACGCAATTCCGCAGGATCGACGTGCGCCTTGGGCATCGACACCTCCGCTCGGCCGAACCCACCTTCCCCCGCCGGCGGCAGTCCCATTCGCCGCGGCGAGCGCGGGGGCGGCCTGGCTCCGCCGGACCACCCGGCGGCACCGCCGTCTACCGTAATCATAGTCGATGGCCGACGCCGGTGTCCGGTGGTTCAGCGGGGCGACCTGTCGCGCCCTGATTCAGGGCCCTGGGCCTCGAACGCGGGATTGGGTTACCTGCCCGCCGGTCCGGCAACCCCTCGCTCGCGCTCGGGGCTCTGGTAACGCAGCGAGACCGCGCAGTACGGCCGGCCGAGCAGCTTCTTGACGAGGATCACCTCGCCCACGTCGTTGCCCTCGATCCGGTGGCCGATGTACTGGAGCAGGTAGCCGACCAGCAGCAGTACCACCGGCCGCCACCACAGGTCCCAACGCCACTGGACCAGTTGGACGAGCGCGAGGAGGAGGGCCGCGACCGCGAGCGGGATGCCGACGTAGTGCAACCCGCGCGACACGGGGTGCTGGTGCCGTGCGAGCCAGTTCTGGAGCCACCGCGGACGCCGCTCATTCATCGCGCGGATCATACCCGCGGCGCTGCGGTCGGCAACATTTGCGCGACCCGCCGCAAGCGATCGAGGGGTGAGGTGGCTAGGCGATAAGGGCGTGCGGGCGGGGATGGTCATCAGTTTAGCGCCTGATCGCGTGGTCGCCGGGCCGTGCGGTGCTAGAAACCCCCGGCTGGGATCGGTTCCAGGCCGATAAGAGACGCACGGAGACACACCATGATCGTCACGCTCGATGCCCGACGTCTGGACATGTCCTTCGACCCGAACTGCACCCTCGAGACGCTCATCGAGCAGGTGCGGGCGGCGCATGATCGCCGTCTGATCGTCTCGGTTGCGGTGGACGGCCGGCCGCTGACCGAAGACGACTTGCAGCAGGCCCTGGGCGAGCCGCTGGGGGCCGACACGCAGGTCGATCTGCAGACCGGCGATGCCCGCGCGCTCGTCGGCGACGCACTGCGCGCGCTGGCCCGGCAGTTCGAGGAGGCCAGCCGGCAACACGCCGGGCTCGCGGAGCGGCTGACCACGGGCGACTCCGGCGAGGCGCTGCGGGAGATCGGGGCGCACATGACGCTGTGGCAGACGTGCCACCAGGCGCTGATTCAGTGCAGCGGGCTGCTGCACGACAGCCTGGCCGGCTATCGGCACGAGGGCCGCAGCGTCCAGGAGTGGTCCGAAGACGTGATCGGCAAGCTGGTCGAGATCCGCGGGGCGCTCGAGGCGCGCGACCTCGTGCTGCTATCCGACCTCATCCGCTACGAGCTGCCGCCGCTGTGCGAGACGTGGCACGGGCTGCTCGACGGCCTCGCCGAGCAAGTGCGGTCCGGGGCGGCGTGCGGAACAACCGCCGAGACGGCATGAGCGCCAAGACCGCCAAGAGTGCCAAGCGGTTGGCATAGTTCCGGATAAAAAGGCCGCTGGGGCTGCGGGAAGGGGAAGAATGCCAAGTGTGCCAAGGGAGTGCCCCCCCGGTTGGCACACTTCATTATCCGGACGTTGGACAAGGCAACCGCGGAGGCGCGGAGAGCGCCGAGGACGCGGAGCGGATGGGCTGGTCGGGGGCGGGTTCATAGAAAAGCTATCAGCTCTCAGTTGTCAGCGGTCAGCTCAGAACCCCGCAGTCGCGTTTGGGGCTCTGATCGGCGCGGGCGCGGGGCATCCGCGCGGGGACGGGATAAATATGCACCACAAAAGGGCGGGCGGGGCGGGGCGTGACGAGATTGGCGGAGATTAGCGACGGGTGCGCGATTTTGTGCGTTCTTGGCGGCAGGTGACGGATTTTGCGGGGGAATAACGGGTTTTGGCGCGCAGCCGGGGGCGGCAGGCGGAGCTTGGTTAGCCGTGGCGGGGACGCGCTGCGGATTGCCGACGATGGCGCTGGGGGGCACGGGGTTGGAAACAGCATCGGCCCCGACCTCAGGGACGACGCCGGAAAACCCCCCGAAGGCATCGGCATAGACGCCACCGGCGACACCACCTACTGGCCCCCGAAACCCCCACCGTACCAGGACGCTTCGTCCCTCCTCGACCAACCGACGAGCAAGCCTGTTTCGAAGGAGCCGTAGATACCGGCGCGCCGCTCACAGGCGCGCACGGGCTCGCGCCGACATCCGCGCACGCACGATTGGGCGGCAGAGAGCCGCGCGTTACACTGCACGTACGATGCCCTACGACCCCTTGCAGGACGTGAAGTCCGTAATCCGCCACGCCGAGTGCGAGACCCGCCGCCTCCACCACGCCTGTCTCGACACCCCGCACATCCTGCTTGGCGTCTGGCGACGCCGCGAATTCGGCAAGATCGCCCTCGCTGCGTTCGGCGTCCGAGAGCGTGCCCTGCGCACCGCAGCCTCCCGGCACATCGCGGCCGTTCCCCCCGACCCGCCCGCGCCCGCCGCCCCGCAATTCGGACAGACCCTGCCGCTTACCGCTCGCGCCGCTCATCTGTTGCAGGCCGTGGCTGAGTTCGCCGATCAACATGAACGCGACGCCGTCTTTGAAACCGACCTTCTGTACGTCGGCGCCGGCGCGCCGGAGTATGGCCTCGTGCCGATTCTCGCGGATCTTGCCGTCGAGGTGCAGCAACTGCGCTGGGAACTGCGCCCGTCCGACGCTCCACAGTACGGCACCCCACACCTCGACGCGTTTTTCAAGTCATACCTCCGCGGCCCGCTCGGCTGGTGGCGCCGCCTGTTTAGCTACCACTACAGCGACGCGCGTATCCCGCGTCGTAGCGTCGAGCCTCGCCCAACGGACCCCCGCATGCTGCTGCTGAACATCGCCGACCAGACCCTCCGCCGCGAGGAAAGCGAGTTCACCATCTCCGCCGCGGACTTCCCCGCCTGGGTGAACGACGAAGTCCGTCAAACGCCCGGTTTCGATCCGCAGGCCGGATTCCGCGGCGTGCTCGACCTCCTGACAGAGCACAAGTACAGCTTCCGCTTCGGCGGCCTCGTCCACGACTGGCCCGATCCGGCCACCTGCCGCGGCGGCAAGGTGTTCGGCCGGAAGGAGGGCGAGATCATACACATCCGCGTCGCCGACCGTCGAACGCACGCGATCGCCCCGGCCCAGGACGACCCCTGTCTCCTGGTCTACGACATCGCGGAGACCGTCCGCCAACATGGCAAGTGGCCGGAAACGATCACTCGCGCGCAGCTTCGCGATTACCTGCCCGCCCAGCTAGTTCAACACCCCGAATTCGACGCCGACGCGTGCTTCGACGCGCTGATCGCGCAACTCGACCAGCCGCAGGACTGGAAGCGCCTGGCCGGCCCGATTTGCTGCTGCGGCCGTCCGCCGCTCTGGGTCTATACCGACGGCCGCCAAATCCACGTCGCCCGCTGGCTCGCCCCCTGGACCCAGCGACAACTCCTCCGCTCCGGCCGCCGCAAACGCGATGCCACGCTGCGCACCGACTAGCGCACTCAGAAGCCCCCTCCGCCGAGCCTGCCCTTCGCCCCTTTCGCATCCTGCGGCACGTCTTGCGGCGCCGTATATCCGGGACACGTATATCCGGGACAGGCGACATTTCTTTTCGACCGGGCCGGACAAGGCGGAGTGAGTGATGTGGCCGCGCTTCGCGCGAGCGCGGAGTGTCGTTCGTTTCCCCGGGACGCTCGATTTGCGAGACATGGCAGCAGCGTACAACGCGCTGTGAGGGTGAGTTTGGTCAATGTGCGGGGGGAAGATGGGGCGCGAGCAGACGCGGGCGGCGCGGCGTTCCTGCGCCCCTTCGGGGCGCCAAGAAGAGGAGGAGAGAGGCGTCCTGCTCCCACGGGTTCCGCGACGGCCAAGGCGGCGTCGCTCCACCCGTGGCTACAACCCATCGCCCCGTTCGGGGCGAAAACAAGGTAGCACTGCAGCAGGTCCCCGTCGTAGCGTCGTCAGGGTGTTACTCGGTCACTTGTACCACCCTACTCGCCGCGCCTCGTCGAGGAGCCAGCGATAGGTGTCGAACGTCACCCCCGGCGGAATGGAATGGTCGGAATGGTACATGTAGCCGCGGTACGGCATCGCCGCCGCCAGCTTGGAGTGCAGCTCCGCCCGGATTCGCTCGCGGTCGTTGGTCGCCAGCACCGTCACGTCGATGTTGCCGCAGAAGCCGAGGCGGTCGCCGTACTGCGGGGCCAGCGCGCGCACGTCCATGCTCGCCTTCGCCTCCAGCGGCTGGATCATGTCCACGCCGGCGTCGAGGAAGTGCGGGATCAGCAGCCGGATGTCGCCGTCGGAGTGGAAGATTACCGGCATCTTCCGTCGGTGGAACTCGTCGAACAGCCGCTTGTGGCACGGGTACACGAACTCGCGGTAATGCCGCGGCGACATGAACGGGCCGTTCTTGTACGCGATGTCGCCATAGATGAACGCGCCGTCGCAGACCAGGCCCTCGGCCTCGAGCAGGTGGAACATGTCGATCTCGAACTGCGTGTAGGTCGCGAAGACGTCGCGGAGCCAGTCCGGCTGCTTGAGCAAGGCCCGGCACATCATCTCGTGTCCGAGCGAGTCCTTGGTCGACTCGATCACCTCGACGCCGGCGAAGCAGATGAACCGCCCCGCCGCCTTCGCCCGCTCGTACCGCGGCCGGAACTCGTCCCAGCGGATGCGCTCGCGCGACGCCGTCAGCGACGGCTTGGCCTTGAACCACTTCTCCGGCGTGTCGATCCCGAAGCGCACGTGCTCCGGCGTCCCCATCTTGTGCTTCCACCACCGCAGCACCGCGTCGTTCCCGTCCCGTCGCAGCACCCACTCGTCGCTCTCGTCGAGGACTTCGGGCTCGACGAGCCGCAGCCGCTGGTTCGGCCAGCCGACTTGCAGGAGGTCGAAGTCGAAGTACTCCGGCAGCGTCAGCCGGTCGGGCCGCGGCTCGGCGGCGAAAGCCTCGATGCCGCAGCCGTAGCGCGGGTCGGCAATCTCGCGGACGAAGGCGTCCTCGGTCTCGCGCCAGAAGCCGTCGTAGAGCGGCACGCGGTCATGCGGCCGGCGTGCGAGGCAACGTGCGACACGCTCGCGGGAAGTCAGTTCCGTCATCGCGGTTCGCTCAGTTTCGCCCGAGCCGGCAGAGCTGCTTGGCGAGTTCCGCCCCCGTCGCGGCGTCGCGGCCGTAGCCGTCGGCGCCGATCTTCGCGGCGTATTCGTCCGTCACCGGCGCACCGCCGATCATCAGCTTGGGCGGCGGCTGGAGTTGGGCGCGGAGCAGCTTGATCGTCTCCGCCATCATCGGCATGGTCGTGGTTAGCAGGGCGCTCATGCCGACCACGTGCACCGGGCGCTGGCGACAAGCGTCCACAAACTTCTCCGGCGACACGTCGACGCCCAGGTCGATGACCTCGAAGCCCGCGCCTTCGAGCATGGTCGCGACGAGGTTCTTGCCGATGTCGTGCAGGTCGCCGCGGACGGTGCCGATGACTGCGGTCGCCGCGGGCTTGACGCCGGCCTTCGCGAGGTGGGGTTTGAGGAGCGTGGTGCCGGCTTTCATGGCTTCGGCGGCGATGAGGACTTCGGGGACGAAATACTCGCCCTCGCGGAACCGCCGGCCGACCTCGGTCATGCCCTTGAGCAGCCCCTCGTTGAGGAGGTCTTTGGCGGGCGTGCCGGCGGCGAGGCCCTGCTCGATCAGCTTGGGCGTGGCGACCTCGTCCCCGTTGATGACCGCTTCGGCGATTTGCGCGAGCACAGACATCGTGGACTCCCAGAGCGGCAGGATGCGATTCGCGGCATCCAAGCGCGATTGGGAGTATAGCGGGGCGTGCTCGGAGCGCAAACTCAGCCTACGGTCGATCGGGGCGGTGGACCTCGTGAGCCGGTTGCCAGGCCCGTCCCTCTGGATTCTGGCGCGGGCAGGGGGTATGAAACACCGCGATGCCTGAGCTAGCCATTGACGACGGTCTGATCGGCCACCGGGTCGCCGTGCCCGACCGGCCGGAGTGGGGTATTGGGACGGTGCTGCGCGTGCTAAGCACAAACGCGGGCGCTCAGCCGGTCCATCGCGTGTCGATCCAGTTCGCGACCGGACACCGCGTGCTGCTGGTTCCGCCGGCGCGATTGATCGAGCCTCAGCCCGAGCTGGAGCGGGCGGCGGGCTGGCTGGATACGCTGGCTGGGCGCACGGTGGACGACCGGCTCGTCAGCCTGCCTGCGTCCGTCACGGAATTCCTCGGGACGCCAGCCCAACGCATCAGGGTGCTGGCCGCGCTGTACGAGCACACCGAGGAACCTGCGTCGTTGATCCACTGGGCCCGGCGGCAGGCGCACGTCGCCGATCCGCTCAGCCATTGGTCGCGCGACGAGCTGCTGGTGGCGTACCGGAAGTTCTGCACGGAGCGCGACTCCACGTTGCGCGTGGCGGCCGCTCTGTATAAGCAAGCGGAAGGACCCGAGGCCCTGGCCGCCGTCTTGGCGTCCTTTCCGGAACCAATCGCAGCGGAGATGCGGGCGGCGCTGCGCCGGCCCATCTAGCGCGTTTTCTTTGCGGTTACCGCCGGTATACTGATCCCATGCGGGTCATCGCGATCATCAACCAGAAGGGCGGCGTGGGGAAGACGACGACCGCGGTCAACGTGGCCGCGGCGCTGGCGCGCGACGGGCAGCACGTGCTGCTCGTCGACCTCGACCCGCAGGCGCACGCGAGCATCCACTTCGGCATCGAGATCGGTGCGGAGGAAATCAGTGCGTATGACGTGCTGACGCGCGACATGGCGCTGGCGGATGCTGCCCGCCGCGTGACCGAGCGCTTCGTGCTCGTGCCGTCGCACATCGACCTGGTCGGGGCCGAGTTGGAATTGGCCGAGCGGCCGCAGCGCGAGACGGTGCTGGCGCGGAAGCTGGCGGCGTATCAGGACGGATTCGACGTGTGCCTGATCGACTGCGCCCCGTCGCTCGGGCTGCTCACGGTGAACGCGTTGGCCGCCGCGGAGGAGATCATCATCCCGCTTCAGCCGCATTTCCTGGCCCTGCAAGGTCTGGGGCGCCTGCTCCAGACGGTGACGCTCGTGCGGCAGGCGCTGAACCCGCGGCTGCGCGTGAGCGGGGTGGTGCTGTGCATGCACGAGCGCGGCACAAAGCTCGCGCAGGAAGTGCAGGACGACGTGGCCCGGTTTCTGGCGCGGGCCGCCCCGGGCGACGCGTGGTTCGGCGCGCGGGTATTCGCGACGACGATCCGGCGGAATATCAAGCTGGCGGAGTGCCCGAGCTTCGGGCAGACGGTGTTCGACTACGCGCCGAGCAGCCACGGGGCGGAGGACTACGCGGCGCTGGCGCGCGAGATTCTCGCGCTGGCGGCGCCGGCTGCGTCGCCGCAGGACACATCCGCCGACTTGTCCACGTCCGCGGCCGTGCCGGCCGCCGACGCCGCGCCAGCCTGAGCACGAAACCGCATGGTTTCAGACGGGGGGCGGCGCTATCATGTAACAGGGGTGAATGGCTGGCTTGGGAACGGAATGGTCTATCAGGCTCCCCTACCGCCGGAGTACGCGGAACGCAGCGACGAGGAATTGACCGCGCGCATTGCGGCGGCGCGGCAGCGACTCGGGCCGCGCCTCGTCATTCTCGGGCATCACTACCAGCGCGACGAGGTGATCGCGTTCGCCGACTTCACCGGCGACAGCCTGAAGCTTTCGCAAATCGCCGCCGAGCAGACGCAGGCGGATTACATCGTGTTCTGCGGCGTGCACTTCATGGCGGAGACGGCGGACATTCTGACGGGCCCGCGGCAGCAGGTGATTCTGCCGGACCTGTCCGCCGGTTGCAGCATGGCGGACCTGGCGGACATCGACCAGCTCGAGGAAGCGTGGCGCATCCTGGAGGAGCACGCGGGGGCGCCCATCACGCCGATCACGTACGTGAACTCGACGGCCGCGATCAAGGCGTTCGTCGGGCGGCACGACGGGGCGTGCTGCACGAGCTCGAACGCGAAGATGGTGCTCGAATGGGCGCTGCGCGGCGCGGAGCCGGGCGGCGACCCGCACGCCGGGAATAAAGTGCTGTTCCTGCCCGATCAGCACCTGGGCCGCAACACCGCGTACGCGCTGGGCTGGCCGCTGGACAGCATGGTGGTGTATGACCCGAACGTCGTGAACGGCGGGCTGCTGCCGGAGGAGCTGCGTGCGGCGCGCGTCATCCTCTGGGCCGGGCACTGCGCGGTGCACCAGCTTTTTAAGATCGAGCAAATCAAGCCCCTGCGTGCGAGCGGCGAGCCGTGGAATGTCATCGTGCACCCGGAGTGTACATGGGAGGTGTGCCAGCAGGCGGACTACGTCGGCAGCACGGAGTACATCATCAAGACCGTGCGCGAGGCGCCGCCGGGGAGCTACTGGGCGATCGGCACGGAGGTGCATCTGGTCGGGCGGCTGATGAAGATGCTGCCGGACAGGCGCATCCGGTCGCTGGCCGGTCCGCAATGCTCCTGCGCGACGATGTACCGGATCGACCTGAAGCACCTGTGCTGGGTGCTGGAGAACCTGGCCGCCGGCGAGGTCGTCAACCAGATTGCCGTGGACGAGGAGACGAAGCGCTGGTCGCGCGTCGCGCTCGAGCGGATGCTGGCACTGCGCCCCGCCCAGCCGGTGTCCGCGAAGTAACTGCGGGGCCCCGTTAAGCCTTGCCACCCTTATTGCGCACTTTCTCCCTGCATGGATTTCCAGAGCAGTTCTGCGATATCAAGTTGGCCGACGCCCTCGTGGCCCTGGTCGGCGAGGCCGTCGCTCAGCATTGTTTTGCAGAACGGACAGGCGGACGTGAGCACGTTGTCCTTCCCGCCGGCCGGTAACGCGGTCAGGAGCTGCCGGACGCGGGTGTGATTGACGCGGGCGGCCCCCGCCTCCTCTTCTTTCCACATCTGCGCGCCGCCCGCTCCGCAACATAGGCCGCGGTCGCGGCACTGCACCGGCTCGGATAGCCGCACGCCGGGGATCGCCGCGAGCACGTCGCGCGGGGGGTCGTAGATTTCGTTGTGCCGCCCAAGGTAGCAGGCGTCGTGGTACGCGACGCGCGCGTCCACGCGGGTCCGCGGCACGAGCTTGCCGGCCTGCACGAGCTGTGCGAGCAGCTCGCTGTGGTGGATGACCTCGTAGTGCCCGCCGAAGTCGGGGTACTCATGCTTCAGCGTGTTGAAGCAGTGCGGACAGGTCGTGACGATCTTCCGGACCTTGTAGTTGTTGAGCACCTCGATGTTCTGCTGCGCGAGCGTTTGAAAGAGGAACTCGTTGCCCGCCCGGCGGGCCGGGTCGCCGTTGCAGCGCTCCTCGGGGCCGAGGATCGCGAAGCTGACGCCGGCAGTCTTGAGCAGTTGGGCGAACGCCCGGGCGATCTTGCGCGAGCGATCGTCGAACGATGCGGCACAACCGACCCAGTACAGGTACTCCGCGTCGGACTTCTGGGCCATCAGCGGCACGTCGAGGCCCTGCGCCCACTCGGCCCGCTGGTCGTTGGGGAAGCTGTACGGGTTGCCGGCGTTCTCCAGCCCTTGGAACATGGTCGCGAGCTGCTCGGGGAACTCGCCGCGCTCCATCGCCAAGTTCCGCCGCAGGTCCACGATCTTGTCGATGTAGGTGATGAAGACGGGGCACTCGGTCTCGCAGGCGCTGCACGTCGTGCACGCCCACAGCACCTCGGGCTTGATCACGTCCGGCACCAACTCGGGGAGTGCCGGCGTTTCAGTGCCTTCGGTTGTGCTGCCGCCGGCGGGTTTCCCGTTCCCCGCGGTCAGCTCGTCGGCGTGCCGGTACATGAAGTCCCGCAGGCTGATCGTCAGGTGCTTCGGCGAAAGCAGCTTGCCGGTGCTCGTCGCGGGGCAATGATCGGAGCAGCGGCCGCACTCGGTGCAAGTGTAGAAATCGAGCACGTCCTTCCAACTGAAGTCCGGCACGCGCTTGACGCCCAGCGTCTCTTCGCGCTCCAGCCGGCCCTCGATGTCGCGGAGCGGGGCGAGCCGGCCGCGGGGCGTCAGGCTGCGGGCGAACACGTTCGGCACGACCGTCAGCACGTGGAAGTGCTTGCCGTACGGCAGCAGGTTCAGGAAGAACAGCACGAGGAACGAATGCGTCCAGAAACCGGCCTGCCAAAGCACGTGCTGCGTCGGCCCCGGCAGGCCGCGGAGCAGCACCGCGGTCAGCGACGCGAAGGGCATGGCGGCCTGGAAGCGTCCATCGTTCGCGTTGATGATGACGGCCTCGTACACCAGGTCGGCGATCATCATCACGAAGATGATCAGCAGAATCAGCAGCCCTTCGAGGTTCAGCGTCAGCCGCTTGAGCCGGGCGACGAGCCGGTTGTAGAAGAACGCCAGCGTGCCGACGATCACGAGCACGATGAAGAGGTCGCGCAGCACGGCATACGCGATGCCCACCGGGTTGCCCAGGCCGAAGAGGCCCCAGAAGTCGAAGTCCTCCGAGTACCCCCGGCACCACAGGATGATCGAATTGAGCAGCAGAACGACGAAACCGAAGAAGACGGCGATGTGGGCCCAACCGGCCAGCGGGTAGCGCGGCATGCGCTTCTGGGCACAGACGTAGGCGAGCACGGTCCCAATCCGGCGGCCGATCTGATCGGCGCGGTTCTCCGGGCGTTTGGCCACCATCATCAGCCGCCAGCGGCGGGTCGCCGAATAGGCGAAAACGCCCAAGCTGACGACCAGCAGCAACGTCATCGCGATCGGGCTCATGCTTCACCTCTCGCTCGCAAGTCGCAATCGGGCGGTGATTGTAACGCCCATGATCCGCTTGGCGAGTGCGCGGCGAAGCCTGCCGCCCGCGGCCTAACGCCGGCCGGCGTTGTATAGGTCAGTGGCCATGTCCCAGTTCACGACATTCCACCAAGCAGCGACGAAGTCCGCCCGGCGGTTCTGATATTTCAGGTAGTAGGCATGCTCCCACACGTCGATTGTCAGGATCGGCGTGTGGCCCTTCGACAGCGGGGAGTCCTGGTTCATCGTGTCGCAGATCGCCAGCTTGCCGCTCGCATCGAGACACAGCCAGGCCCAGCCGCTGCCGAACCGCCCCAGCGCGGCCTTCGCGAACTGCTCCTTGAACGCGTCGAAGCCGCCGAAGACCTTCTTGATCTCGTCGGCCAGCGGACCCTTCGGCTGGCCGCCTTTGCCGGGCCCCAGGATGCGCCAATAGAAGCTGTGGTGGTAATGCCCGCCGCCGTGGTTGATCACGGCCGGCCGGATGTCCGCCGGCACGCGGTCGATCTCGCGCAGAAGCTGCTCGATGGGCTTGGCGGCGAGGTCGGGGTGCTCGGCGAGCGCCTTGTTGCAGTTGGTCGTGTAGGTCACGTGGTGCTTGTCGTGGTGGATCTCCATCGTGCGCGCGTCGAGATACGGCTCAAGTGCATCGTACGCGTACGGCAACGGGGGTGTTTCATAAGCCATCGCATGTCTCCTTCGGCTCAGACTTACATTTGACTCGAAACCCGGTTCGGCCCTGCGAACACGCCTCACGCACAACCCAGCGGCCAGTGCGCCGGGCTATGATTCCCCACGCTGCCGATACAGCTCCGGCTCGACGACCTTGCTCATGGCGGCGACGTCGAGCCCCCCGCCCAGAAATGCGTTCACCGCCTGCACCGTCGCAGACGGGTTGGTCAGCGTGTCGTTATAGCTCACGTAGAGCACCTTGAAGCTCGGCTGGCGGCCGACCCACGCGTCGAACTCGGCGAGCTGCTGCTCGAACAGCCCGATGAGCTTGTCCTGACTGAGGTTGCCGCCCTGTCGCCCGCGGCGCGAGAGCATCACGTCCTGCGAGGCGACGACCTCCTCGAGCTTGCGGCGCATGAAGATGATGCGGTACTCACGGCCGGGCGGCAGGTCGTACAGGAGGCGGTAAACCATCTTGACCGCCCGTCCGCCGGCCTGCGCAAGCCAGGAGGGGTCCTCTTTCGTCTTCTTGACGGGCTCGAATTCGAAGTACCCGCGCGGGTTGTCCGCGTCCGCCTTGCGGACGTGGTCCGTCAGGGCGGACAGCCCGCCCGCGTCGAGCATCCGCATCATCATCGACGTCCCCGAACGAGGCAGCCCGGAGACGATGGTCACAATGTTGGCGTCAATCTGGGGCATGGCGCGCCATAGGCTCCGCTTTCGCTGTTGGCATCCGATGAAACGAGTGCATTCTAGCGCCCGCACGGCGTCGTGCAAGCACGGGACCCACCGCACGCGCGGTGCCCCGCTTGACGCACACGCACCACGCTCGGACAATGCGACCTGACCAGTTTCGCACGGCGGGGATCATGGGCCGTGAAGGCAAGGTGTAGCGTGAAGGCCTGGGAAGTGCTCAGAGATGCGACCGAGCGCGTCGGCGTCAAGGCCGTGGCGGCCCGGCTGAATGTCAGCAGCGCCCTCGTTTACAAGTGGTGCCAGGAGCCGCCGTCAGCCGGCAATCCGACCGGCTCGGGGGCGCACAACCCCCTCGACCGGCTGCGAGTCCTGTTCGACGCGACCGGCGACGCTCGCATCATCAACTGGCTCTGCAACGCCGGCGGCGGCTTCTTCGTGCCCAACCCGCAGGTGGCCGCGATCGACCGCGACGAGCAACTGCTCGGCACCACGCAGCAAGTCGTCGAGGACTTCGGCCAGTTGCTCTCCGACGTAAGCCGCAGCATCGAGAACGACGGCGTGATCACCGGCGAGGAATCCGAACGCATCCGCGGATCCTGGGAGCGCCTCAAAGCCCACGCCGAGCACTTTATCATCGCGTGCGAGCGCGGCATTTACGGTCAACCCAAGAAGCGGTAGCCCCGGGGCGGGTAGCGCAAGTCTCATTACGGCGCACACGCGCCGGGCCCCCGTTCAACCCCCCTGCATCTCGAGCACGACCTCCGCGAGCGCGCCGGGGATCTGCTGCGCCTCATCCGCTTCGAGCGTACGCACGTCGAACAGCAGCGCCTCGTCGTGGATCCGGCAGATAATCGGCACCTCACGCTGCCGCAGCTCCGCGGCAACCGTCGCCGCCCGCAGCTTGGCCAGCCGCACGACCACGACCCAGGTCGGGAACGGATACGTCGGCAGCGAGCCGCCGCCGGCCTCCGAAACGTCCGGCCGGGCCGACACCTCGGCTTCGGGCGCCGCCGCGGTGATCTCGCCGGCCAAGGCCCGCGCCGCCGCCGCCAACGCCGCCGGCGTCCGCGACAACATGCGATACGCGGGGATGCGGCGGACAATCGCCTCCGGATCGCGATAGATGCGCAGCGTCGCTTCCAGCGCCGCCAGCGTCAGCTTGCCCGGACGCAATGCGCGGGCCAGCGGATTGCGGCGTAGAGCGGCGATCAGGTCCGCGCGGCCGACGACGATGCCGGCCTGCGGCCCTCCAAGCAACTTATCGCCGCTGAAAAGCGTCAGGTCCGCGCCAGCGGTGACGCTGGCCCGCACGCCGGGCTCGTCCCACGCCCGCGGTCCGACGGCGCCAGCCGGCACGCCCTCGTCCGCGGGCCACGGCACGTCGTCCGTCAGCAAGCCGCTGCCGAGGTCGTCGACGACGACCAGGTTGTTACGCCGCGCGAGCGCGACCAGCTCGGCGAGCGACGCGCTCTCGGTGAACCCCTGGATGCGGTAGTTGCTCGTGTGCGCCCGCAGCAGGACGCTCGTGTTCTCGTTGATGGCCCGTTCGTAGTCGCTGATGCGCGTCCGGTTCGTCGTGCCGACCTCGACCATCCGGCAATTCGCCGCCGTCATGATGTCCGGCAGGCGGTACGACCCGCCGATCTCGATGAGCTGCCCGCGCGAGATGACGACTTCACGCCCCGCCGCCAGCGTGTTCAGCACCAGGAACGTCGCCGCGGCGTTGTTGTTCACGACTACCGCATCCGCCGCCCCGCACAACTCGCGCAGCAAGTCGCGCAGATGATCGTGCCGGCTGCCGCGCTGACCGGTCACGAGATCAAACTCCAAATTGCAGTAGCGGGCGGCCGTCTCGACGATGGCGTCGATCGCTTCCTCCGCCAGCGGCGCGCGCCCCAGGTTCGTGTGCAGCACGATGCCGGTCGCGTTGATCACCTTCCGCAAACGCGGCCGGCTGCGCTCGTACAAATGCTGCCGGATCGCGAGCGCCAGCGACGGGAGGTCAATGGCGGCGGACTGGCCGGCTAGCAGCGCCGCCCGGCGGTCCTCCAGCACCGCGCGTACGGCGAGAAGCACTTCGCCGCGGGGATGGTCTTCGGAGAGGTTGACGATGGCCGGCTGCTTCAGCACGTGGTCGACCGACGGCAGCTCGCGCAACGCCGCCGGCGCCGGGTTTTCGGGTGCGGGCGTGTCCATACGCGGCATGATACGAGCGCCGTGCCGCCAGCGCAAGAGCGTCCAGAAAGTGACGATCTGCGCCCCCTGCCGCCGGGGTCCGCCGCGCCGCCGCCGCTCTCGCGCCGAGAAACGCGCCGATCCGCGACAGGTCAGCGGCTGGGTTGACGCACGAGCTTCCGCGACGGACGCTATCGCAGATGGACGCGGCGGTCAGCGTGATTCCGGCCCACACGCCCGAACGGCTGGGCGACGTGCGCACCCTCTTCCACGAATACGCCGCCGAAATCCAGGTCGATCTGTGCTTCCAGGGCTTTCAGCGCGAGCTGGACGAGCTGCCCAGCGCCTACGCTCCGCCCGCGGGCCGGCTGCTGATCGCACAAGACGCCGGCCAGATCGCCGGCTGCGTCGCGCTGCGGCCGCTGGCCAAGGACGACCGGCTGGAAACCGATCCCGCAGATGACGCGAGGGCAGCGCCGGTGTGCGAGATGAAGCGGCTGTACGTCCGGCCGGCGTTTCGGGGACGTGGCGTCGGGCGGGTGCTGGCGGTGGCGGTCATCGAGGCGGCCCGCGAGATCGGCTATGCGCGGATGCGGCTCGACACGCTGGACACGATGCAGTCGGCGATCGCGTTGTACCGCGCGCTGGGTTTCGCTGACACCCAGCCGTACTGCCACAATCCGCTCGCGGGTGCCCGGTTCATGGAGTTGGACCTGCGGGCGTAGGGGCGGCGACTACCTCCTGCTCGCTTCGAAGGGGCGAGGGGCTTCCGACGCCCCGCACCTACCCCAGCCGGCAATGCCGGCACAGGTAGCTCAACGCCCCAAACTCCGTGCCCGGGCTGCCAACCCGAATGTCGCCCAGCCCGATCCACTTGCGGCAGTTCGTGCAGCGCACCTCCAGCGTCCCCGGCTTGACCTGCAAGCCGATGCTCGCGGGCAGGATCGCCTCCGTCTCGCACAACGCGCGTAGCCCCTGCACGAGATCGATCCGCAGGTCCGTGATCCCGGCCCAGAATTCGCCCACGACCGTCAGCTTGGGCTTGCACCCCTTGATGAGCCGCTCCACGCCGCGGTAACCCAGGTGCTCTTTCTTGACGTGGTCGGAATCGTCGTACTCCTCGGGGTCCGGCTCGCTCATGTGGGCCACGAGGATGTCGCATCCGCCCAAATGGTCTTTGTCGCACAACTCTTTGAAGAACCCGGTATCGCATGTGAACCCCACCGTCGTTGCCGTGGTCCTGTCCTCGTTGAGGCACTCAACCCGCACGCCGACGGCTTTCAGAACGTCCGCCGAGTGCTTCGCTGCGAAATACCATACGCGAAAGGGCAAATCTGGCAGGTCGCACGGCGTTGGCTCCCAGCCCTTGCGATGCGCCTGCATGATGTGGGGATCGGGAAAGCGATGGTCCGCCTCCTCCGGATCGAAGCGCCCCGGGCCCGCCGTGTCGGCGTCCCAGAGCAGCACATACCGCCACGCCGCCTTCTCCTCGTCGTCTTTGGCCCGCTTGTACATCTCATATCGAATGTCGTCGAAGCTCCGCAGGTCGTCGTTGTGGTCGGTGTGGTTGTGACTGACGACCATCGCGTTGATCTCGCGGCAATGAAAGCCGGCTTCGTGCAGGTTCTTGAGGAAATCAAAGCCCGGGTCGATCGCGATGCCCTTTCCGCGCCACTTGAGCAGGTATCCGCCCCCGCGGCACGCGGCGCCACCCTCCCCCAGCAGTGACACCGCCGAGCCCCAGCCTTTCAAGATCGCCAGCACGACCGCTTNNCTATACTTCGTATCCTGCGCCCCGTCCAGCCTCGCCTTGATCCGATCCTCCGGCCGGTCATCTCGTTCGCCCGCTGCGCCGCCCGGTAGCGCCGCAAGGACGACCTCGTCCTTGCGGCTGCGCCTCCCCGGACTCACCTTGGCCGCCGCGATCTTCTGCTCGGCACGCTCCGCAAAGTCATCGGCTCCTTGCTTGCGGAAGAGCGCGCCTGCCCTTTTCCAATTCTCCACGGCCTCGTGGAGGCGTCCCTTCTTTGCAAACACGAGCCCTAACCCGTACCAGGCATTGCCGAACGCACCGTAGCCCGGTATCGCCAGCGCCTTCCGGTAGCATTTGATTGCCTGGTCGTAGTCCTTCTTGGCAGCGAGCGCGTTGCCCATGTTGCTCCACGCATCGCCAGCCGCGTCGTGCTTCGGCTCGGCCAGCGCCTCGCGGTAGCACGCAATCGCTCGATCGTAGTTTCCCTTTCGCGCATATGCCACGCCCATGTTGTTCCGGGCGCGGCCGGGCACTTCGAAGCCCGGTGTCGCCAGCGCCTTACGGTAGAACCTAATCGCTCGGTCGTAGTCCTTTCGCCGATATTCGAGCCAGCCCCGCGTGAACCAGGCGAGCTCCGGTAGCCTCAGCCGCGAGTCGTCGAGCGCTGCGCCGACCTTGGCCTCGGCTTGGTCAAGCTCGCCATCGACGGCCAGGATCAGCGCCTCGGCCACGACCGCCTCGGCCTCTAGTCCGTGCTGCCGTGCATTCTCCGCCGCCGCGCTGTACGCCTGCTTCGCTTCCTCGTTCTTACCGTGCATGTGCAGCCGGCGTGCGTCCCAGTACATCCGACTGAAACACGCGGCCGGCGTACGCTTCCTCGTCATACGTACCTCCCGCTGGATACGTTGCTCCCGCCAGACATGGGCGGTACACAGATTGTCGCCCCCCGCCCCCGCGTGTCAACGCACCCGCGCGCGAGCCAGGTCGACCTATGTAGTTCCGCCCAGGTCTCGGCGCCTTCAAGTCACCCTAATAATCGAGCGCCGCTCCCGCCCCCCCGCCGTCCTCCAATCCAAAATCCAAACTCCAAAATTCAAGATCGCCCGCCCCGCCCCCGCCGACGACGCCCGTCTCCCACGCATTCCTGATACTCTTGACCACCCACACGCCCCGTGTGCGCTACCGCCGCACGTGCTTCTCCCACCCCACCGGCTGCGTCCAGGCCTGTTGGAGCTGGTCCTTGTAGGCGGGGTTCGCCGCGGGCTGGTTCGACGTGACGCGGGCACGCACATACAGCTCGTCGCCGGTGAGCTTGTATGTCGCCCGCACGGTGGACTCGCCGCTAGCGTGGCCGTTCGTGACCCGCATACCTTTCACGGTCTCGAAGACCTTGCCCACGTCGGCCGAGTACCGCCGCGTAGCGTGCACTTCCTGGCCGTCCTTGTCCTTTACGGCCTCGCTGTGATGGTCGAACTTCACCGGCGTGCCGACGAACTCGATCGTGTACTCGGCATCGGCGGCGGGGGCGACGACGACGGTGTACTCGCCAGTCGCGGGGGCGTAGTGCACGTCGCTCAGCATGATGCCGGTGGAAGCGTAGAAATCGCCGGCCTGCATCGCGGTCAGGAGCGCGGTCGGCTCGAGCATCGCGGCTCGGACCATGATCCAACCGTGCAGTGAGCCCGTCTGCGGCTTGCCGTAGTACGCGTGGGAGTCGTCCGACGCGGTGCCGTAGAGCGGGCGCTCGCCGTGCTCGGCGAGACGGAGCGTGTTGGCGATATCCCAGACGCGTTCGTCGCCGGCGTGCAGCTCGTCGCCCAGGACGGCTTTGCCGACGCCGCCGTTGGCGACCTCGACGAACGCGGCCTCCGGCACATCGACGAGGTCCTCCGCGGCCACGCCCCACCGAAAGCTGGGGTGGTTGATCTGCACGACGATCGGGCCGCCCGACGCCTGCTCCTCCTCCGCCACGGCCCGCAAGTTGCGTCGGAGGGCGTCGTGCGTCGTGTCGCCGTGCTGCGGCTTGACGGCGTGGCGGAGGTTGTAGGCATTCATGTGCAGGGGGAGCTTGTCGATCTTGTCGGTGATCTCCTCGGAACGGATGAGGATGAACTCACCCGGCTTCTCGACGCGGGGGGCGAATTCGGGGAACTTCTTGAGGCGGACCTGCTTCTTGCCGTCTTTCTCGCGAGTCTCGACCCAGTCGGCGCCCCACTGCTTGGTGTACACGTCGAGCACGTCGTCGGCCTCGGCGCGTTTGACCGCCTCATCCACGTCAAACCAGCGATCCGCGTCGGCGATGACGTCGTGATCGGTCAGGCACAGGAAGTTGAAGCCCTTGTCGCGGTAGTGCAGGGCCACCATCTCCGGAAAATCATGCCCGTCGCTCCAGAAGGAATGGTCGTGGATCGCCCCTTTGTACCAGCGGGCCGCTTGCGGCTGAGTCGCCGGGGCGCTCTGGGCACTTGCGGTCGGAACCGAGCCGAGCCAGGCGGTGATGGACGCCGCGAACACCAACGCGAACGGGAAACGCCGCATGGGTTTGCTCCTGTTGTATTCGGTGCGTCGAGGACGCACGCCCCGGGTCCTTCGGGCAGCCACCGTAACCGCCGATCCGTCCGCCGCACGTTGCGTGACGATACGACGCCTGTCGCCATTGGGCAAGCAGCGTCGAGCGGGCCGGCCGCTCGAGGCGGTGCGCAGCCGCGAGTTCGTTTGCCTGTTTGGCATGTGTTAGGTATAATACTAACAGGGAACAGACGGTGCGTCAAGCCGGATTTCGCGTCCGGGACGACGCCGCGCTGACGGAGCACGCCGGGTCATGTCGGAGAAGCCACAGCCCGATTTGCGCGTGGGGGCAGGCGGTGCGCGAACGACCGCGTCTCTTGCCGCGAGCGCCTACGCCGAGCTGCACTGCCTGTCGAACTTCTCGTTTCTGCGCGGGGCGTCGCACCCGGAGGAACTCGTCGAGCGGGCGGCGGAGCTGGGGTACGACGCGCTCGCACTCACCGACCGGAACTCACTGGCCGGAGTGGTCCGGGCGCACCGGGCCGCCAAGGAGCACGGCCTGCACCTGATCATCGGCGCGGAGATCACGCCGGTGGACGCTCCGCCGGTCGTGCTACTTGCGCCTGATCGCGCGGCGTACGGTCGGCTGTCGCGGTTGATTACGCGCGGGCGGCTGCGTTCGCCCAAGGGGGGCTGTGCGCTCCGGCTGGTGGACGTGGCCGAATTGGGGCCCGGCCTCATCGCCATCGCGCCGCCCGGCGACGAGTGCGACGATCCGCACAGTGGACCTTACGGTGCGTACCGCGACATTTTCGGCGACGACTTGTATCTGGGGGGCGAACTGGCCGCGGACACGCCGGACGCCGTGCGGCTCGGGCAACTCGCAGCGCTATCGCAGCAGACCGGTATTCCGCTTGTTGCCGCGAACGCCGTGCACTACCACGCGCCCGAGCGGCGGTACCTCCAAGACGTGCTGACGTGCGTGCGCGAGAAATGTACGGTGGCGACCGCCGGCCGGCGGCTGTTCGCGAACGCCGAGCGGCACCTGCGCCCGCGGGACGAGATCGCCCGCCGCTGTACGTTCAGCCTGAACGAGCTGCGTTACGAGTATCCGCACGAGTTGGTGCCGGCGGGGTTGACGGCGCGCGCCCACCTGGCGGAATTGACGTGGGCCGGCGCACGCGAGCGCTACCCCGGCGGTCTGCCGGACAAGGTCCGTCGCCTCATTGAGCAGGAACTGGCGCTGATCGCGGAATTGAAGTACGAACACTACTTTCTGACAGTGTGGGACCTGGTGCGGTTTGCGCGGGGACGGGGGATATTGTGTCAGGGACGCGGGTCGGCCGCGAATTCCGCCGTGTGTTACTGCCTGGGGGTGACGGCGGTCGACCCGGCGCGGATCGACCTGTTGTTCGAGCGGTTCATCAGTCGCGACCGGAACGAGCCGCCGGATATAGATATAGACTTCGAGCACGAGCGGCGCGAGGAGGTATTTCAGTACATATATGACAAGTATGGGCGCGAGCGCGCGGCCATTACGGCGGAAGTCATCAGCTATCGTCCGCGCTCGGCCGTGCGCGACGTCGGCAAAGCGCTCGGTCTGTCGCTCGACCGGGTCGACGTGCTGGCCAAGTCGCTGGATTGGTGGAGCGAGGAGGCCGTGCCGGTCGATGCACTCCGCGCGGCCGGGCTTGACCCGCAGGACCGCACGATTCAGATGATCATCCGACTCGTGCGGCAACTGTTGGGGTTTCCGAGGCACCTTTCCCAACACGTCGGCGGATTTGTGATTACAGAAACGCCGCTGTGCGAGATCGTCCCACTGGAGAATGGCGCGATGCCCGCGCGGACGTTCATCGAATGGGACAAGAACGACATTGACGAGCTGGGAATCCTGAAGGTCGATTGTCTGGCGTTGGGGATGTTGACGGCCATTCACAAGTGCTTTGACATGATTTGGCGGCACACAACTACACCTCTGGCGCTGCATACCATCCCGTCGGAGGACCCGCGGGTGTACGACTTGATCTGCGCCGCGGACACAGTTGGCGTCTTTCAGATCGAGAGTCGCGCGCAGATGTCCATGCTGCCGCGGTTGAAGCCGCGCCGCTTCTACGACCTGGTGATCGAGGTGGCGATCGTGCGGCCAGGGCCGATTCAGGGCGGCATGATTCACCCGTACTTGCGCCGCCGGGACGGACTGGAGCCGGTGTCGTACCCAGGCGAGGCCGTGCGGGACGTGCTGGCGAAGACGCTGGGGGTCCCGTTGTTTCAGGAGCAGGTCATGCGGCTGGCGGTGGTCGCGGCGGGCTTTACGGCGGGCGAGGCGGATCAGCTTCGCCGCTCGATGGCGGCGTGGGGCCGCGGCGGGAAGATCGAGACGCTTCAAACGCGCCTGCTGCAAGGCATGTTGGCTAACGGCTATACGCCGGAGTTCGCAGAACAAATCTACAAGCAGATCCGCGGGTTTGGCGAATATGGCTTTCCGGAGAGCCACGCGGCGTCGTTTGCACTTCTGGTGTACGTTTCGGCCTGGTTGAAACGCTACTACCCCGCCGCATTCATCGGGGCCGTGCTCAACTCGCAACCAATGGGGTTTTATGCGCCCGCGCAGTTGGTCCGCGATGCGCAGCGGCACGGCGTAGACGTGCTGCCGGTCGATGTGAATGCGAGTACATACGACTGCCGGCTGGAGAGCCCCACCGGGGACACCAAAACGCCCGCGCTGCGACTGGGAATGCGTCTGGTGCGCGGACTGAGCGCCGAAAAAGTACACGGTATCGAGCTGGCTCAGCGCGCGGGCCCGATTGCGTCGCTACATGCTCTGGCACGGCGGCCCGACGTGGCGCGCGACGCGCTCGTGCGGCTGGCAGCCGCGGACGCGTTTCGCTCGCTCGGGCTGGAGCGGCGGCAGGCATTGTGGCAAATCCTCGCGCTCGACGATGACACCCCGCCGCTGTTCGCCGAGCTGGAGCCGGTCGAGCCGCCGGCCGCGCTGCCGCCGATGCCGCTCGACGAGACGGTGGTGCACGATTACGACACGCTGGGCCTCTCGCTGAACGCGCACCCGATTGGGCTGGTGCGGGCCGAGCTGACCGCGTTGCGGGTTCGCTCCAGCGCGGAGCTGAAAGCGGCGCGCCACGGGCAGCGCATCGCCGTGGCGGGGTTAGTGACGCATCGTCAGCGTCCGGGCACGGCCAAGGGGATCGTGTTCATGACGCTCGAAGACGAGACCGGAACCGCCAATCTGATCGTCCGGCCGCGGGTGTGGGAACGCAACCGGGAGGTCGGACGGTCGCGGATCGCGCTCATCGCGGAGGGCGTCGTCGAGCGGCAGGGCGCTGTGATCCACGTGCAGGTCAACAAACTGCACGATTTGTCCGCGAGAATCGCCCCCGTCCGGGCCGCGTCGCGCGACTTCCACTGACGCCCCGATGGTGAATTGGCCTAGGGCAGGGCCGCGGCCAGCTCGCGGATGAAATCGGCGACGACGCGAGCGATGGCCGCCGGGGGGTCGTTGCGATCCACGGCTTCATTCATCCGCCGGACGATCGCGCTGCCGACGATGGCGCCGTCCGCGACGGCGCACACCGCCTGCACGTGGGCCGCGGTCGCGATGCCGAAGCCGACGCAAATCGGCTTGCCCGTCTCTGCGCGAAGCTCCTGCACGTGCTGGACGAGGTCCGGCGGAAGGGCGGAACGCTCGCCGGTGACGCCCGCGAGCGACTGGTAGTAGATGAACGGCTCGGAGATGGCGGCGATGCGCCGGCGGCGGGCTTCGTCGGTCGTCGGGGCGGCGATCATCACCAGCGGAAATCCCTGCTGCCGCCCGATCGTCGCCAGCTCGTCCGCTTCCTCGATCGCCAGGTCCGGGACGATCAGCCCGTCGAAGCCGGCGGCCTGGGCGGTCTCGACGAAGTGCCGCGGATTACGCCGGTAGACGATCGAGTAGCTCACCATCGCCAGCAGCGGCACGGCAATCTGGTCGCGGGCGGCGCGAAGGGCATCGAAGAGCGTGTCGAGCTTGAAGCCATGCTCCAGGGCCCGCGAAAACGACGTTTGGATCACGGGGCCGTCGGCGATCGGGTCAGAGAACGGGATGCCGATCTCGACGCAGGCACAGTGCTGCGGGTCGATCCGCCGCAGAATCTCGACGGTCGTCGCAGCATCGGGGTAGCCGCCGGTGATGTAAGGCAGCAGGGCCTTTCGGCCGGCGGCGTGGAGGTCGCGAAATGTGGTTTGCAGGCGGCTCATGTCGGAAGTGTAGCCGGGGCACGCTCGCCGGGCACGGGGCGCGGGGCCTGAAACACGCTGGCGGGGCCGTATAATCGGCGGCATGGGTCAGACCCGCTGCGACTGCAAACAGCTCAGCTTTGTGGGACTGCGGAGCTATGCGCGGCGGCACGGGATTACGGACATCGAGGAGCTGATTCGCCGGACGGGATGTTGCACCGGCTGCGGGACGTGCCGGCCGCACCTGGAGGAGTTCCTGCGGACGGGCGAGGTTTGCTACGGCGACCAGCGGATCAAGCTGCCGGACGTGGACCCGCCGAGCCGCTGATCCAAAGGCGGCGAGCGGTTATTATGGTTACGGCGGCGGNNACCCGCGACCGGGCGGCCGCCGTGTCTTGCGTACGCGATGAGCGGCCCGAGGTCGAGTTTGCCGGCCGGCAGACCGACCGGCGGGCGGTCCCCCGAGCAAGATTGAGGTACTGCGATGGGCGAAGCTGCAGCGACCGGTTCGGGCGGCTTGATCGCGCGCTACTTCCGCGGCTTTGCCGTGCTGCGGGACACGGGGCGTGAATTCTGGGGCATGCAGATTTACAACGTGCTGGACAACATGGCGTACAACGCCACGTACGTCCTGGGGGCGGTTCTGCTCTCGCAAGACTTCGGGTTCGACGACAAGGCGGCTGGGTACATCGTGGCCGCGTTCACGATGGGGATCACGATCTCGCTGTTCTTCACCGGGGTCATCACCGACTGGATGGGCATCCGCAAGTCCATCAACATCTCGATGGTGGGGCTGTTCGTGCTGCGCATCCTCATGGTCGCGGCCATGCTGCGCGTGGACTTCCCGCTCCGCCGCCTGATCGGGCCGGCGGCGATGATCGCGATGGCGCCGTTTATGGCGGTCGGCACGACCGCGTTGCAGGCTTCGAACAAGCGGTACACGACCGCACGCTCGCGGGGCGCGGGCTTCAACGTCTGGTACTTGCTGATGAACTTCGGCTTCTTTCTGAGCGGTATGTACATCGACTTCATCCGCAACTGGCTGAAGCTGCACAACGCGTACGTGATCGGCATCGGCATCCCGATCGCGGTCATCTGCCTCGTCACCAACATCACGCTGATCCGCCACGAGGACCAATCGTACGGCCCAGACGAGGTGCCGGAGCCGAAGTCCGTAAGCACCGCACGCCGCAAGCCCCTGGACATCGCGTGGGCGGTGGTGTCGGAGAGCGCGTTTTGGCGGTTCCTGGCGCTGTTCGCGCTGATGATGGCGGTCCGGGCGGCCTTCCTCTATATGAGTCTCCTGTACCCGAAGTATTGGCTGCGAGTCATCGGCCCAGACGCGATGATCGGTACGATGCAGGCGGTGAATCCGTTCCTGGTCACGATCGGCCTGATTGTGCTGATCCCGATTGTCAGCCGGTTCAACGTATATAGCATGTTGACGTACGGCGCGCTGGTGTCGGCGTCGTCGCTGTTCATCATGGCCATTCCGGCCTGGGGCAACGCCGCGTACTACACGAGCCTCGCCAGCCTGATGGTGCTGAGCGTGGGCGAGGTGACGTGGTCGCCGCGGCTAACGCAATACACGACGGCGATTGCGCCGAAGGGGCAGGAGGGGACGTACTACGGGTTGTCGCAGGCGCCGTGGTTCGGGACGAAGATGGTCGTGAGCACGCTGTCGGGCCACATGCTCGCGCGGTGGGCGCCGGAGTTTCCCAAGGGCGAGCCGATTCTGCGGGACCGGCTGGCGGCGGGGCAGATTCCGTTCTGGCACAGTCCCAGCGCACTGTGGATCATCCTTGGCACCGCGGCGCTGCTGGGCCCGACCATAGCGATCATGCTGCGCGGCTGGTTCACCAAGGGGGCGCACTGGAAGACCGAGACCGCACCGAATAAGCCGGCGGCGGGACGACAGTGCGCGTGCGGGCACACGAATGGAGCGGAGGCGGAGGTCTGTGGCGGCTGCGGCGTGCGGCTGCAACCAGCGCCGGCGTAGCGAAGTGGCCTCAGGTGACGGGCCGATGAGCGTAGGATGCTTGGCACACGTGCTGCGCCGGGAGAGTTAAAGTCATGAGCGAAGCGGCACAGAAGACCGGTTTGACCGAGGCGGTCGTGAACTACTTCCGCGATTTCAAGGTGCTCAAGGAGACGCGGAGCGAATACTGGTGGATGCAGATCATCAACTTCCTCGACTGCACGGTCTTCTTCGCCGTGCTGACCATCACCGTCATCTTCCTTTCGGAGAATCTCGGCTGCAGCGACCGGCTGGCCGGATACGTCATCACGATCTTCGGCGGGGCGACGACGCTCTTCCTGCTGATTTCCGGGATGGTGACGGACTGGCTGGGAATCCGGAAGTCGCTGATCGTGTCGATGCTCGCGGTACTCGGGTTACGCGCGGTGATCGTCCTGACCACGACGGCTTCCGAGAGCGGCGTGGCGCAATTGCTGGCGCCGCTGCATTTTCAGGCCGTCGTCGACGCGTATCAGCGGGTCATCGACTGGGACTGGTGGGGCTGGTGGGACTGGCTGGGCGACGATAAGGCCACGTATCGCAACACAGTGGTCACGCTGATGTACTTCCTGATGGCGCCCTTCCTGGCCATGGTTCAGACCCTGTTCCAGGCCGCGAACAAGCGCTTCACGACGCGCCGCTCGCGCAGCGCCGGGTTCAACCTGTGGTATCTTTTCATGAACGTGGGCGCCTTCGCCGCGGGCTTGTTGATCGACTTCGTATACCTGGTGCTGAAGCTGCCGCGCGTGCACGTCTTCACCTTCGGCGTGTTCGCGGCCGGCGCTTGCCTCGTGTTGACGTTCTGGCTTATCCGCTGCGAGGAGCAGCTCTATGGGCCCGACGAAACGCCCGTCCAACCACCCGGCGGGCCGGCCAAGCGACGGAACCCGTTTGGCATTCTCTGGTCGGTGATCTGCGAGCCGGTCTTCTGGCGTTTCGTCGTGCTGATCACGCTGCTCATCGGCGTGCGCGCGGTGTTCCTGTACACGAACTTGCTCTGGCCCAAGTACTGGCTCCGCGTGATCGGGCCGAACGCCACGATCGGCCTGCTTGAGTCGGTGAATCCCGCGCTCGTGGTAATCGGCTTGATCGTCCTCATCCCTGTGCTGCACCGCTATTCGGTGTACAGCATGTTGGTCTACGGTGCGATCATCTCCGCCCTGTCGATGTTCGTGCTGGCAATCCCGACGTTCGGAACGGCCACGTATGTCGCCTCGCTCGCGGCCCTCGTCGTGCTGTCGGTGGGCGAGATCATCTGGTCGCCGCGCCTCACCGAGTACACGGCGGCGATCGCGCCGGAAGGTCAGGAGGGCACGTACCTCGGGCTGTCGATGGTGCCATACTTCCTGGCCAAGACGGTGGTGAGCCTCGCCTCGGGTTACATGCTCGAACGCTGGATTCCGGCGTTCCCCGAGGGCGAGCCGCTCTTGCGGGATCGGCTGGCCGCCGGGCAGATTCCGTTCTGGCAGACGCCGAGCGCACTCTGGATCATCCTGGGCATCTTCGCGCTGGGCGGGCCGCTGATCGCGCTGCTGATGAAGAGCTGGTTTACGAAAGGCGCAAAGTGGGAGAAGGACGAAGCGGCCGTCGCGACGGAGTAACCGCGCGGAGCGACGGGCTTCGGGACGCCGCCGTCATTGCCACTCGATGGTGCTCGGCGGCTTGCTGGAGACGTCGTAGGCCACGCGGTTGATGCCGGGGACCTCATTGATGATGCGGTTGCCGACGGCGGCGAGCACGTCGTAGTCGATCCGGACCCAGTCCGCCGTCATGAAGTCCCGCGACTCGACCAGCCGGATTACGCACAGGTGCTCGCCCTCGTACGAGCGCCCGTCGCCCATCACGCCGACGCTGGCGACGGGTACCAGCACGGCGAACGCCTGCGCGACCTTGCGATACCAGCCGGCGGCGGTCAGCTCTTCGAGCAGGATTTCGTCCGCGGAGCGCAGCAGCTCGAGCCGCGCGCGCGTGACCGCGCCGGCGATGCGCACCGCCAGCCCCGGCCCGGGGAACGGGTGCCGCCAGACGACGTTTTCCGGCAGGCCGATCGCTTCGCCGACCAGCCGCACCTCGTCCTTGAACAGCTCGCGCAGCGGCTCGACCAGCTCGAAGCCCAACTCGGCCGGCAGCCCGCCGACGTTGTGATGCGACTTGATCACGGCGGAATGGCCGGCCGGGCCGTGGCCGGACTCGATCACGTCGGGATAGATCGTGCCTTGGGCGAGGAAACGCGCGCCGTGGATCTTGCACGCCTCCTGCTTGAACACCTCGATGAACTCGTGGCCGATGATCTGCCGCTTTTGCTGCGGGTCGGTGACGCCGGCCAGCTTGCTCAGGAAGCGGTCGGTAGCGTCGATGACGCGCAAGTCGATGCCGAAATGGTCGCGGAACGTCAGCTCGACCATTTCCGCTTCGCGCCGCCGGCACAGGCCGTTGTCCACGAAGATGCTGACGAGCCGGTCGCCGATCGCGCGGTGGAGGAGGGCCGCGGTGACGCTGCTGTCCACGCCGCCCGAGAGGCCGCAGATGACGCGGTCGGTCGGGCCGACCTGCGTGCGGATCGCCTGCACCGAGGCGTCGATGAGGTTCTCGACGCGCCATTCGCCGCGACAGCCGCAGATTTCGTAGACGAAGTTGCGGATGATCTGCTCGCCGTTGGGCGTGTGGGTGACCTCGGGGTGGAACTGGACGCCGAAGACGGGGCGCGTCTTGTGGCGGACGGCGGCGACGGGGCAGGCGTCGGTGGCGGCGATGCTTTCGAAGCAATCGCCGATGGCGGTGACCGCGTCGCCATGGCTCATCCACACGAAGATTTCGGGTGGCAGGTGGGCGAGGATGCCGGCGGGCTGGCGAATGTGCAGGCGGACGCGGCCGTACTCGCGCGTCTGGCCGGCGTGGACCTCGCCGCCGAGGAGCTGGCAGGCGATCTGCATGCCGTAACAGATGCCGAGGACGGGGACGCCGAGGTCGAAGACGCCGGGGTCGCAGCGGGGTGCGCCGGGCTCGTAGACGCTGGCGGGGCCGCCGGAGAGGATCAGACCGCGCACGCCCAGCTCGCGCAGCCGCTGGGGCGTGGTGTGCGGCGGCAGCAGCTCGCTGAACACGTGGTGTTCGCGCACGCGGCGGGCGATGAGCTGCGAGTACTGGCTGCCGAAGTCGAGGACCGCGATCGTTTCGCGCGGCGTCATGCCGTTTCGATACTGCGCGGACGGGGCGCGGTCAATCACTTATTCACAGTGATCCGCGGTTCGGGGTCGAGTTCGACCGGCTGGCCAGCGACGGCCGGCGCCAGGGCCGGCTCCTCCTCCGGCGGCAGCGGCTCTTCGCTTTCCTGTGCTGCGAGCAGAGCCGTCACCAGCGGCAGCAGCCAAACCAGGTTCATGACGGCCCCGGACTCGCTGGCGATCAGCGTCGCGGCGATCACCGCGAGCAAGGCTCCGATCAGGTGCCGCGGGCGGGCACGCTTCCCGAAAAAGACGGCGAATGTCGCCCAGATCACCAGCAGGGCGACCGCTGCCTTCATTCCGCGGCGCGTGTTCACAATCCACCTGGTTTCCCGATACACGGGGGCCGCCGCTCCGGTCCAGATTGCCCAAGGATCGGGCAGCGCGGCGGGCGAAACTTGCGCCGGCGCCCAGGTCGCTTCCAGCAAGGTGCGCAAGGCCACGATGAGACGTGTTGGCGGCGGCAACGCGTCGATTGCGGCCCGGTAGGACGGTTGCAGCACCGCGCGGGCCGCCGCGGTCGGCTCGACCTGGTAACACGCCACGGAGCGCTCGTTCATTTCATTTGGCCAGTCGACCCGCAAGCCGGGGGTTTTGTCCACGATTTGCTTGAGCGGCGTGGCCTCGCTCGTGACGAGTCGGCGCCACAGAACACCCGTGAGCGCCGGCGGCGATTCCTGTCCGGCCGCTTCGCGCCGGTCAACGACCAGGGTCCCGTCCTGCGCGAGGCGGGCCTGGTACGCCGGCGGCAGGTCCGCCAGCTTCAGCGCCCCCGTGGATCGCGGCAGCGCCGGCTGCACGAGGTCCAGGAGCCCCACTCCGATCACCGCGACCCCGGCCAGCAGCCCGAGCACGCTGCCGAGGCCCTGCCACGGACGCCGCCAGAAATATGCCAGCAGCACCGGCAGCCCCAGCCACGCCCACGGCCACGCCACGCCGGCCAGCACCAGGGCCACCGTGCCCAGGATGCCGCCGACGACCGGCAGCACGGCAAGCGTGGCGGTCCACGTCAGAAGCGTGGCCGGCAACATGATCTCGGGTTTGGGCAGGCACTCCAGCGTCCCCGGGAACAGGCAGAAGATCGCGATCATCGTCCAGCCCGCCTGGCAGGAGTGCAAACGGTGCCCCAGGACGTACAGTCCCAGCAGCAGCCCCACGAAAAGCACCACGTTCACGAGCCGCTCGACCGCGAGGTCGGCCGACTGCCACCATTTCTGGCCCAGCCACTCGTCACGGTTCTTCCAGCTCATGCCGTACCGCGCTGTAGTCTCATCGGGCGGAATCGTCGGCTCGGCAACACGCAGGGCGCTGGCGTGCAGCAGATACAGGAGCGGCGAGCGGGAATCCGGCACATCGGGCTCGCCGAACGGCAGCCGGCCGGTCGCCTCGCTGTAGAGGCCGCCGATGATGCCGTCGCGCGATCCGTCCGACACCGGCGCCGTCGCGATCTGGTGCACGGCGAGTACCAGTCCCACGATGACCAGGATCGTCAGCGGCCCGCTCGGCACCGGCTGCACGGGAGATTGTGTCCGCCGCGCGAGCAACAGACCGATGCCGCGCACCAGCCAATACGCGGCGGCCGCGGTCAGGCCGATGTACGCCCACCACTGCCCCGTCTGCCGGTAACAGGCCACGCGTGTGTCTTCGCGGAGGACGAGCAGCAGGCACATGCCCGCCAGAACGAGACCATCGAGGTTGCGGAGCGACAGCAGCGGCCGGGGTCGCAACATGAGCGCAAGGATCGCGAGCGCGGCAAACCAGCCCAGCGTGCCGGGACCGAGGTCCGGCCAGAACGGCACCCAGTGATTCGTGGGCGGCGGCTCGCCCGTGTCGAGCCGCGCGGGCCCGCCCATCACCAGGACGGCGCGCACCTCCGCGCCCTCGGCGGGTGCGCTGGTCGCGTCCGGTTGCGTCGCCGCCGCAGCGTGCGTTTGTGGTTCGGCGGACCGCACGGACGATGGCCGTGTGGCCGGGCTCGGTGCGGAGGAGGGTTCCTGGGCCAGAGTCGTGGCCACCACGAGGGCGGCGATCAGGACACCGACTCCGCGCCGCCGTGCGTTGCTCGTCATCATCTGCCACTCGCTTGCAAAAGTTATGTTCGGAACCGACCGCGCCGCCGCGGCCCCGCGAGATCGTACCACGTCCGGTCACGTGGCTGTAGCGGGCGCCCGTCCGCACAGAACCGCCGCGCGGCGGCGGCCCGCCCGTGGTTTTACCGCCGACGCGGCCGCCGGATGCAGCTCGCGCGCGCCCTGACAACCGGGCCCGCAGCGCGTACACTACGTCTACTCTGGATTCTGGAGCGGCGTGGAAACATTCGCAAACACAGGTGAACCATGAGCACGGCTTCCGACTTTGGTCCGTTCGAGTTCCTGAAGCGTCTGACCGAAACCCCCGGCGTGCCGGGCCGCGAGGAGCGCGTCCGCGAACTCATTGTGAACGCGACGGGCGGTCTGTGGGATGAGACCCGGACCGACCCCATGGGCAACCTGATCTGCCTCAAGCGTGCCACGCAGAAACCCGCCCGGCGGACCGGCAAGGCGGCCGGCGCGGGCGCAGCGAGCCGGCCCCTGCGTGTCATGCTCGCCTGCCACATGGACGAGATCGGGTTCTACGTCCGCTTCATCGACGAGAACGGGTTCCTGCGGCTTCAAAACGTCGGCGGCTTCGACACCCGCAATCTCTTCGCGCGGCGCGTCGTCGTCCACGGCCGGCAGGACCTGCTCGGCGTGCTCAACCCCGTCGGCAAGCCGGTCCACATCGCTTCCGACGAGGAAAAGAAGAAGATCCCCGAGATCCGCGAACTCAGCGTCGACCTCTTCCGCCCCAAAAAGGACGTCGAGAAGCTCGTCGAGATCGGCGACCCCGTCACCCTCGCGCAAACGACCGAGCTGCTCGGCGACGCCGTCTGCGGCAAGGCGATGGACAACCGCATCGCCGTGTGGGTCGGCATCAACGCGGTGCGCAAGGCGTTCGGCTTGGGCTACCTCATGGTGGACGGCGCCGGCGGCAAGCCGGACGGCCAAGTGAAGCGCGGGCCCGTCGGGTCGCCCTACGACATCTACTTCGTCGCCAGCGTGCAGGAGGAGGTCGGCCTCCGCGGGGCAACGACCGCGGCGTACGGTGTCGACCCGGACATCGGCATCTGCATCGACACGACGCTCGCCTGCGATACGCCGGGCATCACGAAGGACGACGCTATCACCGAATTCGGCAAGGGGGTGGCGATTAAAGTGATGGACAGCGCCAGCATCAGCGACCGGGGGCTGTTCGAGGAGTTCGTCGCCCTCGCGAAGAAACACAAGATCACGTACCAGCGCGAGATTCTGCCGCGCGGCGGGACCGACGCCGGCGCCTTGCAGCGGACGCGGGCCGGCACGAGGACGATCACGCTATCCGTGCCCACCCGGTACATCCATACAGTGACCGAGTCGCTGCACAAGAAGGACGCGCTGGCGGCAGTGGATTTGCTGGCGGCGTGGTTGGTGGGGTGAACGGGAATGGCCGGTGCTCGGCCTGCGCGGCGCAGGCCGCCACGCCTCGATCGGCGCGACTCAGACCGGCAGGACGATCCCGCTGTTTGCGGCCGCGACCGGCGGCGGTGTCGGCAGCGTTTGGGCGCGCGGCTGGCTCGCTAGGGCGGCCTGCTGGTTGTGCCCGGCAAGCCCATCCTCGGCCTGGGCCTCGAATTGCACGGCGATACGCCGCGTCAGCCCTTCCGCGCGGTCATGCCGGATCACGCGGGCGAAGCGCGGCAGCGGGCCGGCCCCGGCGCGTACCAGTGGGTCGGTCGTGTGCATTTCGCTGAGCTCAACCCGCACGCCGAGCGGGGGCACGCGGTCGGCCGGCGTCAACATGGCGGCCCCCCCCGCCGACACGTCCAGCATCCAGGCGCTGATGCGCTGGTAGCTGCCGCGCGGACGAAGCCAGAGCGAGAACGCCTTCGGCTGGCGCGGGTCACGCCTGCGGTCCACGAGCGGCTGCGTCAGTTGCCCCACGGGGGTTCTTCCTTTACAAGAGCCGAATCGAGATCGCCGGCATCAGACCGGCCGGTATTGTGTTCATCGGCCGGCGGACGGACCTCCTTCATTACCGGCCGCGACCCGGCCGCGTCCGATAGCCCCAGGAATATGACGACCCGACCCGTTGCCGTTGCGCTGTCCGAGTTGGAGGGCTTCTCGTGGCCGGAGGTCTTCGGCCGCGAGGGTCCGGTAGAGTTGGAGATCGGGACCGGCAAGGTGGGGTTCCTGCTCCGCCGCGCGCGGGCGCGCCCGGAGCGCGACTTCTTCGGGATCGAGTGGGCCGGCGAGTTCTACCGGTTCGCCGTTGACCGCATGGAGCGCTGGAAAATCCCCAACGTGCGGCTGCTGCGGCTCGACGGGGCGCACTTTGTGCGTGTGGTCTGCCCGCGCGAGTCGCTCGCCGCGCTGCACGTTTATCACCCCGACCCCTGGCCCAAGAAGCGCCACCACAAGCGCCGGCTGTTTCAGCCGCCGCTGGTCGACGCCGCCGCGGCGTGCCTGGTCCACGGCGGGCACTGGGCGGTGCAAACGGACCACGCCGAGTACTTCGAGATCATCTGCACGCTGCTGCGCGGCCACCCCGAGCTGTACGAAACGCCGTTTGATGATCCCGAGTTCGGGGTCGAGGCGGCGCGGGTCGCGACGAACTTCGAAATCAAGTACCTCAAAGAGGGGCGGCGGATGTACCAGATCGCGGTGAAGCGGCGCTAGGGTCGCAGACCCGCTGTGTTGCCACGTAGTCCCCTCGCACGGCGCCACGGGCCCTGTTCACACGACGAGCAGAGTCCGCTAGGCTGCCCGGACAAGTCACACGCGGCCGAGAGTTGGCCGCGTGTGACCCGACAAAGGCGCGCCCCATTGAGCGTTGACGCCCCTGACAACTCCGTGTCCGATCAGCCCCCCCTACCGCCGCCAGTCACGTCGCCGGTGACGGCCATCGCGCGCCGGCATCCTGGCTGGGCCGGCTTCGGTGCGGTGCTCGCCCTCGGCATCGCCGCCCGCGTCGCGCTGAGCTTCACGACCGGGCATTGGGACGTGGGGTGGTACCTCACCTGGACGCGCATCCTGGGGACGCAGGGGCTCGCCGGGTTGTATCACGGGCCGACCGCCAACTGCGACTATCCGCCGCTGTACGTGCTCGGGATGCGCGGCCTCGGGGCCGTGTGGTCGTGGTTTGACCCGAGCTTTGTCAACGAGGCGGCGCTGCGCGTCTGGCTGCGGCTGCCCGCGTGCCTCGCCGACGTGGCGATCGCCGCCGCGCTCTTCATCGAAGGCCGCCGGCTGCTCAGCCCGCGCGGCAGCGTGGCGGCCGCGGCGCTATACTTCCTGAACCCCGCCACCCTCTACATCAGTGCGTATTGGGGCCAGACCGACAGCGTGCATTCCTGCTTCGTCCTGCTGGCGTGCGTGGCGCTGAACCGCTGGCGCCCGACGCTCGGCGGCGTCGCGATCGCGCTCGCCGTCTTGCAAAAACTGCAAGCCGTGACGTTTCTACCGCTCGTGCTGCTCGACCTCTATCGCCAGAAACGCTGGCGCGGGCTGGCCGGCGGCGTGTTGGGCATGTTGGTGACGTCCGCGGTCGTGCTCACACCGTTCGCGGCGACCGGCACCGTCCGCGACGTGCTGACACGCGGGTACGTGAACGTCGTCGGACAGTACCCGTACCGCTCGTTCTACGCGTTCAACCTCTGGTACATGACCAGCGATGCCGGCGCCCGCGACGACACCCTGCCGGCGTTCCTGCTGCCCGCCGTCACGCACGATGCGCCGCTCGACGGCGGACACTGGATCGCCTTCTTCACGTGGCGCCGCCTCGGCCTCGGACTGTTCGCGCTGGCGGTCGCCGGCACGCTTGCGGCGTACAGCCGGTGTTCATCCCCCGCGGCGCGGTCGCTGGCCGCGGGCGTTCTGGCACTGGCGTTCTTCCTCCTGCCGACGCAGATGCACGAGCGCTACCTGTTTCCGGTACTCGCGGTTTTGCCGCTGTGGGTAATCGGCGGGCCGTGGCGCGAGCGTGTCTACGTCCTCGTTTCCGTCCTGTTCCTGCTCAACCTGACGCTCGTGCTGCCCGTCGGGGCGGCGAGCGGACAGATGGCGGTGTTGAGCCTCATCATCGGTGGCGCGCTACTGGTCGCGCTGTTCGGTGCAGGGCTGGCCGCCACTCGACATTCCGCGGCGAAGCCCGTCGTCGCCGACGCCCCCGGTCTGGTCGCGACGGTCGCGTTACTAGAACAGCCAGAGCCGCTGGAGCCGTCGCGGCTGGTGGGCTGGTTCCGTCGGCTCACCGTGGTGGCGGCGGTCGCGGTCGTTCTGGCTGGCGGCTTCGTGGTCGCGAAGAACTTGTGGCCGCGCGGCGGCTACGATTCCGGCGGGGTTTACCTCAGCACTTTGCGGCCGGTGCGGCACAGCCAGGGCTATGGGCGGCTGCACTTCGATTCTTCCATCGACGGCAGCGCACTGCATGTCGGCGGTCGCCTGTATCCGCGCGGCGTGGGCACGCACGCCCCATTCGAGCTGGTCTACGACTTGCCGCCGGGGTACAGCCGATTTGTGGCTACGATCGGGTTGAACGCGTCGGCCGCGGGGCTCGCAGAGGTGCGCGTGCTGCTCGACGATCAGTCCGTGCACTCGACCGGGCCGCTGCGGGCGTCCAGCCAGCCGGCCGCCGTCGATATCCCGCTCATGGGCGCCCGGCAACTCAAGCTGGTCGGCCTCGACCTGGGCGACAAGACCGGCGACCACGTGGATCTCGCCGACGCGCGACTGGAGCGATAGCACCCCGCGCGAAGAGGCAGGGGCGTTAAGCGCCGGCGGCAGGGCCGGTGCCCGATCCGACAGCAGGCACGGGCGCCGGCGTTACTTTGAAATCGCTGTGCGTGATTCGGCGGCGCCCCGCAGCGGCTGACCCCGTGCCGGCCACAAAGGCCGGGGCGTCTCCGTCGTTCACGGGTGGCAGGGACGCCGGCTGCTACATCTGGCGTCGCACCATCACGCGCAGTGATCTGGCTGCGGGGGTGGGCTGTGCTGAGATTCAGACCGGGTTGGTGCGGTGCAGGCTTCGCTCGAAGCGGTCAGGGATCGCTCCGGGACTCCGATTCGCAAGATGTTCTTGAGTGCGCGCCGCGCGGGCCAAGTCAGCCGCAGCACGTACAGGGGGTGAATCAACATGGCCAGCACGATGACCACCGTGACTGCCGGTGGTGCGTCTCCGGCACGCCTGAACGCCGCCGCGAGGAGCGCCAGCGAGACGATTGCGAAGAACCACGCTCCGATGCGGAGAGCGCGCGCCAAACGGAGGTCCGGTATGCGCAAGGCCAGAGTGCGAAGGAAGACCCAGACTCCGACCTGAACTAGAAGGGCGAGCGCGGTCGAGACTTCGTGGCGACGCAGAGTGAGCATGTCCAGCCAATACGGCAACGCGAACCAGATGCGCCACGCTGCCAGCGCCGGGTCACGTGCAACCGAGACGAACGCAAGCAGGACGTACCCGATGGCGGCGCCGCGTGTGAGCCAGCAAGCGACCCGTTGGCGCCTCGTCAGCCCGGACCCGAACGCAGTGCTGACAGATTGCAGTGCCGCGACACTCAGGAGCACCGTCGCGAAAACGTCGATGGCCAACCGAAGGACATGCCAAGCTACGCTTGGTTTGCTTGTGAACGCCCAAACGCCGATCGCCTGCCATGAGATGAACCAGACGGCGATGGCCAGCAGAAACAGCGTCTGTCCGCGCACAATGCGGCGGAGCCAGCGCCGATCCGCGAATACGAGGCGGTCCGGATGGACGCTGGTTGCGACAGGTTCGCCGCACTCCGGACAGCGGCCTTCCGGGCGCAGGCTACGGAGGTTGTACGTGCAAGCTGCGCACGGCAGGTCGAAGGCCAGCGCTTCGCCGGCCGCGACCACCGGCATCGGCGCCGGCGCCGCGGGGGCCTCCGGGGCGTCCAACTTCTGCGGCACTGCCGTCGGGCCGCGTTTGGCGGCCGCACGCGAAGCGAGAACCTCGTAGTAGGAACTCGGCGTGGACTCCCCGGTGACATGGCCGGCCGTCGCCTCCGGCGTGTCATGGCACCGCGCGGCCAGCCGCGCCAGCGTCCGCCGGCCGAGCGCTGGGGCGCCGACACCCGGACACGCATCCTGAAAGGCGCGCAGAAAATGGCGGGCGGTCTTGTAGCGGTACACGGCGTCGGCGTGCGTGGCACGCTGCAGCACGTCGATCACGCCGGGGGCCACGCCGCGCTGTTCCAGTGTGTACGTCGGCAGCACAACCTCGGCGTTGGCGTTGTCGGGCGACGCCCGCGTCGGCAGCACGCCGCAGAGCAGCTCGTACGTCATGATGCCCAGGGCATACACGTCGCTGCGGGCCGAAGTGTGCCCCGCGTACATCTCCGGGGCCATGTACGCGGGCGTCCCGGCCACATGCGCCGGGGATTGCGGCACGCCGCCGGTCGTACGCAGGTGCGCCAGCCCGAAGTCGGTCACGAACGCCCGCCCCGCGTCGTCCAGCAGCACGTTCGCCGGCTTGACGTCCTGGTGCACGATGCCGCGCTCATGCAGCTCCCCCAGGGCGTCCGCTGCCTGCTCCAGCACGGCCAGCGCGGCCGGCAGGTCCAGCGGGCCGCAGCTCCGGAGCACCGCAGCGAGCGAAGCGCCCGGGACGTACTCCATCACCAGATAGGGGACGTTCGCCACGACGTCCGCGTGGTGCACGACCGTCAGGGCCGCGTGGCGGACCATCGCCGCCGCCCGGGCTCCTTCGATAAACCGGCCGAAGTTCGGATCATCCGGGCTGGGCGCCGCGCTCAGCAGGAACTTGACGGCCACGTTGCGGCTCAGCAGCTCGTCCTGCCCCAGCCAGACGACCCCCATGCCGCCGCGGCCGATCTCCCGCTGCAAGCGGACCGAGCCGAGCTGTCGCGGCACGACAAACTCGGCGTCCACGGCGCCGTCGCGCGTCGAGCGGGTCAACGTGATGGTCGGGGACTCGCGCATTCCAGCCCCTGCCGGACGTGCGGCCATAGCTCGCCACTGGCCGCCGAACACGCCGTTCGATGTGAGCCATGCTACCGCGAGCCGCGGGACACGCATAGCACAGAGTTGTCGGGCCCCGGCGGGCCGGCCTATCATCCACGCGTGGGAATGGTCCCCATTAACCGAAGGGAGCCTGTCATGAGGAACATCTGGAGCATTGCTGTCGCCGGTCTGGTCGCCGCTGTGGTCTTGCCGCTTGCGCTTGTGGCGCAGGAGGCGAAGCCGAAGGCCGCGGAGTCGCAGCCGGCCAAGGAGAAGCCGGCCGGCCCGGCGACCGGCGCGTACAAAGTGGACCCGGTGCACGCGTCGAACGTGTTCTGCATCCGGCACTTCGGCGTCACGAACTTCTACGGCCGGTTCAACGAGACCGCCGGGACGTTCGTGCTGAATGACGACGACCCGACGAAGGACGCCTTCGACATCACGATCAAGGCCACGAGCATCGACACGCACAACGAGGCCCGCGACAAGCACCTAAAATCCGACGCCTTTTTCGACGTCGAGAAGTACCCGGACATCACCTTCAAGAGCACCGGCGTTAAGAAGGAAGACGCCGGCGTGCTCGCCGTGACGGGCGATCTGACGCTCCACGGCACCACGAAGCCCATCACGACCACCGTCACGCTGACCGGCGCCGGCCCCGGCATGAAAGGCGAATTCCGCGCCGGCTTCGAGACGACCTTCACGGTCAAACGCAGCGAATACGGCGTGAGCGGACTCCCCGGCGCCCTCGGCGAGGACGTCAAGATCACCGCCAGCGTTGAGGGGATACGGGAGTAGCTGTCGGTCGACGGCCATCACCTGCCCGCATGCGCAGCGCGGCGCCCTCAACCGCAACGCCTGGCGAGCAATCCGCTGGCGGTGACTCTCGCGCGCCTACAATCGGGCGTCTGTGGGCCGTAAGGAGAAACCGATGGCCGAGTTGGCCACGAAACATTGCGTCCCCTGCCGCGGCGGGGTGCCGCCGCTGGGCGCCGACCAGATCATCCCGCTGATCGACCAGCTTCGCGGCTGGGAGGTCATCCAGACGCACCATTTGACCAAGAACTACGCGTTCCCCGATTTCGTCTCGGCGCTGAGGTTCGTGAATCGCATCGGCGAGGTCGCGGAGCAGGAAGGCCACCACCCCGACATCTACCTGACCTGGGGCAAGGTCCGCATCCAGACCTACACGCACAAGATCGACGGGCTGAGCGAGAGCGACTTCATCCTCGCCGCGAAGATCGACGAGCTGACGCGCGAGTGAGGCCGCGGCCGAGCCACTTACTGGGCCGGATGTTCGTCCGGCCCGGCGGGCACGTCGACGGAGAGGCCGCCGAAGCCGCGGCCGGGACGCATTCCGTAGCGCGCATCCATCAAGTGGACGCGGTGGCCGCCGTGGCCGTCCGGCGTGATCGCGGCAATCGGATTTCGGGCAAATGCCCGCCACGCCCGACCTTCGCGCGAGTCGGCGGCGCGCTGCACGAGCGGATCGTCCAGATTGTTCAGCACGCGCACCGGCTCGCCGGAGCCGTCACGGAGCGAGACCTCGGCGCAGTACACCGCGCGCTGCGTCTCGGCGACGATCTGCCAGCGAAAGGGATTCGCCGGCTGCGGGCTGATCGTGCGGGCGCCGATCGTCTCCCCCGGGGGCAACTGGGCGGCGATCACCGGCTCAGCCATCCGCCAAGCGGTGCGGCCGGCCCAGCCGAGAAAGCCGACGTACGCGATCGCCAGCGCTAGCGTCGTCAGCACGACGGCGTTGGGGCGCCGGCGGCCAAAGCGGCTCCACCGGGCCAGCGCGAGCGCGAGTATGACGGCCGGAAAGGCGATCTGCAGCACGCGTGGGCCGCGGTCGCCAGCGATCACAACTACAGCGCTGACCACAACGGCCAACGCCGCGAGCGCCACGCTGCCGGCCTTGGTCCTTCGTCCGGCCAGGCACACGGCCGCACCCAGCAGCAGCCACAACCACGGATCGACGATGAACAGCAGGTCGCCGTAGTACCACGTCCCGTCGAACGGCAGCCACGGTCGCCAGCCGTAGGTGTTGCACCAGTCCAGCAGAGGGTGCGATAGCGTGGCGAGCGCGATGCCGAGCAGCAGCGCCCAAAACGACCCCGACGGGCGGCCGCGGGCGAAGCGTTTTCCGAGCCACCACATCAGGAGCGTGAAAAGCGGGATTTCGAGCGCGACGCCGAGCAGTCCGTGCGTGACGCCGCGGTGCTGGATCATCCTCGTCGACCGGTCGCAGAAGACCAGGACCGCGTTCTCGCAGTCCGGCAGGTTGGCCGCGGCGACGAGGGCGACCGCCGCGAAGGGCGCGGCCTGTCCCAGGCGGGTTTTCGCGAGGGCAGCCCCCAGCAGGCTGTGCGTGATATTGTCCACTGACTGAGAGTATAGTGGCGCGGGCGTGATTGTGCCGGGCTGTGCCGCACGAGGATTCAGGCGCCCGGGGGCGCGCGGCGCGATATCATCCCCGTAGCGTCGCCGGCCGTGTGAGCCGCGCGGGCGCCCAGGAGATATCGGATGCCGCGTATTTTCCGTCGCCCGCTGGGGCGCTTGTGGGTCGTGGTCGCCGCGGTGCTGGTTGCCCGCGCGCAGCCCACGACCCGTCCGTCCGCCGCGCTGTTCGACCCGGATGCGTATCTCGCACACATCAAGTACCTGGCGGACGACAAGCTGGAGGGCCGCGCGCCGGGCACGCCGGGGATCGAGCTGGCCGCCGAGTACATTGCCAAGCAGTTCCAGGCTGCGGGGCTGAAGCCGGCCGGCGACGACGGCACGTGGTTCCAGTCGTTTGAGGTGCGGCGGGGCAAGAAGGTCGTGGACGCGGAGGCGGCGCTCGAGATCGACGGCCTCGATCGGAAGTGGGCCGTGCACAAGGACTGGACCCCGCTGTCCTCCTCCGCGACGGAGGAAGTCGAGGGGCCGCTGGCGTTCGCGGGCTACGGCATCGAGGCCGATCTGCACGAATACAACGACTACGCGGGGTTCGACGCGACCAACAAGCTCCTGCTGATCTTCCGCTTCGAGCCGCAGAGCGACGACCCGAACGCCGACTTCGGCGGCAGGGAGCCGTCGATCTACTCGGAGTTCCGCAAGAAGGCGGTGACCGCGGCGCAACACGGGGCGAAGGCGCTGCTGATCGTCAATCCGCGGCGGGAAGGGCTCGAGGACAAGCTCAGCGACTTCGACGAGGAGCTGAGCCACCAGACCTTCGACCTGCCCATGGTGCACGTGTCGCGGCCGCTGGCCCAGGCGCTGCTCGACAAGGCCGGGCTGGGACCGCTGGACGGCGTGCAGGAGAAGCTCGAGCACGAGCGGAAGCCCCTCTCCACGGACCTGAAGCTGCACGCAAAGATCCGGCCCGGCATTCAGGCGAACAAGATTCCGACGCGCAACGTGATCGGCCTGCTCAAGGGCGACGGCCACACGGACGAGACGATCGTCGTCGGGGCCCACTACGACCACCTCGGCAAGGTGCCGAACTGGCGCGGCCGCGACAAGACGCCGGTGATTCACAACGGGGCGGACGACAACGCTTCGGGCACGGCGGGCGTGATCGAGTCGGCCCGCGTGCTGGCCCGGGAGGGCGGCCTGCGCCGCAACGTGCTTTTCATCGCGTTCAGCGGCGAGGAGCTCGGCCTGCTGGGCAGCAAGCACTTCGTCGAGCACCCGACCATCCCGCTCGCCGACATCCGCGCCGTCGTCAACTTCGACATGATCGGCCGGCTCAGTCTGGACAAGTTCGTGATCTTCGGCATCCCCAGCGCGACGGAGTTCGACGCGCTGGTCCGGCGGGCCGCGGAGCAGGCCGACCTCAAATTCCGGGCCGCACAGGGCATGACTGGGGCCAGCGACCACGCGAGCTTCTACTACAGCAACATCCCCTACTTGTTCCCCATGACGGGCGTGCACCAGCAGTATCACACGCCGGAGGATGATTGGGAGCTGATCGACGCGCCGGGCGCGACGAAGGTGCTGACGGCGTTTCACCAGATCGTCCGCGAGCTGGCCGACATGAAGGACGGGCCCACCTTCCAGACGCAGACGGGCGAAGCCGCCCCGGAGGACCAGCAGATCAAGCCGGGCGTCGAGCACGAAAAGGAGGCACAGGAAGCCGAGGAAAAAGCCCGCGCCGGCCGCCGGTCCGGCCGCGAGACTAGCCAGCCGGCCATGCCGAGCGTGCGGCTCGGCATTACGCCGGATGTCGCCGGCGACGACCAGCCGGGCGTCGTGGCCGACGTGGTCATGGACGGCGGGGCGGCCAAGGCGGCGGGGATGCAGGACGGCGACCGGATCGTGCAGATCGGCGAGCGCAAGATCAAGGACATCTACGGGTACATGGACGCGCTGAAGGGTTTCAAGCCGGGCGACAGCGTGGACGTCAAAGTGCTCCGCAAGGGTGAGGAGCGGACGCTCAAGGTCACTTTCAAAGAGGGCCGCAAGCCGCCGCGCGACCAGTAGCATCGCGGCGAGCCGGGTCGCGCCGCCCCGCGCCGCCACCGCCACGGAATCCGCTGCGGGCCGTGGCCTCCCTCGCCGCCGGCTTGCTATAATCCCCGCGTCCATGGCGGTCGGTGGTGCGGGCGAGTTGCTTTTTACCTTCGGCCGTCGCGCCAGGGTGTTTTTTGATGGCGACGCCGACGCCGCAGATCAAGTGCGGGCTCTGCAACGCAACCATCGGCCCCCGCGAGGGCTTCTTCCGCGCCACCGGCGACTTTCTGCCGAAGGGCGACCCGCTGACGCACATGTGCAACACGCCGGTGCACTGGCCGTGTTACGCGAAGTGGCCGGAGCGGCCGCGCTTCGCCCGGCACTACGTCGACGCCTGGGTGCAGGCCAACCGCCGGAACCCCTTCTGGTGGGCGGTCCATCGCGACGAGCACGTGTACGTGTCCATCAACCCCAACCGCGGCGTCGAGGAGGTTTCGGTCCGGCTGTATGCGCTGGGCTGCGACGTCCGCGTGCCGCTGCCACGGTGGACGGACTGGCTGGCGGACTTCAAGAAAGTCACGCCGAAGTTGCATGACCACGAAGCCGCGGCGTTGCGGGAGGTACTGCCGGCCCTGCGGGCGCGCTTTCCGAACGATCACGCGCTCGTGGATGCGATCAACCCGGACGAGAAGCGTCCGGTCCGCCGACGGCCAGCCACCAGTCCTGCCAAGGCGTAGCGGCCCGCGCCCGCGCACGGCCGCGGCGCGCACGTCACTTGCCGATCGGCCCCAGCACCTCGTCGAAGAACAGCCGCATGTGCCGCCAGGACCGCTCGGCGGCGAGCTTGTTGTAGCCGATGCCCTCCATTCCAAGCTTGTCCGCATCCGGGTTCGTGAAGGCGTGCTTGGCACCGCTGTAGATGACGATCTGCCAATCCACGCTGGACTTGCGGAGCGAATCCTCGAACGCCTTCACCACGTCATCCGGGACGTGCGTGTCCGCCGCCCCGTGCAGAATCAGCAGCTTGGCCTTGATCCGGCGTACATCGTCCTCGGCCAGCGGCATCAGGCCGCCGTGGAAGCTGGCCACGGCCGCGAGGTCCGCGCCGCTGGCGGCGAGCTGCAGCACCGTCGAGCCGCCGAAGCAGAAGCCGATCGCGGCGATTTTGTGAGCATCGACGCGTTCGTTCTTCGCCAGCACGTCGTACGCGGCTTTCGCCCGCCCCCGCCAGAGCGCGTTGTCGCCGCGGAACTGCCCCGCGAGCTTGCCGGCCTCGTCGGGATTGTCGGTGGCACGGCCCTTGCCGTACATGTCCACGGCGAACGCGACATAGCCCAGCTCGGCCAGCTCGCGGGCCTTCTGCTTGGCGAAGTCGTTGAGCCCCCACCACTCGTGCACGACGAGCACGCCCGGCCGCTTGCCCCGCGCGGCATCGTCGTACGCCAAGTAGCCCTCCAACGCCACGTCACCATGCTGATACGGGACGTTTTCCGTCACGATCTTCGCGCGTGCGTGCGCTGCCAGCACTCCGGCCATGAGAATGACTCCAATGCGTTTCATGAGCGATGTCCTCCGTTGCCCGAACGAACATCCTTCGCCACGTAGGGGATGATAGGCGCGCGGGGCGAACCGTGCCGGTACGTCAAATGACCGCGATCGCGCCGCTGTTTCAATGACACAGCGCCATGCCGCCCCCAGACGAGCGCGAGAAGCGTCAGTTTACTGCTTCAACCAGTCGATCGGCGTGCCGCACTCGGGACACCGGCCCGAGACGTTGCAGGTGAGGTCGTACCCGCAAGTCCGACACTTGCCACTGATTTTCCTGCGGCGATCAACGGCCGGTGCGACTGCGATGCCCAGGCCGATCACCGGTCCGAGCGCGAGGAGGGTATACACAGCGAACTGGAGTTGCCAGACGCCGCCCAGCAGGAGAAACAGCGTTGACAGATACGCTAGCGCCAGAGCCACGTAGTAAGCGAGCGCGACGATGACATTGCGGAACAACGACCTCCGTCCCTCCGTCAGTGCGTGCAGAAGAACGCCTCCGGCCGGCGACAGGATGAGCAGGATGAGCACGAGAGTCAGGATGTCGACCTTCGGAAGCAGATTCACGTGTTTCCGTCGCGCGGCGGCGCCACACGCTCGGCAGGGGGTACGATGCCGGTCGGCGTGGCACATTCTGGACACACCCCCGAGACGTTGCCCGTCAGGTCGTAGCCGCAGGCCAGGCAGCAACCCGCGCGCCGACGACGCCAGCGCCGGAGCGGCCCGCGAACGAAAGCCATCGCGGGCGGAACGCCAAATAGGACGAAGGGGATCCATGATGCGCACTGCAACTCGAAAACGCGATAATCGGCGCAGTCCAGCTTCCACCAAGTCACCAAGCGCTCGATCCCCCCGGATGGCTGGGGTCCTGGCATTGCCAGCAGGGTCGTGTACTTGTGGTCCGACCTGTTCACTTTCAAAAACCCGCGCGCGAATCCAACACGGAGCGTCCTCGATTGCACCGCGCCCTCGACATGGACGAGTGGTTCGTACTGTCGGCGCAGCGTCAACTCCAGATCGGTGTGCAGCAGGCTGACAAGTCCGCCGACCCCGCACAGCAGCGCCAAGCCCGCCGCGACGGCCAAGGCGATGCGTGCAACAACGCCGTGCCGGTGAATGCCGCGCTCAGAGTCCATACTCCCCCCACCGCCGCGTCACCAGCGCCTTGACCTCCGGCGTCATCTCCAATTCCGCCGGCCAGGCGCGGACCGTGCCCTCGCCGGGGAGCTTGCGCGTCGCGTCGATGCCCATCTTGCTGCCGGCGCCGCAGACGGGGGCCGCGTGGTCGAGGATGTCCACGGGGCCGCGGACGAGCTCGATGTCGCGCTGCGGATCGACGTTCGCGCCGACGTGAAACAGCACGTCGTCCGGGTTGTGCACATCCACGTCCGCGTCGACGACGACGATGATCTTCGTCAGCGCCATCTGCCCCGCGCCCCACAGCGCGTGCATCACCCGCCGCGCCTGGTACGGGTACTCCTTGCGGATCTTCACGAACGCGCAGTTGTGGAAGCACCCGAACGTCGGCAGATCGTAGTCGAGCACGTCCGGCACGATCATCTGCACCACCGGCAGGAAGATCCGCTCCGTCGCCTTGCCGAGCCAGAAATCCTCCTGCGGCGGCTTGCCGACGATCGTCGCCGGGTAGATCGGACGCTGCCGATGCGTAACCGCGGTGACGTGGAAGCGCGGATAGTAATCGGCGAGCGAGTAGAACCCCGTGTGGTCGCCGAACGGCCCTTCGAGAATCAAGTCCTCCGCCGGGTCGATGTAGCCTTCGATCACGATCTCCGCAGTCGCCGGCACCTCGATCTCCGGCTGCGAGACGCCCGGCACCAGTTCCAGCGGCTGCCCCTGCAAGAACCCGGCGAAAAGGCACTCGTCGATCCCCGGCGGCAGCGGGCACGTCGCGACGTACGGCAGCACCGCCGGTCCGCCGAGCGCGATCGCCAGCGGCATCCGGCGGCCGCGCTCGCGGTAGAGCCGGAAGTGCCGGGCGCCATCGTGGTGCATGTGCCAGTGCATCGCGGCCAGCTTGGGCTCGAAGAGCTGCACGCGATACATGCCCACGTTGCGGTCGCCGGTGTCGGGGTTCTTCGTGAACACGGCTCCGAGCGTGATATAGCGGCCGCCGTCTTCGGGCCAGCACTTGAGCGCCGGCAGCGCAAAAAGGTTGGCGTCGTCAGTGTGCACGACCTCCTGGCAAAGGCCGCGTTTCACGATCTTCGGCGGCAGGCTGCCGAGCTGGGCCAGTTCGGGGAGTTTCCGGAGCTTCTGCAAGAGCGTGGTCGGAATCTCGGGCTTGAGCAGGTCTTTGACGCGGGCGGCCACCTCGTCGAAGCCGTTGCAGCCCAGCGCCAGGCACGTCCGCTCCCGCGTGCCGAACGTGTTGATTAGCAGCGGCATCTGCGAGCCGCGGACGCGTTCGAACAGCAGGGCCGGCCCGCCGGCCGTCGTGACGCGGTCGGCGATCTCCGTGATCTCCAGGGCGGGATCGACCTCGACGGCGATGCGTTTGAGCCAGCCGCGCTGTTCGAGCTCGGCGACGAACGATTGCAGGTCGGCAGCGGGCACGGGAATCTCCTTCGCACGCGCGCGACTGCGCACGTGCCGGGAGTATAACGGCGAGATCAACCCCGCGTCGCGCGCCGACGGCGCGCTTCGCCGCCGGCCTGCCGCTTCCGCCACTCACAGGGCGTGTTCTTGTTGACGAGTTCTTTCAGCTTCCGGCACCAGACGGCGGACATGGTGTGGCAAATGCCAGCCGTCTCCGCAGGCGGAAACGCCGCGTACGGGCACGAGAAGTCGCAGATTTCGGGCGGCTCACGTTTCATCGCAGCCTCGGGGCCGAAAAACGGCTCGCGACCCCGCTCTTATCATGATCGTACTGGATTCCGACGGCGCGCTGCAATCGCTATGTGGCCCGCTGATTCTCGGGTTTTTGCGTTACGCCGAGAACGCTGGCGGCGGCGATGGCCAGGAGCGGCATGAGCGGCACGCGATAGCGGACGCTGCCGATGTACACGCAGTGCACGAGCGTGAAGTACACCACCGGCACCCAGAGCAGCGCGCGTGCGGTCCGCCGCCCCCGTAGCCGCGCCAGTCCGGCGACGGCGCCCAACAAGACGACGATGGTGTAGACGGCGCCGACAGTCGCGACCGCGCCGCTGCGATACTCCGCCACGTTCGGGATCGGGCTCCAGGTACGCCGGAGCTTCACGCCCGCCAAACGCAGCACGCGGGCGGGGTCGGCGCGCATCTGCTCGATGGCTCGCCTCGCCAGCGTGCGGTCGAGCGTGACTTCGTCGAGCCCGCGAAACGCCGGCGTGTCTGGCAGGAAAGCCTGGTTGCTACTGCCGTCGGCCTGTGGGCCCTGTGCGTCGTACAGCGTCACGCCGCCGTTGGTCGAAAGCCACGCGAACGACCCGAGCACCGCCTTGTTGCGCAAGCCCCACGGAAGCAGCGCTGCCGCAAGCACCAGCGGACATATCGCCAAGCGGAGCCATATCCGCCGCCGGTCGCCGCTCCACACGCCGACCAGNNCAGCCACAACAGCGGCACCAGCAGCACGACCGCGGGACGCGTCATAACCGCCGCGGCCCCCAGCAGAGCAAACCCGACCAGCGCCCCCCTGCTCGCCGGCCGCTCGACGACTTGCCATGCGCAGCCGACCAGCGCGAGCAGCAGCAACGTGAAAACCGTCTCGGTCAGCAGCAGGTTCGCGAAGAAGATGCCAAACGGATCGAAGCAGACGAGCAGCCCGGCGATCAATGCCGCCCGCGGGCCCCACGCCGCGCCGGCCCACCGCCGCG
>PMMM01000261.1 GCA_003162245.1 Phycisphaerales bacterium
CCCACCATGAGGACAGGGGATACCAAAAGACATTCCGATTCCGAACCCACGGCGCGCCAGTCGCCGGAATACCCGGTTCTGGCCGCCTTCCGCGCCCCCGCTGCGCGCCCCGCACCCTTTCCCGCGTCGCCACGGCCTGACTTCGTATACCACGACGGAATTCTCCAGACCGCCCCACCCGCCGCCTCCACAAAGAGTAGCCACACCCGCGGGGCCAATGCGACGGCTGGGAACTATCCGCCCGCCCCGGCGTCAGATATCCTACCGGGTGGTCGAACGGAACAATCCACCCGGACATAGGAGGTCTGTCATGAACCTGCTGGCCCTGCCCGCGTTGATCGTGCTCCTGGCCGCTACCGCCGCGTTCGCCGCCGACGCCACCCCCGCCGATCTCGACGTCTCCCGCGTCGCCCTCTTCTCCAGCGGCGTCGGCTACTTCGAGTGCGACACGACCGTCACCGGCGACGCTACCGCCGCCCTCCAGTTCCGCACCGACCAGATCAACGACATCATCAAGTCGATGGTCGTCCAGGACTTCGGCGGCGGCAAGATCGGCATCATCAGCTACGCTTCCCAGGACCCGATCGAGAAGACCCTCCGCAGCTTCGGCGTCAACCTCACCGGCAAACCCACGCTCGGCCAGCTTCTCGACCAGCTCCGCGGCGAGCCGGTCGAGATCACCGGCCCGCTGTCGTGCACCGGCCTCATTGTCGGCGTCGATCGGGAGCAGGTAGTCGACCCCGACGGCAAGACCTTGCAGGAGATCGAGCGGCTGACGCTGCTGACGGACGCGGGTCTGCAACACCTGGAGTTGACCAAGCTCCAGGGCATCAAGCTCAGCAGCGCGAAGGTGGACGCGGAGCTGCGTAAGGCCCTGGCGACGCTTGCCTCCGGGCACGACGCCGACAAAAAGAGCGTCGTTGTGAGCTTTGAGGGTAAGGGCGAGCGGAAGGTCCGGGCCGCGTACCTGCTCGAAGCCCCAATCTGGAAGACCAGCTACCGCCTCGTGCTGTCCGACGAGAAGGACAAGAAGCCGTTCGTCCAGGGCTGGGCGACGGTCGAGAACGCGACCGAACGCGATTGGAACAACGTCCGGCTGTCGCTCGTTTCCGGCCGGCCCATCTCGTTCCGCATGGACCTGTACACGCCGCTGTACGTCCCGCGCCCGCTGGAGCAGCTTGAGCTGTACGCGTCGCTGCGCCCGCCGTCGTATGAGGGCGGGGTTGCGACACAGAACGAGCAAGTGCCGCTCGCCCGGAAAGCGGGCGGGGACATGGTTGCGGGCCGCGCGAAGGCCAGGGCTCCCGTCGTCATGGCGCCAGCCGCGCCACCGATGCCCGCCGAGTCAACGGTCACGTTCGCAGATCAGGAAGCCCCAGGAGGCGTCGCCCTCGCCGGCGCCGGCGTCGTATCCGTCGCCAAAGCGATGGAGGCCGGCGAGCTGTTCGCCTACCACATCGCCATGCCGGTCTCGATCCCGCGCCAGCACTCGGCGATGCTCCCGATCGTCAACCAGGAGGTCGAGGCAACGAAGGTGAGCATCTTCAACATCGCCACGCACCCGAAATACCCGCTCAACGGCCTGGAGCTGAAAAACACCACCGGCCTGAACCTGATGCAGGGCCCGGTCACTGTCTTCGACAGCGACATCTACGCCGGCGACGCGAAGCTGCCCGACCTCAAGCCCGACGAGAAGCGGCTGGTCGCGTACGCCCTCGACCTCTCGACCGAGGTGCTGATCAAGCAGCAGCCGCAGCCGGACGAGATCGTCAGCCTGAAGATCGCGAAGGGGACGCTGTGGCACCGCCACCGCTTCGTGGACACCCGCGAATACGAGATCAAGAGCAAGGCGGACAAGCCGCGGACCGTGATCGTCGAGCAGGCGTATTCAGAGGACTGGAAGCTGCTGGAGCCCAAGGAGCCGTACGAGCGGACGCAGACGCTGCTGCGGTTCAAGGTCGCGGTGCCGGCCAAGGAGACGAAGTCGCAGAAGGTCGTGCTGGAGAAGGTCGCCGACCAGTCGCTGACGCTGACCGACACCGGCCTCGACACGATTCGCTACTACCTGAGTGCCCGCGTGATCTCGCCGAAGGTCAAGGCGGCCCTGGAGAAGGTCATCGAGCTGCGGACGGCGGTGGACGACATCGCCCGGCAGCGGGCCGATCTCGAGCGGCAGCGTGAGGAGGCCACCAAGGACCAGGCCCGCATCCGCGAGAACCTGAAGACGCTCGACAAGAGCACCGACGCCTACAAGCGCCAGCTCAAGAACTTCGACGAAGTGGATGAGAGGATCACCAAGCTCGGCGCCGACATCGAGGCCGCCCGCAACCAGGAACAGGACAAGCGCAAGGTGCTGGAGACGTACCTGCTGTCGCTGGACATCGAATAACGGACACGTGGGAGAGGTAGCCGCGGGCCGGGATCATCCCCCGGCGCACGCCGACAGGAGTTGGCTCAGCACACCCAACTGCGCGCGCAGGACCGTATCGTCCTTCTGTTCGGCCTCCGCCAGAGCGTCTTTCGCGGCCGCCGCCAGGCCCGCGCCGCGTTCGCGGCAGAATCTCGGCCACTCCGTCTGCGACAACGCCAGAATCGGCGCCCAGTCGGCCAGCTTGCTCACCGCCTCGCGCGGCTTATCCCGCTCGATAGAGCGATTCGCTTCGCGGAGCACGTCGACCCCCAGCTTCCCCTCCAGTCGCGCGCGCCCCGTTCCTGGATCGAGCCGGTCCAGCNNCGCTCGCACCGCCCCACCTGGGCGGCGTCGCGACGCCGGAGCGCCTTGTCGAACAACGCCTCGAAGCCCTGCTTGCCGACCGTGCGGCCCGGCTCGGCCCGTTCCAACTCCGTCACCAGCTCGAACAGGCTGTCCCACGCCTGTGTGCCCGCGGCCTCCTCGATCGCCCGTTTGATGAGCGCCGTCACGTCCCCGACCGGGCAACGGAGTTGCAGCGCGCCCAGCATCGCGCGCTGCGCTGCGGCGTAATCCCGCGCACGCACGCTGGCGTCCGCTTGCTTCAGCAGTTCGGGCCCCCGGCTCTCCAAGACCTTGCGACCCGGCGACTCGTCCCGATACGCGTTGTCGAAGCGGTCCGCAAAGGAGCGCGCCTCCGGCCACCGCTGCTGATCGAGCGCCTGCTGGAGCACGGATTCCCACGTCCGCCGCACGTGCTGCGGTTCGCCCTTCGCCGACTTCGCGGCGCCCGTGCAGTGGCTGGCCACCTCGAGCACCGCGGCCGCACGCGCGAAATCGGATTCCTGCGCCGCGGCCGCGGCGACCGCCCGGAGCCGCTCGAGATACGCGCGCATCTGCTCGCCCCCTTCACGGCCGGACGTGCCGACCCGATCGAGCGCCGCCGCGTAGTCGGCCNNGAGCCGGCGGAGCCGCACCTCGGTCGCGGGCGTCACGAAGCGCGCCACGCCGTGCTGGTTATCCAGGATCCGGTCGATCGCCTGACGCGCGTCCTCCCTGCTCGTCGGCGGCTCGGACGGCGCCGCCGCACGTTCCAGGGCCTCCGCCAGCGCGCCGACGCGTTGCGTCAGCTCGGCCTGCTGGTCCCCTGCGGCGCCCGGCAGCCGCCCCATCTGATCCAGCGCCGCCGCCGCCTGGCGCCACCGGCCGCCCTCCAGCGCTGCCGCGAAGTTCTGCTCGCCGACGCCGCGCACCAGTTCCGCACCCCGCTGGCAGGCCTCNNGATCGCCTCGTCGTAGTCGTGCCCGTCGCAAGCACCGCGAATCGCATCCGGCAACCGCGCCAGCCGGATTTGCCGCAGCGCGTAACCGCCGCCGACCCACAGCAGCACGACGCCCGCCCCCGCCAGGACAACCTGCGTGATCCGCCGGCGTCGTGCCGCCGCCACGCGTGCCCGCGCGCTGGCCGCCGCCCGGGCTTCCGCGGCCGCCTGGGCCAGATACCGCTGCTCGACCTCGACGCGCGCCGCCGCGATGATCTCCCGG
>PMMM01000173.1 GCA_003162245.1 Phycisphaerales bacterium
CACCTTTTCCTTGACGCCGCCGATCGGCAGCACCTGCCCGCGCAGCGTGATCTCGCCGGTCATCCCGACCGTCGGGTCTGCTGGCCGCCCGGTGAGCAGCGACACCAGGGCCGTGAGCATGGCGACCCCCGCGGACGGCCCGTCTTTCGGAATACCGCCCGCGGGCACGTGAATGTGGAGGTCCATGTTGCGCAGGGAGGCCCCCGGGATCTTCCACTCGACCGCGCGCGAGCGCAGTAGCGACAGGGCGGCCTGGGCCGACTCCTTCATCACGTCCCCGATCTGCCCGGTCAGCGTGAACGTTCCTTTGCCCGGCATCTTCGCGGCCTCGACGAAAATGATGTCGCCGCCGGTCGGCGTGAACGCCAATCCCGTGGCGACGCCCGGCACCCATTGCCGTAAGCCCTGTTCGGACTCGAACTTGGGCGGTCCCAGCGGCTCTTCGAGCTCGCCCACCGCGACGATCTCCGGCACCGGGTCGCCGCGCGCCGCGCGGGCCGCCAGCCCGCGGAGCACGGTGGCGATGCAGCGTTCCAGGTTGCGGACGCCGGCCTCGCGCGTGTACGACTCGATGATCGTCCGCAGAGCGTCGTCCGCGAAGCGGATGTTCCGGTCGGTCAGGCCATTTTCGTCAAGCTGTCGCCGCACCAGGTACCGCTTGGCGATCTCCAGCTTCTCGGCAGTCGTGTACCCGGACAGCTCGATGACCTCCATCCGGTCCTGCAGCGCGGGCGCCACCGGGTCCATCTGGTTGGCGGTCGCGATGAACAGGACCTTGGACAGATCGAACGGCACATCCAGGTAGTGGTCCGTGAAGCTGTGATTCTGCTGCGGGTCGAGCACTTCCAGCAGCGCCGCCGCCGGGTCGCCGCGGAAATCGGTCCCCACTTTGTCCACCTCGTCGAGCATGAACACGGGGTTCCGCGAGCCCGTCTTGCAGATCTCCTGCACGATCCGCCCCGGAATCGACCCGATATACGTCCGCCGGTGCCCGCGGATGTCGGCTTCGTCGCGCACGCCGCCGAGCGATATGCGGATGAAGTTCCGCTCCAGTGCCCGCGCCACGCTTTGGCCCAGCGAGGTCTTGCCGACGCCCGGCGGGCCCACGAAGCACAGGATCGGCCCCTTGCCGTCCGGCTTCAGCTTGCGGACCGCCAGGTACTCCAGAATGCGGCGTTTGACCCGCTCCAGTCCGTAGTGGTCTGCGTTCAGCACCTCCTCCGCCCGTTTCAGGTCCAGATTGTCCGTCGTCTCCTTGCTCCAGGGCATCCGGCACAGCCAGTCGAGGTAGTCGCGGATCACGCCGTGCTCGGGCGAGCCCTGCGAGATGCGCTCCAGCCGGCCCAGCTCGCGCGTCGCCTCCTTGAGCACGCCCTCGGGCATGTTGGCCTCGGCGATCCGCTTGCGGAGGTCCTCGAGCTCCGTCGACCGGCTATCCGTTTCGCCCAACTCCTTCTGAATCGCCTTGAGCTGCTGCTGGAGGTAGTACTCGCGCTGCGACTTGTCGATGTGCGAGCGCACGTCGTCCTGGATCTTTTGCGAAAGGTGCAGAACCTCGAGTTGGTTGTTCAGCGTCGCGATCACCTTCCGCAGCCGGTCCGCCACGTCGAACGTTTCCAGCAGTTCCTGCTTCTGCGGTGTGCCGAGCGAGAGGTTCGCGGCCAGGTAGTCGGCCAGCGGCCCGGGCTGGTCGATGTTGTCGAGGATCAGCTTGGCTTCGTCGGGCACATTCGGGCTCAGCGCGATCACTTCCTCGGCCGTCTGCCGCGCGGTGTGGGCCAGGGCGTTGATTTCGAGCGAGTCCGGCGCCTCGTCCTCGTGTGCGTTGACCAAGGCCCGCCAGTAGGGCTCGGTCGCGACCATCTCCTCGATGCCGATCCGCACCAGCCCGTGCACCAGCAAGCTGTTGGTCCCGTCGGGCATCCGCAGGAGCTTGAGCACGTTCGCGGCCGTCCCCACCCGGTAGATATCGTCGATCGAGGGGTCCTCCACGTCCGCCCGGTGCTGCGTGCAGATCGCCAGCAGCTTGTTGCCGGCCAGCACCGCGTCGATCAGCCGCTTGGACTTCTCCCGTCCGATCGTCAGCGGCACCACCGTCCCCGGAAACACCACCACCTCGCGGACCGGCAGCACCGGCAGGTCGCGCGGCAGCGCATCAGCCTTCTCCGGCCCGCGGCCGCCCGCGGCGCGCGTGTTCGGCTCGGCCGGCGGCGTCTCGGTTGCCGGCGTCTCGGCCACCGGCGTCTCCGTCGCGGAGGTCTCGGTCGCCGCTCCGTCTTTCAATGGCTCGGGCTCTTCGGGACGGTGATCCATAGATAGCCTCGGTCGTAGGAAACCTCAATCGCGTCGGCATCCACCGCGTCGGGCAGCTCGATCTCGCGGTAGAACGGCCCTTCGTCGATTTCCATCAGCTCGACGCTGAACGGTGCCTCCAGCACGCCCACGCGCGGCTGCGGCCGCCGGACGCTGATCCGAATCCGGTGCTCGTCGATGCACTCGACGCACACCAGGTCACGCTCCAGCCCCGCCAGCTCGACGCACACGTAGAACGCCCCGTGACCCGCGTAGACGTTGACCCGCGGCGGCCACGCTCCGGACGCGCGGTACTCGAAGAACATCCGGTTCCGCATCTCGTCCATGATCGCGTGGACCTTGCGTGACCATTCATCCATCCGCTCGCCGTGGCCGAACTTGCTGAAGGACATGGTTGCTCACCGCTGCGGGGCCGGCGGCATGGGTCGGCCCGGTCCGTCCCACCGTACCTCTCGATTGTACCGCCGCCCGCCGCGCCCGGCGACAAATCGCGCTGGACGCTGCCGGTGCGGGTAGCGTCGCCCGTGGAGGTAGCGTCACCCCCCCGTAGGCGACGTTGCATACGCTGGGCTGCCAGGGCAACCGCATTCTCCGNNCCGAGAATGCGGTTGCCCTGGGGCTGCCCCTCGCGACAAATCGCTCTGGACGCCGCCGCCGCCGCGCCGGTATATTCTGCGCTTGGTGCGCGGTCCCGTCCGCCGCGGTGCGCGAAGGAGAGGCGTATGCAACGGATTGCAATCCTGGCCTGTGCGGGCGCGCTGCTGCTGGCGGGCTGCCGGGCTCCGTGCGGGGGCACACCCGGGGGGGTACCCTGCCCGGTTCTCGGTACGCGGCCGCCGCCGGTCATCCAGCCGATCCCGCCGCCCGCGCCGCCTCCCGCGCCGGTGCCGGAATACGGCGGCGGGGCGGTCAAGCGCTCCGACATCATCCCGCCCGGCGGCATCAGCCCGCGCCGCTGGAAGGTCATCGTCGTGCACCACTCCGCCGCCGAGAACGCCACGCCCCAGGGCATGGACGCCTGGCATCACAAACGCGGCTGGTCCAACGGCCTCGGCTACCACTTCGTGATCGGCAACGGCGTCAACTACCCCGACGGCAAGCTCTTCGTCGGCCCGCGCTGGCGCGGGCAGGAGACCGGGGCCCACTGCAAAAGCTCCGCCGGCCGCTACATGGGCGTCTGGCGGGACAGCAATTTCTTCAACGAGCAGGGCATCGGGATTTGCCTGATCGGCAACTTCCAGAGCGAGTCGCCGACCCCGGCCCAGTTGCGCACGCTGCAAGAGCTCATCTGCCTGCTCGTCCAGGAGACCGGCGTCGGCTACACGCAAATCTACGGCCACGGCGAGATCACGCACAAGACCGAATGCCCCGGCCGCTACATGAACATGGCGTCGCTCCGCCGCAACGTCGCGTCGGCCCTGACCCGCCCGGCGCCGACCGCGCGCGTCTGGTCGCGGTAGGGGGGAGGGCGAGGCTCCCGCCGAGCCGCGTTCCCCGCGACACGTTCCGGCTGACAGCCGAGAGCTGATTCCTGCCGGCTGATAGCTGACAGCCGAGAGCTGAAAGCCGACCGCTTCCGCCCCATTTCTTGTCCCCATCCGCCATTGTGGTACGAATAGGAGGTAGAACACCGCCGGGAAGGGGTGCGTAGGGTGCGTCCTCGACGCACCGGAGGCACCAGGCCTTGCTCTCAGGGCAACCGCATTCTCGGCA
>PMMM01000032.1 GCA_003162245.1 Phycisphaerales bacterium
GCGTTCAGCAAGATCAAGCAGGGGCTCCGCACCCTGGGGCTGCGTGTCGTCTCGGAGCTGTGGGCCGCGATCCAACCCGTGCTGGATCGCATCACCCCCACCGATGCCGCCGGGTTCTTCCGCCACTGCGGCTATGCAACGGATGAAAAGTGAAAACGCTCTAGTCTATGATAACATGAATTCATAGAAAGTCAAGCAGGACGCGGGGGTGCCGGGCGGGGGCCGTGGCGACCGTGCGGCTCGGCAGCGCCGGCGTTGGGCGGCTCAAGCTGTGTTTCCGCCGAACGGCCGGCGCCGCGGCCGCGCTGCGGACCCACGTCGGTCGGCGCGGGGCGGGTCTGGGCGTGGCCAAGCCAGAGGAAGCCCGAGACCGCCAGGCCGCAGAGCGCCAGAACTGCGACTCCCGCGAGCGTGCGCCGGGCGAGGGAGGGGGCAAGCGGGCGCGCCGTGCGCGTGGTCCAGCGGGCGAGCAGCGTGCACACCCACGTCCAGTGCAGGGCCACGTGAACGAGCGCGATCAGGAGCAAGGCCAGGGCGAGCCAGAAGTGGAGGTCGCCCCAGTCATGGCGGTNNCCACAGGCGCAGGCCTTGTCCGCCGCGGCTGCCGGGCGGCAGCACGAACCTCAGCAGGAGGCCGGTGGCGGTCATCGCCAGCATGAGCGCCAGGGTGACGGCATCGATCAGGAAATTCAGGACTTGTCGAGGCATGGTCCTTGGGCTCCGTCGTCCCCCAGCGTCCGTTTCAAATCGGCGAGCAGCTCTTCGACGTCCTCAATGCCGACCGAGTAGCGCACCAAGCCATCCGTAATCCCGGCCGCCAGGCGTTCCTCGCGTGACATCCCGGCGTGCGTCGGCGTATGCGCGCCACGCCCAACGTGTCCACGGACGAAGCGCGAACACCGAAGCGCGCGAGGGCTACTGCTCCAGTGCTCCGAAGTGTTCCAGCGCACGGACCACCTCGGGGACGTGGGTGAAGGTCGGACCGCCCTGCATCATCACAGCGACCCCAGCGGCCTCGAGGATTTGCGCGGCGGTGGCACCGGCCGCGATGCACTTTTCCACGTGCAGATTGATGCAGGGCACGCAGCGGGTAGCCAGCCCGATTGCGAGCGCGATGAACTCCTTGTCGCGAACGCTCAGCGCGCCTTCCTTCATAGTGGCCTGGAACAGCGCGCCGAAACCGCGCTGGATTTCGGGGGCGAGGTTCTTGAGTTTGGCCTGATCCGCAGACCATTGCTCGAAGAAGCGATCAACCGGGGTTTCCATGATGATGTCCTTAGCTTGTCAGGATTTTCCATTTCGAATCAGCAATGCCGGCAGCACCCGGTGCCCGCCGCCCGGGGCAGGCGACCTTGCGCGTATTGTTGGGCGGCATCATCGGCACGTTCGGCGGTGCACACGTAGGCGTCGATGCCCTGCGCGGCCAGATCGGCGACGAGGCGCGGCCCCAGACCACGGGTGATGAGGACGCGACAGTCGTGAAGCGCCTCGAGCAACGGTCCGTGCGAATGATGCTCGTGCGGGGTCGCGTGGGCGCCCGTGCACGCACCTTGGGCATGAGCCGTAAACGTATTGGGGCGGTATTCGCCGCGAATGGCCGCTGGCCCGCTGACGTCGAAAACCACAAAGCCGCGGCAACGGCCGGTGTGCGCCGCAATGTTCACGCCGTCGTCCGACGCTACTGCGATTCTCATGATGCATCCTCCGAGCGTGAGGCGTTAGTTTGACGCGTGCTGGGAGCGGGGGGTGTGCCGGCCGAGGCCTGCACGACTCTCGACCAGCCGGCGCGGCGTCGGCAGCAGCGACCGCGTCCGAGACCCGGTGCAGCGACCGGGTTGGCTCGGGGGTCGCCGGCCCGGGGGGTTCGCTCTTCGGCCACGCGGCAGAAGTCCTGGCTCCGGCACTTCGGGCACGCCTTGGGGCGTCCCGTGCCGTACGGCTCGCCGAAGCGCGCCTGGCAATTGGCACATTCGAATGTTCGCATTCCGCGCATTAGGACGGAACCTCCTTTGAATAGCAGCATCTTCGACTGAAACAGTGCGCAGGCGACCTTGTGCCGCGCACACTCGAGCAGACGGCCAAACGTGGGGCGTGAAATACGCATGCGCTGGGCCGCTGCATCGTGGTACAGGCCTTCGAGATCGGCGAGGCGCAGCGATTCGAGTTCATCCAGGCCGAGCTCGATTGTTTCCAGAGCGTGGCCGGGGATGCCGGCGGGCTTGAACGCGTGGGCCGGCGGTTGGGCAGCGATAAGGCGGCATTTGTGGGGGCGTGGCATCTGGGCTCGTTTCTACGCATCGCGCATAATGAGCATATGCTCATTACGTCGGCGTGTCAAGGGTCTTGTTTGAGGTTGGTCGCGGGCGGGCGACGGACGTCCGAGTTTGCCGCACGCTTCGGGCGGACGCACAAGTCCCGCATCCGTTGCCGCAGCGGGGGCGCGCGGTGAGCGGGGCGGTCGGTGGCGCGGGGCGTCACTGCGGGTTCGGGGACGTTGTGGGGGCCGGAGCGAAGGCGGGCTGGGTGGCGGGGGGCGGGGGGAGGAGCTGGTCGAAGATTTCGTTCGCGTTCTGGTCGCGGCCAAAGCGGTAGGGCTGGCCGTCGGGGGGCGTCCAGACGGTGACGGTGCCGTCGTCGGGGAGTTGCACGGGCACGAGCACGCCGCCGGGCTTGTCCCAACGGAGGACGGCGAGGGTCTGGGGCGGGCCGAAGGACGGGAACTGCGTCGGCCCAGACGAGGGTTTGGGCGGCCAGATCAGGAACGCGAGGTCCGGCGGGGCGCCGGGGTCGGAGGGCTGCCACTGCGCGCCGGTCTGCGGGCGGCCTGCCCGAAGCAGGGCCTGCACGTCCAAGTGCACTAGGGCGGCGACCTCGTTTTCGGTTTGGCCCAGGCGGACGACGGCGATGACGCAATGGGGGTACTGCTCGAGGCACCAGACGGTCGTCTCGACGCGGCCGTCGTTGTCCCAATCGCCCGGCGGGACGGGCCAGAGCGGCCCGTGAACACGCAGGCGGCCGCGCACGTTGAACACGTCGTCGAGAAGGATGTACGAAACAGGCCACGCTCTGGGCATAACAGGGTCGTGGTAGTAATTCGGGTCCATCTCGGCGATCAGGTAGGTGCCTCTGGGGCCGCGAAAGGACTCATACGCATCCTGTTTATTT